>JBPCVZ010000082.1:0-21806 GCA_051010015.1 Hyphomicrobiaceae bacterium
TTCCTGGACTGGGCAGCCAGTTACGATGATCGGGCCTTTGAAGGGCGCAGCCGTGCCGGCCACGAGGCCTGGTTACAGGCGCAGGCGTGTCCTGTAATGCGCGTCGACGGCGAACAGCCGACGCACGAACTCGTTGACTTCATCGTCCGGCAGCGTTCGGCTTTGATGCCGAACCGTTAGACCAGACCGCGCACGGCCGCCGATTGCGCCTGGGCGCCGCTCATCATGAACGCAAAATCGCTGCCGGACAGGATCAGGCGGACGCCGAGGTCGGTGTAGATTTTCATCTGGTCGAGCGCGTAGACGCCGCCCATGCCGGGATGCTTGCCGTGCGCCTTGCACGCTGCGATCATCGTCTTGTAGGCGTCGATAACGCGTTCGTGCGTGAACTGGCCGGGAATGCCCATCTCGAAGCAAAGGTCGTTGGTGCCGATCAGAAGGGCGTCGACACCCGGCACCGCGGCGATCGCGTCGGCGTTGGCGATCGCCTCAGGCGATTCCAGCATCATGACAACGAACGTGCCCGCGTTGACACCTTCCGCGGTTTCGTCGAGCGGATACTTCTTGAAGTCGATCTGCGCCAGCGCACCGGTCATCGAGCGTTTGCCCGCCGGCGGGTAGCGGCAGAACGAGACGAGCCGGGCCGCGGTTTCGGCATCATCGACATGTGGAAACACGATGCCCTGGGCGCCGCCATCGAGCGCGCGGGCCGTGTGATGCTGCTCGAAGCCGGGTACGCGTACGATCGGCGTGATGCCGGCGTCCTGCCCGGCAACGGCGATCTGGCACGCCATGTCGATATCCATCACGTTGTGTTCCATGTCGATGAACAGCCAGTCGAAGCCGGCCGTCGCCATCGCCTTGCCGATGTCGACGGTGCGCGCATTGCGCAGACCGACGCCGAGGGCGAGTTCGCCGTGCGCGAGTTTCTCCTTGGTGAGATTCTTGACCTGGACCATCTGGGCGTTCCTCTGCGTCAGTAGTGTTTCTCGAAGGCTTGCTGCAATGTTGTGAGTTCGTGCCGCGTCGTGCCCTGGGCGGCATCGTCGCGATCGGTGACGACGTCGGAATAGTCGATCGGCTGCTCGAACTGAGATGATGTGAAATCATAGCGTGCGTCGTCAATGCGGTTGTAGAAATGATCCCCTTGCGCCAGTGGTGTCTTCAGAATGACGCCGCCGAACAAGTCGTGGATCAGCAATGCCGTGACATTGCACTGGCCTTTGGCGGGATTGTCCGGCGACCATTGCGCCGCGGTGACGATGGACCAGGAATGAAAAAGCGCGGACAAGACCCTGTGTTCGTCGAACTTCATGCTCAGCGTTTCTCCTGTAGTGCGAGTTGCAACCCGAGAGCAACATAAATGGTGCCGACAGCCTTGCCCTGCCATCGGCCGATACCGCTGTTGCGCCCAATCCATTTTGAAACGCCCGCCGCACATATCGCCAGCATTGATGTGAAAGCAAAACTCATCGTCACGAAAATTGCACCGAGCACCAGCAACTGTATCCATACCGCGCCGCGCGTTGGATCGGTGAATTGCGGTAGGAAGGCCAGGAAGAACAACGCGGTCTTGGGGTTGAGGATCTCGATCACGACTGCCTGGCGGAACGCCGAGCTACTTGTGATCGGCGGTGCGTCTGGCAGGTCGAGGTTGCCGGCGCGCTCGAAAAACGCGACCAGGCCGAGATAGAGCAGGTAGCCGGCGCCGAGATAGCGCACGACCTCGTAGGCGAGCGACGATGTCATCAGAATCGCCGAGAGGCCGATCACGGCGGCGAGCGTGTGCAGCAAGTCACCCATCGCAACACCAGCACCGGTTGCGACGCCGGCCTTCGCGCCACTACTGATGCTGCGTGCGAGCGTCAGTAGGACGGCCGGTCCGGGCACGATGAACAGCAGGGCGACGACGCCTATGTACATCAAGAGCTGGCTCACATCGAACATCGTTGAACTACCAAATCATCGCATTGCTGTTTGATGGTGAGGTTGGCCGGTCAGTCAAGCGTAGCGAAGAACGCGGCGATTTTAGTGGCGGCCAGATCGGGCGCCTCATAGTGCACGAAATGTCCCGCGTCTTCGGCGATCTCAACGTTGGCCTGCATGAAGTGTTCGTCGACTTTGTCGGCCCATTCGGCTTTGATAACCGGATCGTGGCGGCCCCACAGAATGAACGTCGGAGCTTCGATCGGCGGCAGCTTCGGTGCGGTGCCCTTCATCATTGCCATGCGTGCCGCGTGCGCGCTGACGTACCAGTTGAAGCCGCCCTGCAGGTTGCCTGGCGCCATGAAATTGTCGACCCAGACCTCAAGATCGTCGGTGAACGCGTTGTCATCATGCGCCCAGTGCGCGAGCATGTTCTTGAGGTAGATGCGGCAGGTCTCCCGGGAGGACCCGACAAGTTCAGCGGCCCAGTCCTTTTGCTGAAACGACTGGTACCAGATCTCGGCAAGATGCTCAGGAACAAGCCAGCGGTTGCCGATCCCGGGATAGACGCAATTGAAGAAGAACAGGCCCGTCAAGCGCTCTGGATGTTCGCGAGCAAACACCTGGGCGATCAGCGAGCCGACATCGTGACTGACGAGGCCAAATTCGTCGAGACCCAGGGCATCGGCGAGTGCGGCCAGGTCCTGCGCCATTATCGGTGCGCCGTTCTGGTCGGATTTGCCCTTGTACGGTTTTTCGGTTGCCCCGAAGCCGCGCAGGTCGGGCATGATCAGCTCGTACCTGTCGGCGAGCAACGGCACGAGCTTGTGCCAGACGTACCAGAACTCCGGCCAGCCGTGCAGCAGCACCAGCGGCTTTCCCTGGCCGGCGCGCGCGACGTGGATCTCGATGCCGTTCGCGTTGACGGTCGAATGCGCGACACCGGCGACTTCGGGCTGTTGGAACACGAGCGGGTCTCCTTTGGATTTGATCCTATTGAGCCCTCAAGTCATGCTGTCGGTCAACCGATCTATTCCTGGGCGCGCCGCAGGCTTGCCGCACTCTGGTTAAACATCACGTCGTTGTTGCTTGCGGTGTGCTGACCGCGGTTCTGATCATCCTTGTTGAGATCGATGGCACGCTGCACTGCCGGTCGCTGCTTCATGCGCCCACGCCAAGCAGAGACGTTGGGAAATTCATCGAGGGACGCGGTCAACGGCTTGGCAATGAATGCCCAAGGGAACGCGAGCATGTCGGCAACGGTATAGTCACCAAGGATGTAGTCGCGGCCCTCGAGGCGGTTTTCGAGAACGCCGAGGTTGCGATCATATTCACCGAAATAGCGCTTGCGGCCGTATTCGGCCTGGTCCTTCGGCGCGTAGTTGACGAAGTGACTGAGCTGCCCCGCCATCGGGCCTTGATTGCCAACCTGCCAAAAGAGCCATTCCATCAGTTCCTTGCGCGCCAGCGAACCGCTTGGCATGAACTGACCGGTCTTGTCTCCGAGGTAAAGCAATATGGCACCGCTCTCGAAAACCGATACTGCTTCGCCGCCAAACTCGGCCGGCGGGTCGTGATCGACAATCGCCGGCATCTTGGCGTTCGGGCTAATCGCCAGGAAATCAGGCTTGAACTGGTCGCCTTGTGAGAGCTGCATCGGGTGCAACTTGTAGTCGAGCCCCATTTCTTCAAGCGCGATCGCCACCTTCCAGCCGTTCGGTGTCGGCGAGAAATAGAAATCAATCATACCGCTTCGCTTTCCTCGACTGGTTCGGACTGTATGGCGGCGCCACTCGCGAACAGCGCGTCGATGTCGGTTGTTGAATAGCCGGCTTCGCTGAGAACGTCTCGCGTGTCGGCGCCGAGCAGTGGTGCTCCAAATCGATATTGCGGCGCCGTTTCGGAGAAGCGTGCCGGCGGACGCGCCTGCCGCAAGCGGCCGGCAACCGGGTGATCGTGCTCGACGATCAGGTCGTTCGCCTGGAGCTGGGGATGCTGGATCATCTCGCGGCGCGTCAGCACCGGCGCACAGGGCACGTCGCGCGCCTCGAGGCGTTCAATGATTTCAGCACTGGTGAAACCGGCAACCGCGTCCTGCATCGCCTGCAGCCGGGCATCCTTGTTTTCCTCGCGCAGGGCCGCCGTCCGGAAACGCGGGTCATCGCGCAACGTCGGCTGGTCGAGGGCCTCGGTGAACGCCAGCCACTCTTTGTTCTGCATCACGGCGACGCTGACATAGCCGTCGGCGGTCTCGTAGATGAGATCGATGAACGATTGCGCCTGCTCCTTCTCCATCTCGTCGCCAACGAAGGTGTGACCGCCCATGTCCGAACTCCACAGGAACGAGACAACAGTGTCGATCATCGAGAGCTCGATGTGCTGGCCCTTGCCCGTGCGCTCGCGTGCAAACAGCGCCGCCGAAATGGCCTGGGACGCCTGAATGCCGGTCAGCTTGTCGGGCAGGATGGTGCGCACGAGGCGTGGGCGCTGATCATCGGCGCCGGCCTGCACGGTGGTGAGGCCCGAAACGGCTTGCACGAGCGGATCAAACACCGGTTTGTCGACGTAGGGACCCGAGAAGCCGAAGCCGGCGATCGATGTATAAATGATGTGCTCGTTGAGTTCGCGCGCTTTTGCCTCGCCGATACCGATCCGGTCGGCGACGCCGGCGCGAAAATTTTGCACGACGACATCGGCCCCCGCGATCAGCCGGTGGGCAGCAGCGAGGCCTTCGGGGTTCTTGAGGTCGAGGACGATCGAGCGCTTATTGCGGTTGTTATTGACGAACGATGCCGAAAAACCCGCCCGTTGGGTCGCGACAAGCCGGGTATGATCGCCACCATTCGGCGGTTCGACCTTGATCACGTCTGCGCCCTGATCGGCGAGTGTCATCGTCGCCAGCGGCCCCGCGATCATCTTGGTGAAGTCAACGACCCGGATGCCATCCAACGGTCCTGCCATACGTCATGCTCCATGCTGTTACATCGGGGGAGTCTAGCCGTTGCTTGGATCGATTGCGAGGATCGAAGCAGAATTGCCAGGATTGTGATGATCGCCGGCCTGCCAGCATCAAACGAAAAAAGAGCCGCGTCCTTGTCGGGCGCGGCTCCTGGATGTTTCAAAACCGTTATGCGGCGGGCTCGGCTTCAATCTGTTTGCCGGCACCGATCGGAACGTTCCGCGGTTTCATGCGCTCCGGCAATTCGCGGACAAGGTCGATGTAAAGCAGCCCGTCGACGACATCTGCGCCGGTCACTTGGACGTGATCGGCCAGCTGGAAACGGCGCTCGAAATTCCGCTTCGCGATACCGCGATGGAGGTACTCTGTCGTGTCCTTTTCATCGGACTTGGTACCTTTGACCGACAGCGTGCTTTCCTTGACTTCGACCTCGAGGGCATCTTTGCCGAAGCCGGCGACGGCCATCACGATGCGATAGGAATTATCGCCCACTTTTTCGATGTCGTAGGGAGGAAACGTCGGGGCGTCGGCCTCAGAGCCGGTGGCGCTGTCGAGCAGCTGGAAAAGGCGGTCAAAACCAACCGTTGAACGGTATAAGGGTGCAAAATCAGCGTGTCTCATCACAAGTTCTCCATTAGAAGCAACACGTGCTTGGCCCATCCACAACGGACTGGACCGCAGTTGTTCAGCACCTGCTCCTGGCAGCGTGCCTGTAGTTGAAATAGGTCGTTTGAGGTCGGTTTCAAGATCTCGATCAACGAGAAAATTGATCGAACCGAGTGCGCCCAGATTGACGCGCCGCAGGCAACGGCTCAAAACAACCCAAACGCTTTGCCGACAGAGGAGTTTCGCATGCAACTTGTGTCGCTGGCGCGTAATCCGGTTCCGAGCGGTGCGACGTCCGGATTCTTTCCAGGATACGACGGGCGCCCGATACGATTTGCGATCTGGGGCGCGACGCGGGGGCCGCGCCGCGGCACCGTCTGCATTTTTCAGGGTCGCAGCGAATTCATCGAGAAATACTTCGAGACTGTCGCCGACCTGCGCCGTCGCGGTTTTGCCGTCGCGATCTTGGACTGGCGCGGGCAGGGCGGCTCCGACCGGCCGATCGACGACCCGCGCAAGGGGCACATCGACGACTTCTCTGAGTATGACCGTGATATTCGGCAATTCATGCGTGAGATCGTGCTGCCTGATTGCCCGCCACCTTACATCGCGCTCGGGCACTCGATGGGCAGCCATATTGTGCTGCGCAACATCGCCAAACCCGGCAGTTGGTTTGAGCGCGCTGTTCTGGTCGCGCCGATGATTTCGCTGCATGGTGATATGCTTGGTTTCGCACAGCCTCTGGTTCGGACCTACGCCGCGGTTGGCGCGCGGATCGGGTTTGCAACCCGCTACGTCTATGGCGGTTCAACGGCCTCCGGTTACAGTCCCGACTACGAAAGCAACCCATTGACGACGGACCGTGAGCGCTTTGCTCGCAATCGCCAGATCGAGCGGACTGCGCCGAAGCTGCTGCTCGGCTCTCCGACCGTCGGCTGGCTCAACGCGGCGCTGCGATCGATGCGCATGGTCAATGGTCCGGATTTCCCGAACAGCGTACGCGTACCGGCACTTGTTTTCGGTGCTGGCCTCGACCGTATCGTTGACACATCGGCAGCGGAGAAATTCGCTGCCGCTTTGAAGGTTGGCACGTACGTCTTGATCCCGGATGCGCAGCACGAGATCCTGCAGGAAAACAACGATATTCGTGCTCGCTTCTGGGCGACGTTCGATGCCTATCTCGACATCAGCTCCGATAAGCCGGTATTTGTTTAGCTGGAGATCGGCGCGGCCAGGCAATGTGGATTGCAACCTGGCGAAGGGCGTGAACCCTTAGCCAAACCCAAAGCCGGAAAATGCCAGGGCAGCGACAGCAACCAGAGTCAGCACGGCCGCCAGGATCAGTTCATGCCCGTGGTTTCGCAGCAGGTTTTTCAGCCCAGTGATGCGCGGTTTCATGCGGCAGGCGACCTCGTTATGCGAACTCGGAGCAAGCGTGCCACCGATCGTCGGCGCCCGCCAGATAGCGCCTTGACGCGCGACACATGAGCCCGCTTCCAAATGTTGCCAAAATCGTCTGAGCCGACGCATGATTGGTGCAGCGTCGCCAATTATTGGGCGGTGCACAATAGCTCGCTCCGCCCGGCTGACGGTGTCGCGGGCAAGTGACAAGGAACCGCAACGTGCCCGCAACCGCTGCAACGATACCACCGAAAATCGCGCTGCTCGGCGTAATCCTGGAGAGCAACCGCCTATCTCCGGTTGCGACGAGGGATGACTTCGAGAGTCTCTACGTTGTCGAGGGCGATGCATTGCTCGCGGCTGCCCGGGAGCCGCGCTCGGTGATCGCGCCGGAGGCGGCGGCGTTTGTGCAGATGATGGATGCGACCGGGCCGTGGACACCGGTGCCATTGCTGCTTGCCGGCTGTCACCCGCACGGGCCGGTCGACGGCGACGTCATGCGCAACTTCATCGAGACGATCCTCGCCGGCCTCAACCGGGCCGGCCCGGTGGACGGCGTCTATATCGCCAATCACGGTGCCATGGTCGCAACCGATCACCACGATCCCGACGGCGACTTGATCGCCGCCGTGCGCGCCAATGTCGGGCCCGACGTGCCGGTCATCGTTACGCTCGACCTGCACGCCAACATCTCCGACCAGATGGCCTCGGCCGCCGACATGATCATCGGCTACCGAACCAACCCGCACGTCGATATGATCGAGCGCGGTGAGGAGGCGGCGGCCGCGATGCGCATGGTTTTGGCAGGACGCGCCAAGCCGGCCATGCATCTCGAACGCCTGCCGTTGACACCGGCCTCAGTCAACCTGCTGACCGCCACCGGCCCCTATGGCGCGATGATCGACGTCGGCCAGCGCCGTCAGGCGGAAGAGGCCGGGCGTATCCTCAATGTCTCGATCTTCGGCGGCTTTGTATTTTCCGACACGCCGGATAACGGCCTCGCCGTGCTGGTCACGGCACGCAGCGATATCGACCAGGCCCGGACGCTTGCCAAGGAACTCGCAACACGCGGCTGGGAGACGCGCGCGCAGTTCCGCAAGCAACTCACCTCGATCGAGGACGGTGTCGCGCTGGCGCTGGCGGTGGACCGCGAGCCCGTCATTTTTGCGGACTCAGGCGACAACCCCGGCGGTGGCGGCAGCGGCTGCACGACGGCCTTCCTGGAGACGTTGATCGCCGCCAAGCCGCGGGATCTCTTTTACGGCAGCTTCTTCGACCCGCCGCTCGCCGGCGCAGCACATGCAGCCGGCGTCGGGACCACTTTCGAAGCGCAGTTCAACACGCATTCCGGGACGCCTGACGACCGGCCGATCACAGCCGAGGCCGAAGTCATTGCGCTGCATGACGGCGACGTCGTCGGCCGCCTCGGCCTGCTCGCCGGGCGCCGGCTGCATCTCGGACCGTCGGCGGCGCTGCGCATCGGTGATATGACGGTCATCGTCATCTCCGACCGGGCACAAACCGCCGACCCGATGTTCTTCGAAATGTTCGGTCTCGATATCGCGGCGGCGAAAACCGTGGTCGTGAAGTCCCGCGGTCATTTTCGCTCCGGCTTCCTGCCGTGGTTCACGCCGGATCGGGTCTACGAGATCGACACCGCAGGCCTGACGTCGCCAGTGCTCGAACGCCGCCAGTGGCACCATCTGCCACGGCCCGTCTACCCGCTCGATGAGGACGCGACCTGGGAAGCATGACGCGCCCGGGAAGCAGGCGTCATCAGGCGGCTAGAACTACGTCTGCGAGCGGTCATTCGGCAGGAGACCGCCCGTTGCCGAGCCGCGAAACGGCTGTGTCAGCATGCGGTCGAGCCGCTGCTCCGAAACGTCGCGAATCTGCTTAACACCGATTGTCATGCCCTCGTGGCCCGCGTCCGGTTGGGCCTTGTAGGTGCCGAACAGACGATCCCACCACGGCAGGTTGAAGCCGAAGTTGCTGTTGGCCTCCGACGGTACCACCGAATGATGCACGCGATGCATGTCTGGGGTCACGACGAACAGCCGTAGCACCGTGTCGATGCCGGACGGCAGGCGCACGTTCGAGTGATTGAACATCGCGGTTGCGTTGAGCAGCACCTCGAACAGCAACACGGCGAGGGCCGGCGCCCCGAGCGCCGAGATCACCGCGAGCTTGATCAGCATCGACAATATGATCTCGAAGGGATGAAACCGTGACCCGGTGGTGACGTCGAACTCTAGGTCGGCGTGATGCATGCGATGCAGGCGCCACAATGCCGGCACCGCGTGGAACAGGACGTGCTGCAGGTAGATCACGAGGTCCAGCACGATGACGGCGATGACGACGGCCAGCCACGTTGGTGCCTGCCAGGCGTTGAGAAGACCGAAGTCCTTTTCATCACACAGCAATGCAACGCCGATGGCGCTGAGCGGAAACAAAAGCCGCACACACAGTGCATCGATCACGACCACGGCAATGTTGCCCGGCCAGCGCATGATGCGATCGATGCGTTGCCGACGCCGTGGCTGGGCGACTTCCCACACCACCATGATGAGAAAAATGCTTCCAAAAGCGATGAGCCGGATGAGAGGTTCGTTGTCGTTTAGAAGCGGGTCCATCAACAACACCGTCGGTTTTGCGCGCTTGGCAAGCGCCGCGTGAAAAGGTACCGAATACTCAACCTATCGCCATCTCTCGTTGGTTGCTATGATCATGGTTCATCGTGGCCTTTTGCATCAGACTGCATTTCATCACGCACTGACGATCCGGCTCCTTGCTACGCCACGTGTGATCACCGGCGATGTCAAGGCGCTTATAAACAAGCACTTATGGAGGAAAGCATGGCACTGCGAATCAATGACGAAGCCCCCGACTTCACTGCTGAAACGACCGCCGGTAGCTTGAGTTTTCACGAGTGGATCGGAGATGGATGGGCGGTGCTATTCTCGCACCCGAAGGATTTCACACCAGTTTGCACGACGGAACTTGGTTATGTTGCCGGGCTTGCCGGAGAGTTCGCCAAGCGGAACGTCAAGATCATCGGCATCTCGGTCGACCCGGTCGACAGTCATCTGAAATGGAAGCAGGACATCACCGACGTTACCGGCCATTCGGTGGATTATCCGTTGATCGGCGACCCGGAGCTCAAAGTCGCCAAGCTCTACGACATGCTGCCAGCGGGTGCCGGCGACAGCTCCGAAGGCCGCACGCCGGCGGACAACGCCACCGTGCGTTCCGTCTTCGTGATCGGCCCGGACAAGAAGATCAAACTGTCGCTAACCTATCCGATGACCACCGGGCGAAACTTTGATGAGATCCTGCGGGTCATCGATTCAATGCAGCTGACCGCCAAGCATCAGGTCGCGACGCCGGCGCAATGGCAGCCGGGCGAAGACGTGATCATCACGCCGGCCGTATCCGATGACGACGCCAAGCAGCGTTTTGGCGGTTTCACCACCGTGAAGCCCTATCTGCGTACGACAAAGCAGCCAAGCGGGTAGCTCTATGGCGTCTCGGCAGGCTTGGTCTTGGCGCGTCGGGCCTGGCGAAAGAGGTCTTGGCGGTGGCGCGATCATTTGTGCCACCGTCGCGATCGCTCAGGCGGCGAACGATGCGCGGGTCTGGCCGATCATCAACGCGGCCTGCGCGGCTTCTCGGCCCTTCTCGACAAAATGCGCGCGATAGATCTGATTGTGATGCGCGGTCTCCTGATACTGATGCGGCGTCAGCGACACCGACAGTACAGGCACGCCGCTGTCCATGCCGGCCCGCATGAGCCCGTCGACCACCGCCTGGGCAACGAAATCGTGTCGGTAAATACCGCCATCGACGACGAAGGCGGCGGCGGCAACCGCGGCATAACGCTTGGTCGCGGCAAGCTCGCGTGCCAGCAGCGGCATCTCGAACGCGCCAGGCACGTCAAACACGTCGACTGCTTCCGGCGGGATCAATTTGCAAAAGCCAACGAGTGCCTGGTCGACGATGTCGGCGTGCCAGGCGGCTTTGATGAAGGCATATCGGGTGCGTGTCATGGTCATCTCCTTCAGGTAAAAAGACACAGTCACCCAAGGCGATGATGCACGGGCGGACGTACCTTCCAGCACGCCATCGCGCAGTCTCTTCCATCCGGACTATAACCGTCGGCTCAGGCTTCGCACCTGATCTGCTTGACCCTTCTCGAGGAGAAGGCGCTCGCGGGCTCGCAGCAGGGCTGCATACCGCCGGTGGGGAATTTCACCCCGCCCTGAGAACACCTGGAAGATTGGCGACGACGTCGACCGCGCACAAGACCGGTAGCGATCGGTCACGTGATGGATGCGGATCAGCCTGTATTAGAGACGTCTGAGAAAGCTGGCCGGATGAAGGGCGCAATCGGAAAGACCTCAGAACGCGGCCAGTTCCGAATTGATCTTGTCTGTCACCAGCATCGAGCCGGGCATGTGCGTGATGCACAGCGGCAGCTTGGCATCGAGGACGACCGACTGCGGGGTCACGCCGCAGGCCCAGAACACCGGCACCAGATCGTCGCGTATGACCGGTGGCGGCGTGCCGTAGTCGGGCTGCATGATGTCGGCGATGCCGATCTTCTCCGGCAACCCGAAATGAATCGGCGCACCGTGCACGCTCGGGAAGCGTGATGTGATCTGGATCGCGCGGATCGCGTCGGCCGGCGTGAGCATGCGCATCGAGACGACCATCCGGCCGGAGAACCGCCCAGCCGGCACGCACGCGATGCTGGTGCGATACATCGGCACGATGGTGTCGTGCTCGATGTGATGCATGGGGATGCCGGCATCCATCAGCGGTGCCTCGAAGGAAAACGAGCAGCCGAGCACGAAAGCGACCATGTGGTCACTCCAGCGGTCGCGGATATCGGTCGGCTCGTCGACGCACACGCCATTCTCGAACACCCGGTAGCGTGGCAGGTCGGTGCGGATGTCGAGGTCCCCGAGGTCGGGCAGGGCAGGGTCGCCGACCGCGCTCATGCCGATCAGCGGACAGGGCCGCGGATTGCGTTGGCAGAAGGCGGCGAAATCGGTCGCGAACTCCTTGTCGACAATGCACAGGTTGCCTTGCACATAGCCCGGCGCGACGCCGGCGGTGTGGTTGGTGAGTTCACCGTGACGGCAAGCGAGGCGGGCGTCCAGCGCCGGGTTGGCGGTTGTCGATGCGGTGGCGGCGTCCTGCATGGCATGTCTCCTCGGATTCGCTGCCACTAGATCATAGCCGGGAGCGGCCTGCCAGCGCTTTTGGCCGCCCCTGCGACGCGACGTGGCGCTATCGTTAGCGGATCGTTTCGCCTTATATTGGCGACGGCACGAGCAGGAAAACGCGGGACGCGATGACATTCGACGAAAACGACGATGGGCTTTCGCGGCTGCAGCAGGCGCTCGCTCGTGATTTTGCCGTGCTTAATCTGCCGGCGGCTAACTGGGTCCCGACGCGAAGCGGGCCGGACGGCAAACCGCTCATCGACGTTCTGGTCGTTGGTGGCGGCATGTGCGGCCTCGCGGCGGCATTTGCGTTACGCCGCCTTGGCATTCACAACATCCGCGTCATCGATGCGCAGCCGGCCGGGCGCGAGGGGCCGTGGCGCACGTATGCGCGCATGGAGACGCTGCGCTCGCCAAAACACCTGACCGGTCCGGCTGCCGGACTGCCAAACCTGGCGTTCCGCGCCTGGTACGAAGCGCAACATGGCGCCGAAGCCTGGGAACTGCTCGGCTATATTCCGCGCGAGATGTGGGCGGACTATCTCAGTTGGTATGGCGATGTCACGGATGCGGCCATCGAAAACGACGTCACGCTCGATGATCTGACCGCGGTTGCGACGCCGCAAGACGCGCCTGGAGCGGGCAACGCCTGCTGGTCTGCCGAACTGCGTAATGCGGTCGGCCAAAAGGCCGCCACCTACGCCCACACGGTGGTCCTCGCGACGGGACGCGATGGTCTGGCCGTGCCGCGCATTCCCGAGGCGTTCACACCGTTCCGGGGCCAGGGCGTCGATCACACCGGCGATGCGCCCGGACACGAGATGATGCGGGATCGTGATGTTGTGGTCATCGGCCTCGGCGCCTCGGCATTCGACTACGCGGCGGAGGCGCTCGAGGGCGGTGCGCGCCGTGTCCGTATTCTCGGTCGCTCGCCGCGGCTGTCGCGCATCAACAAGGCCAAGCAGCTTGGCTACGCCGGTTTCCTGAACGGGTTTCCGTTGCTGCCCGATGCGGAAAAGTTGGACATTTTCGAGTACGTTTTCAGGCGTGGCGTTCCACCACCGCGCAGTACGGTGCAACGTGTCATGCGCCATGCCAACATCGAGCTCGTTCTTGGCGCGCCAATCAACGAGGTCACGCGCGGGGCGGGTGGTCGGCTGAAGCTGCAAACGCCGCGCGGTGTGTTCGAGGCGGATCAGGTCATTCTCGGCACGGGCTATTTCATTGACCTCGACGCGCCGGCCTACCTCAAAGGCATCGCTGGCGGCATACGGCGCTGGCGCGATGCGCTTCCCGATCGCGCGCCTGGCGGTGAACTGCTTGATTCGCCCTATCTCGGGCCGGGCTTTCAGTTCCTGCCGCGCAGAGATCCGGCGCCACCGGGGCTGGAGCAGTTGCTCTGCTTCAATCATGCCGCCATGCTCTCGCTCGGCAATCTCGCCAACGATATTCCGGCAGTTAGCGAGGGCGCCGATCGGCTCGCGCGTCATATCGCGGCGACGCTCTATCTCGCCGATCAAAAAACGCATCTTGCCGACCTGCACGCCTACGACGACCCCGAACTCCTCGGCGACGAGATCCCCGATCTCGAAGACTGGTGGCCGAAAGTGTGAGGCTCAAACCGACACCACGCCAGGTACCGCTTTCGCCGACTGTGGATCGATTGGCACCTGCGCAGCAATTCCCGCGACCTGCTCGAACAGATGCGCCGCCGAGAGGAGTGCCGCTTCGCCGCGATGGCGCCCGACAATCTGGATGCCGAGTGGGCGATTGTGTTGGTCGAAACCGGCCGGCAGCGCAATCGACGGCATTCCCATCAGGGTTGGTATTGCCGTGATCAGCGAGGCACCAAGGTAGTGCTCGAGCTTCTGGCCGTCGATCGTTTCGGGCATGCGTCGCATCACGTCAAACGCTGGTGTCGACGCACCAGGTGTCACGAGCAGATCATAGGTATCGAAGAAGGTTGCCGTGTTGGCAAACAGTTTTGCGCGCTCGCGCTCGGCCGCTGCAATATCGCTCGGGGTCTGCTGCAGGCCGAGCTCGGTGTTCCAAATGATATCAGGCTTGAGCAACTCACGATGCTGTTCGAGCAACAGTTCGCGCTCGACGACGTAGTGCTGCGACCTGAGGGGCAGGAAAGCGGCCTCGATGGCGCCGAGCGCCGGGCAGGCCTCTTCGACAATCGCGCCCATCTCTTCAAATCGGCGCGCAGCCGCAATGCACATTTCGCGGGTTTCACGATCGACGGGTACGGTCCCGGCAAAATCGGCGGTGAACGCGACACGCTTGGGCGCAACCGGACGACGCACCGCTTCGACGAACGGCACGGCCGGTGCATCGAAGGTCAGCGGATCGCGGGGGCAAAGGCCAGCCATTGCATCGAGAAACAAGGCGATGTCCGCCACCGTTCGCGCCATTGGACCCTGCACGGAGAGCGGCGCGTAGAGGTGGTTGGTCGTGCCGCGCGTGACCCTGCCGGCACTCGGCCGTAGGCCCACAACGGAGCAGTAGGTCGCTGGCCGGCGCAGGCTGCCGGCGTGATCAGAGCCGTGCGCCAGCCAGATTTCACCGGCCGCAAGCGCAGCGGCGCCGCCGCCAGTCGAGCCACCCGGTGTCAGTGCGAGGTTCCAGGGATTGCGTGTGCGCCCGAATACCTCATTGAACGTCGAACCTCCGGCGGCGAATTCCGGCGTATTCGACTTGGCGATGACGATGCCGCCGCGGCGTTCGATCCGCTCCACAACCGGGTTCGAGGCCTCGGGCACGTGGTCCTTGAAGATCGGCGAGCCGTAGGTGGTGCGCACACCGGCGACATCGGTGACGTCCTTGATCGCCAGTGGCAGGCCGCCAAGCCAACCGGGTTGATCGGTTTCGCTGCCACTACGATTGACCATCAACCGCTCGGCGTGGTCGCGCGCACGTTCGAAGCAGGTTGTCGGCAGTGCATTGAGCTGCGGCTCGATCGCGGCAATGCGCTGCTCGGCGGCATCGATTAGGTCGAGCGGTGAGATCTCGCCGTTACGCAGATGCTCGACCGCTTCAGACGCGGTCATACGAATGAGATCATCCAACGTGTTTGCCATAGCCGGCGCCTAACGAATGAACTGCTTGACGTAATCGGCGCCCAGTCCAACGCTCTCGAAGTGATTGGCATAGGCCTCGATACGCGTGAACACATCGGCATAGCCCGTCGTTTCCCCTGCCTCGTTGAAATAGATCAGCGACCCCGTGACGTTGAACAGCGTGATGCTCTCGTCGACGTCCGGCAGCGTCACCAATGTATGGATATCGCCTGGTGGCTCGAACACATACGATCCTTCGCGCCCGGTCCAGTCATGTTCAAGATAGCGCCAACCTCCCTTGATGATCAGCGCATGCACCGGCGCCGGATGGCGATGGCAGGACACTACGCCCTGTCCGCGATACTTGGAAAGATGAACCCAATAGCCCTGGCTGGCACACAGGCAAAGCGGCCTTGACCAGCTATAGGGCGTGACAGGCATCCACATCCGCTCATCGTCTCTGGCAAAGGCGTCTTCGATGAAAATCTCATCGAGGGCGAATGGGGAAATCGGTCCCTGATAGGGCTTCACATCGGCTAGTGGATCTGTTTCGTCGCGCATGAGGCGCTCCTCGCTGGCTGCTATGGTAAAGAGCGTTTCGAGTGAACTTGGCCATCCATGTTACAGCGTTTTTGGCAGCCGAGAAGCGAATCATCATCGCCGTGATGCCTGCGACCGGGTCACCACTCCGCCAAGCGGACTGAGCCAACGCGTTTCAAGGGCAACTCGACCAAAGTAGTAGACCCAACGTCCGGGTTCACAAGCGTAGCTCAGCTGCGTCATCTTCATCCGGCGAATGTTTCATTGCTGAAACTGCGGCATCTCTCATCGAGTCACGTTTCAAGACGGTCACGTAGCGGTCGTGCGTTGCCAATGAGGGGCGTCATAAAAACCAAACCCGGAGGAATCCCCCACATGAGCGGATCCAATTTCACCCGTCGCGGCCTGCTGAAAACCGGCGCAGCCGGCGGTGTTGCGCTGGCAACCCCAACGATCTTTACAAGTCAGGCATGGGCCGCCGATTACTGCAATGCACCAACCGGCGGTACCGTCACACTCGGCTTCAACGTACCGCAAACCGGTGCCTATGCCGATGAAGGCGCCGACGAACTGCGCGCCTACAAGCTGGCGGTCAAGCACCTCAACGGCGAAGGCGACGGCGGTCTCCTGAACACGATGAAACCAAAAGCGCTGAAAGGTAACGGCGTTCTCGGCAAGAAGGTCGCGTTCGTGACCGGCGACACGCAGACCAAGTCGGACGCCGCACGCGCATCAGCAAAGCGCATGATCGAAAAGGACGGCGCGATCATGATTACCGGCGGTTCGTCGTCGGGTGTCGCGATCGCCGTGCAGTCGCTGTGCCACGACACCGGCGTGATCTTCATGGCCGGCCTCACCCACTCGAACGACACCACGGGCAAGGACAAGCGTCGCTACGGCTTCCGTCACTTCTTCAACACGGACATGTCCGGCTCGGCACTCGGCCCCGTGCTTGAAAAGCAGATGGGCAAAGATCGCACTGCCTATCACCTGACCGCCGATTACACCTGGGGCTGGAGCCAAGAAGGCTCGATCAAGGCCACCACCGAAGGCCTCGGTTGGAAGACGGCGAAAGCTGTCCGCACACCACTTGGCGCTGGTGACTTCTCACAGTACATCACGCCCGTTCTAAACTCTGGCGCCGACGTCCTCGTCCTCAATCACTACGGCAAGGATATGGTCAACTCGCTGACCCAGGCGGTTCAGTTCGGTCTGCGTGACAAGCAAGTCAACGGCAAGCAGTTCGAGATTATCGTGCCCCTGTATTCGCGTCTCATGGCGCAGGGTGCCGGCAAGAACATCGCCGGCATCTACGGGACCACCAACTGGAACTGGTCGCTGCAGGACGAAGGCTCGAAAGCATTCGTCAAGTCGTTCGGCGCAGAGTATGGCTTCCCGCCGTCACAGGCCGCCCACACTTGCTATGTCCAGACTCTGCTCTATGCCAACGCCGTTGAAGTGGCCGGCACGTTCTCGCCGCCCGGCGTGATCAAGGCGCTCGAAGGGTTCAAGTTCGACGGTATGGGCAACGGTCCGACCGAATATCGTGCCGCCGACCACCAGTGCTTCAAGAAAGTTCTGGTTGTGAAGGGCAACGAAAAGGCGACATCGAAGTTCGACCTTCTTCAAGTTGTTCAGGAAGTCCCGGTCGAGCAGGTCACCTACGACCCCAAGAAGCTCGGTGGTGAGTTAGGTTCGGCCGACGCGAAGAAGTGCTAATAGCCACACTCGCGTAGTTAATTCACAAGGGAAACCAGCCGCTCCTCACCTGGGGCGGCTGGCATGCTAGAACTGCACCCAAGAGGCAGCGGCGTGTGCAAAACGCGCCGAACCAGGTTGGAAATACAGCCAAGGGGATCGTCCAGATGGACGCGATACTTCTGCAGATTTTGAACGGGCTCGATAAGGGCGGCGCCTACGCACTGATCGCCCTCGGATTGACGCTCGCGTTTGGCACGCTCGGGATTGTCAATTTTGCCCACGGCGCGCTGTTCATGCTCGGTGCCTTTTGTGCGGTAACGTTCAACCGGCTGCTGAACCTCGAAAAGGTCGTCCTTGACCCGACCAGGAAGACGCCCTGGGGTACGCCGGTGGAGTTGCGCACGCCCTATGCCGAAGCTTATCTCGGCGATTGGGGGGCGTTTCTCATCGATTACTCGGTGCCGTTCTCGATCCTGATCGCCATTCCGGTGATGCTGCTGATCGGGGTGGCCATGGAGCGCGGCCTGATCCGCTTCTTCTACAAACGCCCGCACGCCGATCAGATCCTCGTGACGTTCGGTCTGGCAATCATCGTCCAGGAAATCATCAAGAAGTTCTTTGGCGCCAACCCGATTCCGCAGGCGGCACCAGACGTGGTCGCTGGCAGCATCGCGATCACCGAAACGATCGTTTATCCCTATTGGCGGATCGTTTACCTATTTTTCTCGCTGGCAACCATCGCGAGCGTGTTCGCCTTCCTGCAGTTTACGACGTTTGGCATGGTCGTGCGCGCCGGCATGTTCGACCGGGAAACCGTCGGCTTGCTCGGCATCAACATCGAACGGCGCTTTACGATCGTGTTCGGGTTGGCCGCAATCGTTGCGGGTCTGGCAGGTGTCATGTACACGCCGATCCTACCGCCCGACTATCACATGGGCATGGATTTCCTTGTTCTGTCCTTCGTCGTTGTCGTGGTTGGCGGCATGGGCTCGCTCGGTGGCGCCGTCGCCGCAGGCTTCCTTCTCGGGGTGCTGCAGTCGTTTGCCTCCATGAACGAGGTCAAATCGATTTTCCCAGGCATCGACCAGATCATCATCTACCTCGTCGCCGTCGTAATTCTCCTTATTCGCCCACGCGGATTGATGGGGCGCAAAGGCGTGATGGAGAGCTAGATCATGCTGAAAGACAACAAAACCAAGGACATCGTCCTGCTTCTGATCTTCGCCGCGGTCGTCTTCGCCGGGCCGATCCTGATGGCGCCGTTTGGTGCTGCCTATCCTGACCTGCTCCAGAAGTTTGCGATATTCGGAATCTTCGCAATCGGCTTCAACATCCTGTTCGGGCTCACCGGCTATCTGTCGTTCGGCCATGCCGCGTTTCTCGGGATCGGGTCTTATTCGGCGGTATGGTCGTTCAAGCTGTTTTCGGTAAACGTCGTCCCGGCGTTGGCGATGGCGGTGGTGCTGTCGGGTATTTTTGCCTTGATGATCGGTTATGTCAGCCTGCGCCGCTCCGGCATCTATTTCTCGATTCTGACACTCGCTTTCGCGCAAATGTCGTACAATCTCGCCTACTCGGTTCTTACGCCGATCACCAATGGAGAGACCGGCCTGCGCGTGTTGCGTCAGGATCCACGCTATATCGATGCTGCATTTGGCGCTGAGATCGGCGCTCAATTGCCGCCGCCGAGCTTGTTCGGCTGGGTCATGACCGGTTGGCCTGGCTTCTATTTTTGCGCCGTCATGCTCATCCTGGGCTTCGCGCTGTCGATGGTGATCTTCCGCTCACCGTTCGGCATGACGCTGCGCGCAATCAAGTCCAACCAGAACCGCATGGGGTATACCGGCTTCAACACGCGGCCCTACCTGCTCAGCGCGTTTGTCGTTTCGGGCATGTATGCCGGTCTCGCCGGCGGTCTGATGGCGGCAACCGATCCGTTGGCCGGCGCCGAACGCATGCAATGGACGGCGTCAGGTGAAGTCGTCCTAATGACGATCCTCGGTGGTGCCGGCACACTGCTCGGGCCGGTGCTTGGCGCCGGCCTCATTAAGTACTTTGAAAACATCTTCTCGGCTTACAACGCGTCAATCCTCAATAGCATATTCAGTTTCTTGCCGGACGGCTTGCGCCATGGTGTTGTCGAGGTGTTCTCGCTGTTTGTCGGTGAAGGCTGGCACCTGACGCTCGGCCTGCTCTTCATGATCGTCGTCATCTTCCTGCCCGGCGGGTTGATGGAAGGCATCATGCGGCTCACGCGGATAAAAGGGACGCCGAAATCGACCGGTATCGGTGATTCGCCACAGCGCGATATCATTGCCGAAGGCAATGTAGACTCGTCGCGCCCGACGCAGCCGGCCGAATAGGGGAGCGGGACCAATGGAAGATATTGTCCTCCATATCGATGACGTGCACAAAAGCTTCGCCGGCCTGCACGCGCTTTCCGACGTCAATCTCGATATTCGCCAGGGTGAAACGCATGCGATCATCGGCCCGAATGGCGCCGGCAAATCGACGCTGTTGAACGTGTGCATCGGGCGCCTCGAACCGACCCAGGGCAAGGTGATGTTCGAGGGCAGTACCGAACTCACCGGCAAGCAACCGCATGAGATCAACCAGCTTGGCGTCGTGCGCGTGTTCCAAACGCCTGAGATATTCGAAGATCTGACCGTGCTCGAAAACGTCATGATCCCGATGCTCTCGAAGCGTGACGGCGCTTTCAGCCTTAATTTCCTCAGCCGGCTCGATGATCAGTCGAGCCTCGAGGATGAAGCCAAGCAGATGCTCACCGACCTGGGCATGGGCGAACATTTCGATCACTTGACCAGCGCGCTTTCACGAGGTGACAAGCGCCGCCTTGAACTCGCGATGGGGCTCGTCCAGCACCCAAAACTGCTGCTGCTTGATGAGCCGACAGCTGGCATGGCGCGCGCCGATACCAACTCGACGATCGAATTGCTCGGGCGCATCAAGCAAAGCGGCTTGACGATCGTGATCATCGAACACGACATGCATGTTGTATTCTCGCTTGCCGACCGCATCACGGTCCTGGCCGGGGGGCGTGTTATTGCGCAGGGCACACCGGACGAGATCAAAGGCAATCCGAAGGTCGTCGAAGCCTATCTCGGTGAGGAGCAGGTATGAGCACGGAAACGATCGAACGCTCGGTCGGCGAACAGAACGCGGCGTCGGCGTATTTCTCCTGTCGCGGCCTGCAGGCTTATTACGGCGACAGCTACATCGTACAGAATGTCTCGTTCGACGTCGCAGAAGGACAGATCCTAGCCTTGCTCGGGCGCAACGGCGCCGGCAAGACGTCGACCCTTAGAGCGATCGCGCGGGCGTCAACGCCGGAATTGCGGGCTGGCGAAATCTATCTCGACGGTGTCGCGCTGCATGGCAAGGCGAACTTCGTCGCCGCCGGTCATGGCATCCAATTGGTGCAGGAAGACCGCCGCATAATCCAAGGCCTGACGGTCGAGGAAAATCTCCAACTGGCTCAGATCTCCGGCAATAAGGGCTGGACCTTCGAACGTATTTTCGAGCTCTTTCCGCGGCTCGCCGAACGGCGCAAACAGGAAGGCACGACGATGTCCGGTGGTGAGCAGCAGATGCTCGCGATTGCCCGAGCACTCGCCCGCGACGTCAAGCTTCTGCTGCTCGATGAGCCTTACGAAGGCCTCGCGCCGGTCGTTCGCCAGGATATCGCCAAGGCACTCAACGAAGTCCGAAGCGCCGGTATCACCAGTGTCATCGTCGAGCAAAACGCGGTTGCCGCGCTGAAGATCTCAGATCGTGCGGTCATCCTCGATACCGGCGAAGTTGTTTACGATGGCTCGGCCCAGCACGTCCTCGACAACGAGGAACTGATGCACAAGTATCTGGCGATTTGAAGCAAGTTGCCCCCGATCGCAGAGCCTCCCCCAGAGACGGCAGCATAACCTTCAAACCAGCTTCGGGCGTTTCCGGGGCGGCGGTTCACAACCGGGTTGGTCCACCTCGGGCTTCAACCCGCTGATCGCATAGGCCTTGCCGATTTTCGATTTGAGCGTCCAGCCCTCGCCGGTTCTTTCCCAGACATCGCTCTTGAGCGGGTTCAGGGTCATTGGCCCACCATCAGGCTCCTTGCCTAAGTCTGGATGCTTAAAACCGTAACCCAAATAAACTGGGGTCACGGCCTCATTGAGGGACCAGAGACAGACTTTGCCGGCGCTGCGCCAGCGTTCTGAGTAACGCACAGCCGTTTCGATCAGCGCGATACCGGCGCCGGCAGTTGCGGGGCGGATTCCTTGAAACCGTCATGATCTCGATAGGCACACTATTGAACCGATAGACGAACCCATCAAGGCCCTTCCATTCCTCGCCTCCGTCGGTTTCGACCTCATC
>JBPCVZ010000083.1:0-19256 GCA_051010015.1 Hyphomicrobiaceae bacterium
GCACCGTCAGGCGCGGCAGGTACTGCAGGTTGATGGTCTCGATCTCCTGCTTGTTCGGTGTCTTGGCCATAGGTTTTCTCTTCCCGCGCCGGCGCGCAATGTGTTGATGTGTCAGTCGCACCGCGAGGTCCAACTGTCTCGTCGCCGTTCATGTTGACATCTTTTCGCGGCGTCGTGCAGACTTTGCCGCACGATTTCACCCATGCAACCATGGAGCGCACCATGCTGCCCACCGATATCCTGAAACACGACGTGCGTGCGATGAGCGCGGCGCAGCGTGACCAGTTCTTCGAAGAAGGCTGCCTCGTGCTCGAAGGGGCGATCGATGCGGACTGGCTGGCACGGTTGCGCACGGCGATGGCGGAAATGATCGACAAGAGCCGCACGGTGACGGAGAGCGATTCGACGTTCGTGCTCGAAGAAGGCCATTCCGCGCAAGACCCGCGCCTGCGCCGCCTGACCAGTCCGGTAACGCATCACCCGACGTTCTGGGAATTCGCGTCAAGCAGCCCGATCGTCGATGTCGCGGCGGATGTCTGCGGGCCGGATGTCAAATTCTATCACTCGAAGCTCAATTTCAAATGGCCGAAAGGCGGCCAGAAATTCGACTGGCACCAGGATATCCAGGCGTGGCCGCATACCGACTACAGCCCGGTGACGATCGGCGTCTATCTCGACGATTGTGGCCCGGAACAGGGCCCGCTGCTCGCGGTCAAGGGCAGCCACAAGGACGCGCTGCGCTCGATGTATGACGATGCCGGCAACTGGGTGCTGCGCATCGACGAAGACAAGATGCCGGAGAACTGGCAGGACGACACGATCTCGATGACCGGTCCGGCCGGTTCGCTGGCGCTGCTCAACTGCCGCGTCATCCACGGCTCGATGCGCAACGCATCGGATGCCATGCGCCCGCTGCTGCTCAATGTCTATTCATCGGCGGATTCGATGCCCTACGCCTTCAACCCGATCCCCTCGGCGTATGACGGCACGGTCGTTGCCGGTCAACCGGCCCGGGTCGCCTGTCACGATCCGCGCGGCTGCGAGCTGCCGCCCGACTGGTCGAAAGGCTACGTCGGGCCGTGGAAGCATCAGGAAACAAAGGCCGACAACGCCAGCGCGATGTGACCGGCTTTTGCTAGTCCGAACGCTTCATCATCCACGCACTCGATGCCGTCAGCAGCGCCGCGGCGCCGAGGTAGATCCCGAACGCCGGCATCACCGGAAACAGCAGGCCGGCGGCGAGCGGGCCGGCGCCGGCGCCGATATCGCGCCACGTCGCCTGCCGCGCCAGCGCCGGCACGCGGGCGGGGCCGGGAAACGCTTCGGCGACGACGGGAGCCGGCAAGGGCTGCAGCAGGGCACGCAATGTGATCACGGCGATGGCGCCGATCCACAGCCACGGGCTGCCGAGCCCGAGGCACACCAGGCCCAGCGCCGCCGCCATCGACAGCACGATCAGCAATCGCCGGGCGCCGATCCGTTCCGACAGGCGCCCGCCGATCGGTGACAGCGTCAGTTCGAAGAAATAGCGTAGCGCCATCGCCAGCCCGGCGGCGATCACCGCGCCCTCGGGCACGTTGCTCTTGGCAACCAGCGCGAGGCCGAAAATGAACAGCCCATCCAGCGTGAAGCCCATGCAGAATGACCAAATGCTGATCGGACCCGGCCGCGAAAAGCGCGGCCCCGACGTCATCTGCCGCTCCGGCGTCGACGGCAGCCGGTAGGCGAAGATAAGCGCCGGCAGGGCGACAAGGGTCAGCAGCGCGAAGACCATGCGAGGCCCGTAGAAATGGGCCACGATCGCACCAGCGACCAATCCGATCATCGGACCACAGGCAATGATCGAACGCGACCATCCACTGCGCCGTGCAACCCCGGCGGGTGCGGCCGTCGGCAGGGCATGCACGGATATGTTCATCGCGGCGAACGACAGCCCCCAGAGCAGGCGGGCGAGCAGCAGCCCCCAAAGCCCGCTCAGTGTGGCGTATCCAAGCGTCGACAGGATCGCCCCGGTGGCCGCCAGCAGGCAGGCCGTGCGCGGGCCACGGTCGGCGTAGAGACCGGCGATCCAGTTGTATCCGGCAATCCGCACCAGCCGGTTGGCCGCCAGCAGGACTCCGACTTCGGGCAGAGAGACGCCAAACGTTGCCGCATGGATCGGCAGCAGCAGATAGAGTACGACGTCGCCCGGTAGCACCAACGACAAGGTCATCGATGCATTGAAGGTGGAGCGATCCGCTGCCTCCGGCGTCACGCCCGCAATGCCGTCCGGTTTGTCATCCTGTGGCAAGGCGGTGGCCGATCCTTGGGTTTGAACGAAAATGGCGCGACGTCATGCACGGCTGTCCGGTTAAGGCGTGACCCGATTACAGTACGCCATTGTGAAGTACACTTTTGACTTGCAGCGTTTTCCCGGGGACATGAGTCGACGGATCGCCGAACACGCCAAACAGTTTGCGTCCCCGGACGGCTGCGCAGCACCCGATCCGGGGTCTTTCGCCGCTCGATTGTGGCGATGCCTCGATGACCCGCCGGTGCGAAGGATCCCGGATCGCGCGGCGGTTTTCGCCCCGAACTCCACTGCAGCGCCGCGGCCGCCGTTTGTCCGGGAACGCAAGCCGAGGGTGCGTCCATAATCGACCAAGGCACCCCGTAGCGAAACGCTTGGCGCGTTAACCGGACAGCGGTGCGACGTCATGCGAAGAACGGGTTGGCTGGTCGCGACAGCCCGAGGCGGTCGCGCAGGGTGGTGCCTTCATAGGACGTGCGCAGCAGCTCACGCCGCTGGAGTTCGGGGACGACCTTGTCGACGAAATCGTTGAGCCCGGCCGGCAGGTACGGGAACATCACCGTAAAACCGTCGCAGGCCCGCGACGTGAACCAGTCTTCCATCTCGTCGGCGATCGTCTCGGCGGTGCCGGCCAGCGTATGGCCACTGTAGCCGCCAAGGCGTTGCGCGAGCTGGCGCACGGTCAGGTTTTCGCGCTTGCCCAGGTCGATCGCGCGCTGGCGGCCGCTCTTGCTCTGGTTGGTTTCGGGCAGGTCATCGGGCAGCGGTGCGTCCGGATCGAGCTTCGACGCGTCGTGCCCGAGCGCGATCGAGAGCGCGGCGATCGCACTGTCGGAATTGACCAGGCTGTCGAGCCGGGCGCGCCGCTCGCGCGCCTCGTCGACGCTGTCGGCAACGATGACGAGCGCCGCGGGGAGGATCTTCATGCGTTCGGGGTCGCGCCCGTAGCGCGCCATGCGTTCGCGGATGTCGCTGCAAAACGCCTGCGCGGCGTCCTTCGTTCCGGTCGACGCGAAGATCATATCCGCGGTTTCTGCGGCCAGCTGGCGACCGTCGTCGGAGGCGCCGGCCTGGACGAGCACGGGACGCCCCTGCACGGGACGGGCAATGTTGAGCGGCCCGCGCACATCGAAGAATTCGCCCTTGTGGTCGAGCGTGCGCAGCTTGGCGGGGTCGAAGAAGTCGCCGCTGTCGGCATCCATCGTGAAGGCATCATCCGCCCAGCTGTCCCAGAGGCCGTTGACGACATCGACGAATTCGCGCGCGCGGCGATACCTGTCGGCGTGCGCCATGTGCTCGGTCATGCCGAAGTTGAGCGCGGCATCGGGATTGGACGTGGTGACGAGATTGAAGCCGGCCCGGCCGCCGCTGATGTGGTCGAGCGAGGCGAAACGGCGCGCGATCAGATAGGGCGCCTCGAACGTCGTCGAGGCGGTCGCGATCAGGCCGAGGTGCTTGGTGACCATGGCAAGCGCCGGCAGCAAGGTCAGCGGATCGAAGGACGTGACGGTGGCGCTGCGTTTCAAGGCCTCGATCGGCATGTTGAGCACGGCGAGATGATCGGCCATGAAGAACGCATCGAAACAACCGCGCTCCAGCGTCTGGGCGAACGAAACGATATGCTGGAGATTAAAGTTGGCGTCCGGCGTGCTGCCTGGATAGCGCCACCAGGCGGTGTGGATCGATACGGGGCGCATGAAGGCGCCGAGGTGCATCCGGCGAGTGTCGGTCATGGTGTCATTCCAGGCGTTGTTACCGCGCGCCGGCGGCAGGCTGGTTTACTTCTACCCGGTGCGATCGATCGCGGGCAAGGCCGCCATCAGCACAGCTTTTTGAGCAGACGCTGCAGTGTCTGGGCCTCGCGGTCGGTCAACGGCTCGAGGGTTGCTTCGGTAATCGCCATGCCAAGCGGGAGCGCCCGCTCGATCATTTCGGCGCCAGCTTTCGTCAAGCTCACCCGTTGCCGGCGGGCGTCGTCCGGGTCCGGTCCGGTTTCGACGAAGCCGCGATCGCGCAACCGGTCGACAACGCCCTTGATCGTGGCGATGTCCATCGCCGTCTGGCGACCAAGCTCGTTCTGTGACAGCGATCCCTTCTCGTAGAGTTTGGCGAGCGCGGAGAACCGCGTCGGCGTCAGGTCCGGCACCATGTGATCGGCGAAGATGGCGGTATGGCGTTGCGAGGCGAGGCGCAGCAGGAATCCGGTCTGGTCATCCAGCCTGTAAACCCGATCATTGCCGCTGCTCACCGAAACCGTCCCCTGATTGTCTGTCGCAACCGCACGCCTGTCCGGCCGTCGTGGTGCCATTTCGGAACTATAGCGGCTCCCGGTTCGGTTGTCGCAACCGGCCTGAAGTGTTATTAGCATGCTAATGATTATCGCCCGTCCATCGGGGCCCGCCCGGGCCCCGCCTGACGCAAGAACGAGGATCAACTGACATGTCGGAAGCCGCTCACAAGCTTGTCGTCAAGAACATCGGGCTGATCCTGTCGGGCATGCTCGAGCAGCCATTGCTCGACGGTGATTGCGTTGTCGCCATCGATGGCCGGATCGCGGCGGTCGGTTACGCGAAGGACCTCGACACCGACAAGGCCGATGTGGTGATCGATGCCAACGGCATCACGCTGTCACCCGGCCTGATCGACAGCCACGTGCATCCGGTGATCGGCGACTACACACCGCGTCAGCAGCAGCTCAACTGGATCGACAGCTGCCTGCATGGCGGCGTCACCTGCATGATCTCCGCCGGCGAAGTGCACGCCCCTGGCCGCCCGAAAGACATCGTCGGGCTCAAGGCGATGGCGATCGCCTCGCAGCGCTGGTACGAGAATTTCCGCCCGTCCGGCGTCAAGATGCTGGCCGGTGCCCCGGTCATCGAAGAGGGCATGGAAGAGCACGATTTCAAGGAACTCGCCGACGCCGGCGTCAAACTGCTGGGCGAAGTCGGGCTCGGTTCGGTCAAGGCCGGCGAAACCGCCAAGCAGATGGTGGCGTGGGCGCGCAAGTATGGCATCCAAAGCACCATCCATACCGGCGGCCCGTCGATCCCCGGCTCCGGCCTGATCGACAAGGACGTCGTGCTCGAAGCGGACGCCGATATCATCGGGCACATCAACGGCGGCCACACGGCGCTGCCCGACGACCAGATCACGTGCCTGTGCGAAAGCTGCTCGCGCGGCATCGAAATCGTCCACAACGGCAACGAACGCGCCGGCCTGCTCGCGATGCGCACGGCGTTCGAGATCAAGCAGGCGGAACGTATCATTCTCGGCACGGATGCGCCGGCCGGCTCGGGCGTGCAGCCGCTCGGCATCCTGCGCATGATCGCGATGCTCTCGAGCCTCGGCGACATTCCGCCGGAGATCGCGTTCTGCTTCGCGACGGGCAACACCGCGCGGATGCGCGAACTCGACACCGGTCTGATCGAGGTTGGCAAGAGCGCGGACTTCATCCTGATCGACCGCGCCCAGCACGCGCCGGGCAAGGACATGCTCGAGAGCATCCACCAGGGCAACCTGCCCGGCGTCGGCATGACGATCATCGACGGCATCGTGCGCTCCGAACGCAGCCGCAACACGCCACCGGCGACGACAATGCCGGAAATCGTTACGTAACGTGATCCCGAACAACTCGTGGATCCAAAATGCTCTCAGCAGCCGTCTCACCAATGGCGGTCAACCCGGTGCTTGTCACCGGCAACTATTTTCCGATCTGGGCCTTTTTTGCCCCGGCGATCAAAGTGGATGGCCAAGGCCTTGAACCACCCACCGGCGTCATCCCGGGACGCGTTGCACTACTGTCCGGTTAAGGCGCAAAGCGGTGTCTTGCAGTGATATGCGGGCTTGGAATCGCCGTGCCAACCGGACGCTTTTGTGCCGGCGGGGCATCGACGATGACAACAACCGCAACGCGAAAAGGCCCCGGATAAACACTGCGTGTTTTCCGGGGACGCGAAAGCGGCGGGGTTGCGGATTCCTATTGATTGGCAGCACCTTGTCGTGATGCTGGAGCATGCCCCGTAAAGGCACTGTGGCCTCCTCTCTTGGCGCGTCCCCGGACGGCTGCGCAGCAGACGATCCGGGGCCCTTCGCCTCTCAATTCAGTCCATGCGTCGATGACCGGCAGCCAAAAAATGGGGCGATCGTGCGCCGGTTGATGTCATGTCCATGGCAACGCGCAGCACAACAAAAATGTGCGCTCGCAAGAGCTTGCTTTGATTATGTAACAGCTCAACCGGACAGCAGTGTGACAAGCACCGGGATGACCGCCTTGGGGTGTGGCATGAGTCGTCGCGCAAACACCAATTCCGGGGTGCCACCTTTGATGACACGGCACCCCCATATGGTGTCAGGAAGGCCAACCGGCGAACTCAACCTTCGGGTTGTGCTTCGTCAAGACCGTCTGCAAGGCGGCCACGGCGTCCTTGCCGTTGGCATCGTTGGGCGCGATCGTCGCCCACTTGGCCGCGCCGGCAAACAGCCGAATTCCAGTCAAGCTTGCTGTTTCTTCTACGCTTCCAGGTGTGTGCCGGACGTCGGTCATCGCAGCCCGTCTTCACCAACCGCGTCATTCGCCTCGAGGCCGCCAACGCGCGGCAGCGGCCGGCCGCTGTCGGTGACGACGATTGCGACCATGATCTCGTCGGCGCGCGGGGCATCGTTGATGCGCACCTCCATGCCATCGAAGTGCGAGCGCACATACGCAGCATCCTTGTGTCCCAGCGGCACGTCGAGGACGTGCCCCATGCCGCCTCTTTTCTTCGATGACGGGACCAGTGCGGCGCCCTTCTCGACGGCGGCGCGCAACGGCTTGCCAAGGCGCGGATGCAGGATGGCGGCGGCATGCTCCAGCTCGCCGTTCTCTCCGACCATCGCGGCCTTGCCGTAGCTCTCGGCGTCGCCCGGCTTGATGCCAAGCGCTGCGACGCACTTCTCACCGAGCAATTGCCCGAGTTCTTCGCCAATCACCATCAACGCTTCAAGATCATCCTTGAAGACGCCCGCGAACGGGTTCGCGATCACCGCCACGCTGGCGGCGCGCCGCGTCGGCGGATCGATCGACTGGCCCATTTCCTGATGGATCTCATCGACGGTCGTCACGATCTTTCGGATACTTGCCTGCATGGTATCAGTCCATCCTTACTGTATGCGATTTTCACCGGGCAGCGCCTGTCGCAGACCGG
Organism: Hyphomicrobiaceae bacterium; assembly: GCA_051010015.1. Taxonomy (GTDB): domain Bacteria; phylum Pseudomonadota; class Alphaproteobacteria; order Rhizobiales; family Hyphomicrobiaceae; genus CAJQQK01. The sequence continues at coordinate 7,474 of JBPCVZ010000083.1, forward strand.
CGCGCCGTGCCACGCGCCCATGATCGGCTGCAGAGGCCGTCATATCATGCGGGCGGGCAACTGTCCGCGCGTCGCCCTGCAAACCGAGAAAGACGGCCTCGATCACGCCGGCATCGAGAAATTCTCGGGCGGCCACCTCACCGCGATCGAGGGCATTGCAGCGCTCACTTTCCGACAATGCGCCAACGCAAACCGTGACGAGGCGATCGCCGAGATCGCTATCCGAGCGGATGTCGTTGGCCGGGCGGCGGCCGACTTTTGCCGAGCCCGGCAGATCGACGGCATTGCCGATCAAGGTTGCCGCGACATCGGCAACGGCCGGCGAACGAGCCAGGACCGTGACCGCGTCGGCAATGCCAAGGCTCTGGCTGCGGCCACGCCAGCCGCTCGTCGCGACACCGCGCACGGCATCGCGCGCCGTCACGCGCACGGTCCCCGGTCCGTCCGTACTGGCCGGATTGTCCGCGATGGCGATACGAAAGTCACCGCGGGCGATATGCAGCGCGATGTCGCCGCCATTGTTGACGTAGGCACGCGACAAGACACGGCCCTCGATAGCACGGGCCAGGACGTGCTCGGCAACGGCGCCTGCGACGGCTGCCATCGGCGTGACGAAACGCGGGGTAATCACGGGATGGTTCAAGGCTCGCACGGCACCGGTCATCAGCTGCGCGACACTGCCGGTCGCGTCGGATCGGATTTGATCGGCCGGCGTGCGCAACAGCGCCAGTTCATCGACCAGATCGGTCAAGATGTCCGCGAACGCGTCTTGCGCCTGCCGGTACGCCGCCGCGATCTCCTCTCGGCTGCCCCACGCCTCGACGATCAGATCGATGGGACCATGATGAAGGTGCAGCCGCTTGCCATCGGGCAGCAGGCTGCCCTGCGCACCGTCTGGGCGACAAGCGCTCATCGCTCCTCCCCGTTTTCATCCGCCGACCGGGCCCGCGTCTGACCGCTTGTCGGCCACGGATTGTTGCGATCGTGCGCCAGCGTGCGCTGTCCCGTCAGGACATGGTCGTTCTGCGGGCCGGCCCGGCCCTTGAGCGCGTCTTCGATGGGCACGACGTAGTCCATGTGCCCGCCAAGCGCCTGGTAATCCTCGCGGCGCATCGTGAACTCGATGGGGGCGACCAGCGCCGGCGTCGGGACATAGCCGAACGCGTTGTCCGGCATGGCAAGGACATCGGCCATGATCGTGATGCCACCACCGGGCCAGACGTATACGGGCGCGCCGCCGCAGGTGACGTTGGTCAGCATGCCCTTGACCGAGCGGGTCAGATGGACCGGGTTCTCCGTGACGCCGGAGCGCAATGAACCGCCGGCACCGCCCATGAACAAAACGGTGCACAGGGCCGGCTCGCAGTTTTCCTCGATCCTGCGGACCGACGGCAATAGCCTTTCAGGCATGTCCTGTTCAACCGGCTTCAGATCCGCGTCGAGCTCGAAGTAGGCGAACTGCTCGCCGGTCGTCGACACCATCAGCAGCGACTGGCCCGGCTTCGCGGCACCGGCCTTGAAGTCACCGAGGATGATCAGCGGATCGTCAATGTTGGTGCCGCCCCAGCCGTTGCCGGGCTCGGCGACCTGGAAGTAGCGGCCCGGCGTCGAGCGGCGCCCCTTGATCTTGATGCCGGTCGCCTCCCAGCCGATCACCTTGCCGGCCTGGTGCTCCGACATCACGCCGGTGATGTGGTCATCGACGACCACGACCTCGTCGACAAGGCCCTTCCATTGCGACGCGAACATGCCAACCGTCGCCGAGCCACAACCGACGCGCATGCGCTCTTCGACCACGCCGTTGACGATCGGCGCCTTGCCCGCTTCGACAATGACGGTCGCGCCGTCGTCGATCTGCAGCTCGACGGCCTGCTTGTTGCACAGATCAAGCAGCGTCTGGCAGGTGACGCGGCCTTCCTTCTTGGTGCCGCCGGTCAGATGATGCACACCGCCGAGCGACAGCATCTGCGAACCGTACTCGCCCGTCGTGACGTGACCGACCGGTTCGCCTTCGGCGCGCACGAGATTGCGCTCCGGCCCGAGATGGCGATCGGTATCGATTTTGATCTTGGCGCCGCAGTAGCTGAAGATGCCTTCGGTCACGACGGTGATCATGTCGGCGTCGTCGAGGGCACGCGACACGATGAACGGCGCCGGCTTGTAGTCGGGATACGTCGTACCGGCACCGATCGCCGTCACGAAGGCGTCGCCGGGGCGCACGAGTTCGCCCTCCCAGTCCTCGGACGATTCGAGAAACGGCACGAGCGGCGCGTCATCGCCACGTTGCCGCTCGAGGATGGTGAGCGGATCGAGGCGCACCAGCGTGCCGCCGTCGTTGGCGTATCGATCACAGGCGCCGCTGTTGCCGTCGGCGATGTAGCACATCACCGGACAGGCATCGCAGCGGATCTTTTCGGATTTCTCAGCCGTTGCCATGTCAGGAACCAGCCTCCTTGATCGCAGCCAGCACGCGCTCCGGTGTCGCGGGCAGGTCCCGCACGGCGGCGCCGGTCGCGTGCCGGATGGCATTTAGAATTGCCGGCGCGGTCGGGATCAGGACGTGCTCGCCGAGCCCCTTGGCGCCGTAGGGCCCTTCGCCATCAGGGACCTCGACAATGATGCTCTCGACGTCCGGCATGTCGCCGAATGTCGGGATCAGATAGTCATGCAGGTTCTCGGTGACGCCGGGGATGTATTCCTCCATCAGCGCCATGCCGATGCCTTGCGCCGCGCCACCCTCGATCTGCCCCTCGACCAACACCGGATTGATCGCGCGCCCGACGTCGTGCGCCGCGGTCAGCCGCTCCAACCTGACCGTGCCAAGCGTCGTGTCGACCAGCAGTTCGACCAGCTGCGCGCCGTAGCCGAAGACGGCGTAGGGCTTGCCCTGCCCCTTGTCATCGAGTGGCTCGGTCGGCGGATCGTAGGTTTCTTCACCGCGGAAGACGTAGCCAAAACCATCGGCGTCGAGTTGATCGAGCGCGATGCTGTGGCTCGTGCCGTTCTCCGACAGTTCGATCGTGCCGGCCTTGAGCGTGATCAGGGCCGCTTCCGACACGTTGCCGTGGCGCAGGATCTGACGGCGTAGCGCCGCGCCCGCGCGCAGCGCCGCCGAGCCGGTGACGTAGGTCTGTCGCGACGCCGATGTCTTGCCGGCGTCCGGCGTCAGATCGGTGTCGCCGCTGATCAGTTCCAGCGCGTGGACGGGCACGCCAAGTGCGTCCGCCGCGATCTGCGCAATGACCGTGTTCGCGCCCTGGCCGATATCGGTCGCGCCCTGATGCAGGACGACGCGCCCGTCACGGGTGATGCCGATGCGGATGGTCGAGGGATTGGGCAACGAAGTATTGCCGCAACCGTACCAGCACGACGCGATGCCGATGCCGCGGCGCATGCGGCCCCGGCCCGGCGCTGAGTTGTATGTCTGCGTCGCGGCGGTTGCGCGTTGCCACGCGGGTGCCAAGGCTTCGAGGCAGGCCAGGATACCGACGCCGCTCTCGAAGATCTGCCCGGTGACGGTCGCCTGGCCGTTCTGCAGGGCGTTCTTGATACGGAACGCCAGCCGATCGATGCCGACGCGATCGGCGAGTTCGTCGTAGAGGCATTCTTGCGCGATGGCAGCCTGCGGCACGCCGAACCCACGAAACGCACCGGCCGGCGCACAGTTCGTCAAGACGGCGGTGCTGCGCGCACGATAGTTCGGCGTGAAGTAGGGCCCGCTCGCATGCACGGGCACGCGGTTGGCAACGGTCGGCCCCCAGCTCGCATAGGCGCCGGTATTAAAGTCGCCTTCGAAGTCCATCGCGGTGATCCGGCCGTCCCGGTCGCAGGCGACTTTCGCCGTCATCTCGGAAGGATGCCGCTTGGTCGTCGACTGCATGGATTCCTGGCGGGTGTAGACAATCGCAGCCGGCCTGCGCAGGTGCCAGGCCGCCAGCGCGATGTAGGGCTGCATCGAGATGTCGAGCTTGGAGCCGAAGCCGCCGCCGCACGCCGTCGGCACGATGCGCACGTCCTCATCCGCGATATCGAGCAGGGCCGCGACTTCATCACGGTCCATGTAGGGCGCCTGCGTACAGCCGTGCACCTCGATGCGGTCGCCGACCCGCACGGCATAGCCGGCCTCCGGCTCGATGTAGGCATGCTCGACGAACGGCGTCGAGAACGATGCCTCGGCGACGACGTGCGATGTACCCATCCCCGCCGCGACGTCACCGCGCTCGACGAAACCGCGCACAAGGATGTTGCCGGCGCGCGCGTCATGGAGTTGGACGGCGCCGGGTTGCTGCGCCGCCTGGCACGTCATCACCGGCGCGCGGGGTGTCCAGGTGATCGGGAAGTCGTCAAGCGGCAGCGTGCGCACGACATCGCGATCGCCGACGATCGCGGCAACCGCCTCGCCCTTGTAGCGCGCGGTGCGCTCGGCGAACGCGGGCTGGTCGGCGAACGGCGGGATCACACCGAAGCGATTGCGCCCCGGAATGTCGCGCGCCGTCAGAACAGCGTCGATGCCGTCCTGGCCGGCAACGTACGCGGCCAGGTCACCGAACGCGAAGTCCGCGAAATGATGCGGGCTGCGCACGACGCGAACCCACAGCGCATCGGCCGGGATCGCGTCGCCACCGAACACGTCGCCGGTGACCTTGTCATGCCCGTCAAGCCGGTGGATCGATGCGCCGACGTTTCCATGCGGACCGGGCCTGGTCTCCTCGACCGCCAGGTCCGTCGCGTGCATCACCGCATCGACGATCTTGCTGTAGCCGGTACAACGGCACAGCACGCCGCCGAGCGCGTCTTCGACGTCGCCCTTGCTCGGGCGCGGCGTCGCGCGCAACAGGGCCACCGCCGACATCAGCATGCCCGGGGTGCAGATTCCGCACTGCGCGGCGCCGAACTGCACGAACGCCTTTTGCAGACGTGACAGCTCGCCGCTTTCCCCAAGCCCCTCGACCGTCGTGACCTGTGTGCCGCCGACCTGCGCGGCCGGGACCAGGCAGCTGCAGCACGGCATCTCGTCAATCAGGACCGTACACGCCCCGCAGTCGCCCGCATCGCATCCGACTTTCGTGCCCTCGTGGCCGAGCCGCTCGCGCAGCACCACCGATAGCCGCTCGACCGGCGACGCCTCGGCCTCGACCGGCGCGCCGTTCAGCGTGAACCTGATCGGTGCCGCGCTCATGCCGCCGCCGCAATCGGTTGCAGGCAGTGCGCGAGAGACCGGCGCACGAGTTCCCGCGCGGCGTGGCGGCGATAGTCTGCGCTGCTGCGGACGTCATCGATGGGCTGCAGCGCATCGAAGTGCGCCGGCGCCACCGCGTTGCACAGCTCGGCGGTCGCCTTGCGCCCCATCAGAGCGTGCTCGAGAGCCGTCAGGCGAAGCGCCACCTCCGAGCAGGCACCGACGGAGATGGCCGCCCCCGAGACGCAGCCCGCGGCGTCCGTGTCGAGCCGGCACGCGACCATCGCGATCGATATGACGAGGTACTTGCGCGCGCCGAGCTTGATGAAGTGGGACCGACCCCGGGTCGCCGCGTCCGGCACGAGAATCGCGGTGACGAGTTCGTCCGGTCGGCGGGCCGTCCTGCGGTTGCCTGCGATGAAGTCGCCCAGCGCCAGCACGCGCCGGCCGGCCTGCGAATTCAGCTCGACGGCGGCATCGAGGATCAACAGCGCCGGCACCCCGTCGGCCGCCGGCGATGCATTGCACAGGTTGCCGACAACCGTCGCGCGGTTCTGGATTTGAACCGATCCGATCTCGCGCGCCGCCAGTTTCAGCGCATCGAAAGCGGACGGCAACTCCTGTGCGATCAGATCGTTCCACGCGGCGCCCGCGCCGATCCGCCAGACGTCGCCGTCCCGTTGGATCGCGCCCAGTCCGTCGATGGCGGAGATATCAAGAACAGGTCCGGCGACCGGACCATCGCGCAGGCCGGGATAGAAGTCGGTGCCGCCGGCGACGATCGTCCAGGGCGACGCACTGAGCAGTGACACGGCCTCGTCAATCGTCTGAGGTCTGGCAAACATCGCAACTCCCGGCAACGGCGTCACTCATTAGCATACTAATGATTTAAACCGACGCGGGGGCGGCATGTCAAGCGGCCGGGCGGGAATGCCTTGGCGGCGGTCCGTCAGCGCTCGACGAAGGCCTTTTCGATGACGAACTCGCCGGGCTTGTTGTTGGCCCCTTCCGAGAGGCCGTAGCCTTCCAGGATGTCGCGCATATCGACGAGCAGATCGGGGTTGCCGCACAGCATGACACGATCCTTGGCGGCATCGATCGGCGGCAGCTGGATATCCTCGAACAGCCGCCCGCTGGTGATCAGGTCGGTTACGCGGCCGCGATGCTCAAACGGCTCGCGCGTCACCGTCGGATAATAGATGAGCTGCTCGCGCACCAATTCGCCAATGAACTCGTCGCGCGGAAGTTCCTCGGTGAGGCGCTCGCCATAGGCCAGTTCCGCCACGATGCGGCACCCGTGCATCAAGACGACCTTCTCGAAGCGCTCATAGGTCTCCGGATCACGCACGACGCTCATGAACGGGGCGAGGCCGGTGCCGGTACTGATCAGGTAGAGGTTGCGACCCGGCTTGAGGTTGTCGATGATCAGCGTTCCGACCGGTTTCTTGCTGACGAGAACGCTTTCACCGACCTTGATGTGCTGCAAGCGCGACGTCAGCGGCCCGTTCGGCACCTTGATCGAAAACCATTCCAGGAAGTCTTCGTAGTTGGGGCTCGCCATCGAGTAGGCCCGGACCAGCGGCTTGCCGTCGAGCTCCAGCCCCATCATGGCGAACTGCCCGTTGACGAAGCGAAACGCGGCGTTGCGGGTCGTCGTGAAGCTGAAGAGCGTGTCTGTCCAATGCCGGACGTTCAGCACGGTTTCACTGTAATAGGCGCTCATGGGCCATCAGCCTTTCGAAATTCGAGGGTCTATGCGAGTCCCGGGCAGGACCTATCCGGCACAAACCGTGCCAGCGGGCACGCGATCGAGCGCCAAATTATTCATTAGCATACAAATGACTTTGATCTACGTCAATCGATCGGCCGGTGCGGCACGTTGGGTTACGGGCGGGGCAACGCACCACCACATCGCGAGACACGTGCCCGCCCTAACCCAACCTACATTTTCATAAAAAATTCAACGTACTAAAAACACCCTCTGAGTCGTAGGTTGGCTTAGCGGTCCACCGGTGCTGCGAGTTGCAATGGCCTCGCCCGCGTAACCCAACAAGCCGCAAAGCACGTCACCGCCGATCAACCGTACGCCCTGTTGGGTTACGGGCGGGGCAACGCACCACGACCTCGCAAGACACGTGGCCGCCCTAACCCAACCTACATTTTTATAGAAAACTCAATGCCCTAAAAACACTCTCTGAGCCGTAGGTTGGGTTAGCGGTCCGCCGATGCTGCGTGTTGCAACGACCTCGCCCGCGTAACCCAACAGGCCCCCAACGCACGTCGCCGCCGATCAACCGCTGCGGCCAATCGCGCCGGCGCCGCCTGCGCTTAGGCGGCCGCCAGTGTCCGGGTGATCGCACCATCGATCGCGTCGACCACTTCGTCGAGATCCGACGTCGTGCAGATCAGCGCCGGGCTCAGGCACAGGGTATTGTTGAGCCCCGTGATCGACCGGTTGGTGACGCCGATGATGACGGCCGAGTTGGTCATGCAGTCGGCAACGATCGCCTGCGCCAGGCGCTCATCGACCGCCTCCTTGGTCTCGCGGTTCGCGACGAGTTCCGCGCCGCAGAACAAGCCTTTGCCGCGCACGTCACCGATGATCTCGTGCTTGGCCTTGAGCCCTTCGAGCTTGTCCATCAGGTAGGCGCCCATCGCGGTGCAGTTCTCGAGCAACTTTTCATCTTCGAGGATGCGCATGTTCTCGAGCGCCGCAGCTGGGCCGGCCGCGCAGCCGCCGAACGTCGAGATGTCGCGGAAGTAGCTCATCGGGTCATCGGGATCGGCCTTGAAGAGGTTGAACACTTCTTCCGTGGTCACCGTGCAGGAAATCGCGGCATAGCCGGAGGCAACGCCTTTCGCCATCGTGACGATGTCGGGCTCGACGCCGTAGTGCTGATAACCGAACCAGGTGCCGGTGCGGCCCATGCCGCACATGACTTCGTCGATAATCAGGAGGATGTCGTACTTCTTGCAGATTTCCTGAACCCGATCCCAATAGCCTTTCGGTGGTTCGATGACGCCGCCGCCGGCCGTGATCGGCTCGAGGATCAGACCGCCGACCGTATCCGCACCCTCGCGCAAAATAACCTCCTCGATCGCATTGGCCGCGCGAATGCCATAGTCCTCGACGTCGCCCCACTGCGAGCGGTACTCGAGGCAATGCGGTACTTCGACAAAACCGGGCGTGAAGGGACCATACTGCTCACGGCGCTGCGTCTGCCCGCCGGACGACAAGGCGGTAATCGTCGTGCCGTGGTAATCGCGGTCGCGGTAGAGGATCTTGTGCTTCTTGCCGCCGTACTTGTTGTGGGCGATCTGGCGGACGATCTTGTAGGCCTTCTCGTTGGCTTCGGAGCCGGAGTTCGAATAGTAGACCCGCGTCATGCCCGGCATCTTCGCGATCAGGCGCTCGGCAAACAGCGCGCCAGGGATGCTGCCGGCCGAGTTGGCGAAGTAGTTGAGCTTGACCAACTGGTCACGCACGGCATCGGCGATCTCCTCGCGGCCATAGCCAACGTTGACGGTCCACACGCCGCCGGACACGGCGTCGAGGTGCTCACGGCCGGCGGTGTTCCACACGCGCATGCCCTTGCCTTCGATGATGATCAGCGGATCGACGGTCTCGAACTTCTTGTGCTGGATGAGGTGGTGCCAGACGTGCGCCCGGTCGGCCTCGATGATGTCGCTAAAATCGTTCTCGCCAGCGCGCAGGTTCATGGTTCTATCCTCTTTCGATATTCAGTTTAGTTGTCCGATGTCAGCTAGCCGCGGATCGCCTCGTCCGCGCTCCAGTGCTCATGGCCGAGGCTCGAGGCAACGGCAGCATGCGTGATCCGCCCGGCATGCACGTTGAGGCCCTCGCGCAGGTGCACATCGTCGGCGAGGGCTTTCCGCCATCCCTTGTCGGCAATTGCCAGGACGAACGGCAGCGTCGCATTGTTGAGCGCGCGCGCCGATGTCCGCGGCACGCCGCCGGGCATATTGGCAACGCAGTAATGGACGACGTCGTCGACGACGTAGGTCGGGTCGTCGTGGGTGGTCGCCTTGGAGGTTTCGAAACAGCCGCCCTGGTCGATCGCGACATCGACCACGACCGAGCCCGGCTTCATGCGCTTGATGAGATCGGCGGTAACCAGTTTCGGTGCCGCGGCGCCCGGCACGAGCACGCCGCCGATGACGAGGTCGGCATCGAGGCAATGCTGCTCGATGGCATCGCGGGTCGAGAATACGGTGTTGAGCGGGCGATCGAATTGCGTCCAAAGGCGGCGCAAAGCATCGACACTGCGGTCCAGCACCCACACGTCGGCGCCCATGCCGAGCGCGATATGCACGGCGTGTGTGCCGACGACGCCGCCGCCGATCACGACCACCTTGCCGGGGTCGACACCGGGCACGCCGCCGAGCAGCACGCCGAGGCCGCCATGCGCCTTCTCCAGATGGTAGGCGCCGGCCTGGATCGACATCCGCCCGGCCACTTCCGACATCGGCGCGAGCAACGGCAGGCCGCCCGTCGGCGACGTCACCGTTTCGTAGGCGATGCAGGTCGCACCGCTTGCGATCAAGTCGTTGGTCTGTTCCGGATCCGGCGCCAGATGCAGATAGGTGAACAGGATCTGGTCTTTCCGGAGCATCTTGCGCTCCGGTGCCAGCGGCTCCTTGACCTTGACCACCATGTCGGCGTTGGCGAAGACGTCAGCCGCCGTCGGCGCGATCTTGGCGCCGGCGGCCTCGTAATGCTCGTCCATCATGCCAATGCCGGCACCGGCATTGGTTTCGATGGAGACCTGATGGCCGTGGGCGACCAGTTCACGAACGTTCGCTGGGATCAACCCGACGCGATATTCATGAACTTTGATTTCCTTGGGAACACCAATATGCATGGCCACTCCGCTCCAAATTCTCGCCGTTGATGTTGTTGAATGTCCTGCATCGCAGGGCAATCCGGCATCCTGCAGGGCGATGTGCGCGCGTTATGGGCGCATCATGATCTAAGACATGCCTGATCTCGGCTCCGATAGAGCCAGATTTCATCAAGCTTTGAGCCAGATTTGCCCAACGGACGGACAAAGTCTAACAGCTGCGCTGCTCGCGTACCAGCCGGGCCAACAGTTCGATGCCCGCGGGAATGCGCTTTGCATCGATCGACGAGAAGCCAAGCCGGTAGAAATGGCGCGGCGCGGGGGCTTGCGCATGGTAAATGGCACCCGGCTCGATGATCAGTTTGTGGGCCAGCGCCCGCTCGGCCAGCAGGTTCGCATCGAGCCACGCCGGCCCCTCGACCCAGGCGCTGGAGCCACCCCGGATCGGGCGCCCGATCGGCAACTCCACATGACTCTCGAATGCGGCGCTCAACGCCCGCCAGCGTTGCGCATAGGCACGCTTCAGTCGCGAAACCAGGGCGTCGTGATGGCCAAGCGCCAGGAAGATGGCGACGGTTCGCTGATTGTTGCTCGGCGGATGGCGCAGCATCAGGCGGCGCAAGGCGCGCGCTTCGCGAATAATCTCGGGCGGCCCGACCAGATACCCGAGCCGCAGCCCGGGAAACAGCGTCTTCGACAGGCTGCCGACATAAATCACCCGGCCGTCGTGATCGGCCGCCTTCAATGCCGGCAGCGCGGAGCGATCATCATGCGTCTCGCTCTCGTAGTCGTCCTCGATGATCAACGCGCCGGATCGCGCGGCGGCGGCGAGAAGCGCCGCGCGGCGGCGGGCGGACATCGTCACGTTGGTTGGCGCCTGATGGCTCGGCGTCGTGCAGATGATGTGCGCCGCGCCCAGCGTGTCGTCGACGACCAGGCCTTCCGCATCGACGCCAGCGGCAATAATGCGATCGGTGCGAAGCCGAAAGATGTTGCGCAGATCAGGGTAACCGGGATTCTCCAAGGCGACGGTTGTCGCCTCCGACACCAGCAGACTGGACAGCATATAAAGGCCGTGCTGGGCGCCGAGGGTGACCAGGATCTCGTCCGGCGCCGCAGAGATGCCGCGGGTCGGCAGCAACCGCTTGCGGATCTGCTCGACGAGCATCGGGTCATCGTGGTGCTGCGCATCCGCGGTCCAGTTGTCGAGCCATTTGCGCCCGAGCGCCTGGCGCACGCAGTCACGCCATTCCGCGATCGGGAACAGCGCGTGATCGACCTGGCCGTAGATGAAGGGATAGTCGAACTCGTGCCAGTTCTGCGGCTTTTCGATATTGGCCTGCGCAGAGGGCCGAATGCGCAGCCGTTCGCGCCACTCGATGCCGTCGTGGCCTGCTTCGGGCTCGATTGTCTTGATCGGTGCCGGAATCGACTCCGAGACGAAATAGCCGCTGCGTTCCCTGACGACCAGGAAACCATCGTCGAGCAACCGCAAGTAGGCAAGCGAAACGGTATTGCGCGAGACGTTGAGCGCGCGGGCCAGCTGCCGGCTGGACGGCACCCGTTCGTTGGCGGACAACTGGCCGGCGCGGATCGCCGACACGAGATGCTCCCGAATCTGCGCCTGCAGGCTGATCTGGCCCGATGGATCGAGCTGAAAGAGGAATTCGCGCATGCGTGTGATTCCACGATTTACGCCCATCTGGCGTCAAGAATCACACAATGGCAAGTCCGCTCCGCAC
>JBPCVZ010000084.1:0-2505 GCA_051010015.1 Hyphomicrobiaceae bacterium
TTGGAACAGCGCCAAATGAGGATCTCGACGGGGACGGAACCGCAAACGCGACCGACGATGACGTCGACGGCGATGACGTTCTGAATTCCGAGGAAACTTTCTCCTACGACGCCACAAACCAAGGCGCGCCGCTGACACAGGGGCAGATGGTCACGCTGGAGTTCGATACCGATGGCACGCCATTTCAAAATGGCCTGACCGGCGCACTGGACAGCTCCAAGGCGACGACAACTGAAGTCGATCTTGCTGCGGCGTCCGTGGCGAACGGCTTGCTGACCATACGGGCTTCGGGTGGAGATGCCTACCAAGGTACAAATACCCAGCAAAATGCTTTTGTCTCCGGGTTCCAGGCTGTCGAGGGTATGCGTGTCGAGACTCGCTTCGCAGCGCCCGACTGGGACGCCAATAGCAACGGGGTTCAGGCACCTATTAACTACCAGTCGGCCGGTCTTATTATCGGCTTAGACCAAGATAACTACATCAAAGCTGTCTTCGGCCGCTCAAACCAAGAGTTCGAATTCGGCACCGAGATTAGTGGCGGTGCCAGCAACACGGCGACAGACCTGATCGCGACCAACGACTATGCGGCCATCGCCGAGGTCGTCATCTCGCTTGAAGCCTTCATCGACAACTCCGGCGCTGCCCCGGTAGCCAAGGCGCAGGCCTTTGGCACCCTTCTTGGTTCCGACGGGCAGCCGCTCGCCGGTGCTGATACAGTAGCGCTCGGAGCAGCAAAGACACTCACTGGTTCCCTCTCCGACGCAGTGCTGAACGGAACCGTTCTAGGCGCAGGCGTGACGCAGACCGCAAACAATAATAAACCGGTCTTTGACGTTTCTTATCAATATCTTAAAGTGACAGCGCTCGGCACACCGCCGCCGAACGTCGCGCCAACGGCCGACGCTATCGACGCGGGAATTGTCGATGAAGCCGCGCCGCTGGTCGAGATCGATCTTCTGGCCGACGCCAATGCGGCCGACAGCGACGGCGGTGTGCTCGACATCGACAGCGTCACCGTCACAGACGCGAACGCCAATCCGGTGCTCTTCACGCTCAACGGGACGAGTCTGTCCATTGATCCGGCACAGTTCGCCGCGCTGAACGGCAATGAGAGCGCCGCCGTGACGGTGAACTACAACGTGACGGACGGGCAGGGTGGCTCCACACCCAATACCGCGACGCTTGTGGTCAACGGCGTGGACGCCGCGATGGTCTCGATTTCAGGAACGCCAACAGCAGTGGAAACCGGCGACGATGGCGTGACTACGCTGGTCTTCGACCTGGTTTATACTGGCGACGCCGACGCAACCCGTACGGTCACCTATACCGTCAACGGCGGTGAACCGCAGAATGCCGACATCACCTTCCCGGACGGCGCGGCGACGCTGTCCATCGATGTGGCCAACGACAACATCGACAACGATGATGACATCATCGAAGTCACGCTCACCGGCATCGGCGACAATATCAGTGACGTGGTCGATTCTGCTGCGAACAGCGCCACCGGAACCGTCACTGAGGACGACACGCCTGTGGTTTCGATTTCGGGGGCTCCAACAGCGGTCGAATCCGGTGACGACGGCGTGACCACGCTGGTCTTCGACCTCGCCTATGATGGCGGCGACGCGACCCGCACCATCACCTATACCGTCAATGGCGGTGAAGCGCAGAACGCCGAAGTCATATTCACCGGTGGCATCGCCACGCTGTCCGTCGATGTGGCAAATGACGATGACAACAACGGTGATGATGACGTCGAAGTCGTGCTCACCGCTGTCAGCGACGGCGACCTGATCGATCCTCTCGCCAATAGCGCTACGGGAATCGTCACTGAGGATGACGCGCCTGTCGCCACCACTATCCGCATCCAGGCCGAAGACTTCGATTCCAGTGATGTCTACGCCACGCAAACTCAAGGCGCGGCGGACGCTGGCGAAGTGGCGTTCCTACCCAACAACGGCGCAAGCGGCTCAGCGACCTACGATCTCGCCGGCAAGGGTGTGATCGCGGGTCTCTACAACATCACGCTGGGATATTTTGATGAGAACGACGGCGAGAGCGACATTGAAATTCTCCTCGACGGAAACCCGATTGGAGCTTTCACGCTCGATGACGATGCGACCAGCGACAACGCCGCTCAGGCGGCGAGCTTCCGCAGCAAGACCTTCACGGAAATCGAGGTTGGCGTAGACGGTCAGATGGTGATCAACGCCACCACGGACGCCGGTGAATATGCGCGCATCGACTGGATCGAATTCGTTCCCATTGAGGATGGCGGGCCAGACAACACCGCGCCCTACATGCCATTCGACATGCCCGATCAGGGAATGAGTGAAAACACACCCTTCGACTTCAACGCCGGCGCGCTCTTCGCCGACAATGAAGAAGATCTGCTCACCTTTACCGCCACGGCCACGACCGCGAATGGGGAACTGGTCGACGATTTGCCTTCCGGCGTGACGTTCGACACGAACACCGGCATCTTTGGCGGCGCTCCAGTTGCGG
>JBPCVZ010000085.1:0-9282 GCA_051010015.1 Hyphomicrobiaceae bacterium
GCCTTGCGTACTTTGTTGGCGATAGCGTCGGCTTCGTCGGTCAGATCGATGCGCGACATTTCAGAAGCCTCCGATTTTGACATTTTGCGCCCACCATCCCGCAGGCTCATGACCCGCGTCGCGGGGCCGGTGATCACTGGCTCGCACAACGGAAAGAACTCCCCATCGGCGACACCCTGCGCGATGATTTCTTCTCGGAAGTCGTTGTTGAATTTCTGCGCGATGTCCCGGGTAAGCTCGAGATGCTGCTTTTGATCCTCGCCGACGGGCACGTGGGTTGCGCGATAGGCCAGGATGTCGGCAGCCATCAAGTTGGGGTAGATGAACAGACCAGTCGACGCATTCTCGCGATCCTTGCCCGCTTTCTCCTTGAATTGTGTCATCCGGTTTAACCATCCCATACGTGCAATGCAGTTGAATATCCAAGCCAGCTCAGCGTGGACGGTTACCTGGCTCTGGTTGAAAATGATGCTCTTGTCGGTATTCACGCCGGCAGCGATATAGGCGGCCGTTGTCATCCGGATGGCATTGCGCAGTTCCTCGGGGCCGCCCCAGACTGAGCGCGCCTGCGTAATCGCATGCAGGTCAACCACACAGTAAATACACTCGTGCGTTTCCTGCATTTTTACCCAATTCACCAAGGCACCGAGATAGTTGCCGAGATGAAGCGCGCCGGTCGGCTGCATGCCGGAAAACACGCGCGGGGAGATTGCGGGCAGTTCGCTCATGAGTTGGTCCTCAAAAATGATCGCGGGGCCTTATGGCGTGAGACCAGTCCCGGCGCAAGCCCAAGTGTCAGACGCGCCGGATCATCGACAGTCGCAGGACGCCGGTTGCCGTGACGATCGCGAAGAATACCACAGCACCGCCAAAAACCAGTGCCCCCAGGCCGGCTATGCGTGCCCAGAGCGGGGCACTATCGGCCAGACTCGGCGCCAAGTACGGCATCGCATTCCAGAGCACGGCGCCCATCGCCAACGAGGCCATGATGACGATCGGCAGATTGCGCGCCAACTGTGCGTCGAACTCAAAATCGCCAGCTCGCGCCAACTTCCACCAAAGCAGAAGTGCATTCAGCCAGCCCGCGATTGACGTCGCCACAGCGATGCCGACGTGCGGCATCCAGCCGGCTTGTTTGAAGCCATAAAACAACATGAACGACAGCGCTACGTTCACCAACATGTTGACCAGCGCAAGCCGCATCGGCGTCTTGGTGTCTTCTCTGGCGAAGAAGGCTGGTTGAAATACCTTGATCAGAACGAATGCAGGCAGACCGATCGCGAAGGCGCGCAGCGCCCATGCTGTGTTGACGGTATCAGCAGTTGTGAAAGCGGCGCGTTGGAAGAGAACGGCTATGATGGGTTCAGCTGCAATCGCCAGCGCAATGGCCGCCGGTATTGTCAGCACCAGCGCAAACTCGAGAGAGCGGTTCTGGCTATCCATTACGGCGGGCCGGTTGCCAGCTCTGAGTTGTCGTGACAGCTCGGGGAGCAGGACGACGCCTATGGCAATGCCGACGATGCCGAGCGGCAATTGGTAGAGACGGTCGGCGTAGTAGAGATAGGATACGGCACCGGCCTGCAGGGACGCAATGATGGTGCCAACGACGATGTTGATCTGCGTGATGCCACCGGAAATGAGACCGGGAATGCCCAGTTCTACCAGGCGTTTCATCGCTGGTGAGTAGCTCGGGCGGCGCAACCGGATCGTCAAGCCGGTGCGACGGACGGCGAGCCAAAGCATCGCGAGTTGAGCGAAGCCTGCGATGGCAACGCCAACAGCAAGGATATAACCGGCGCCAGGATCGTTAGCATAGCCGAGGAAAATGGCGATTAGCAGGGCTGAGATCAATACGATGTTGAGCAGAATCGGTGCCGCTGCGGCAGCCCAATACCGGTGCACCGAATTCAGAACACCAGAAAGCAACGCAACGATCGACATGCACAGCAAGTAAGGAAACGCGATCTGAGTGAGGCTGACGGCCAACGCATATTTGGCCGGGTCGCCCGCGAAACCTGGCGCGAGAACGACCATCAGCCACGGCATCGCGAGCATCGCCATGACCGACAGGATGACGAGCACCAATGTGAGGCCGGACATCGCTTCACTAGCGAAGGCGCACGCCTCGTTCTCTCCGTCAGCTTCGAGGCGCTTGGCGAATAGCGGTACAAAAGCGGCATTGAATGCGCCTTCGCCGAACAAGCGGCGAAAGAGATTTGGAAACCGGAACGCAACGAAGAAGGCGTCGGCGACGACACCGGTGCCAAGCGCCGCGGCGATCAGAATGTCGCGAACAAAGCCGAGCAAGCGGCTGACCATGGTCAGGCCACCAACGGTGGCGAAGGCGCGATAGAGGTTCATGTGCCGCTGATAGCCAAGCGCCCGGCCGAGGGCAAGCATGTGATTTCCGGCAGGTGGATACGGATGGACCTTGCGGATGCCGGTGGCGCAACGCACAGTGCGGCGAATTGTGACCATCTGGGAGCCTTTTAGCCATGAGCAAAGCCGGCGTGACCGACGATATGCGGGCTGTGCCGCCCGCCGGAACTTCGCCGGACGATCGCATGCCCGTCATCGCCGATGCCGACATGACGGCCGAACAGCGTGCCGCCGTCGAGGCGTTCCGGGAAAAGCGCGGGCAGGAGCCGGGCGGCCCGTTCGTGCCGCTGATGCGCAGCCCGGAAGTGCTCAGGGCGGCAACCCATCTCGGCGCCTATCTGCGCTTCGAGTCGGCCCTGGCGATGGACCTTTCCGAGCTCGCCATCATCATCACCGCGCGGCGCTGGAGCCAGAACTACGAATGGGGCGCCCACCGCAAGATCGCCGAGCAGGCCGGTCTACCCGCCGCCGTTGCCGAGGCGGTGCGCGAGGGGCGGCGGCCGGATAGCCTGACGCCGGAACAGCAGATCATCTATGACTTCTGCACCGAGGTGCACGGCAACGGCCAGGTCAGCGACACGACCTACGACAAGGCCAAAGCAGCGTTTGGCGAGCAGGGCGTGATCGATATCACGACGATCTGCGGCTACTACTCGCTGCTCGCGATGGTCATGAACGTCGCCCGCACGCCGCTGCCGGATGGCGCCGAAGCCGAGCTCAAACCGTTCAACAAATCATAAGCCGACATTGCACAGGCGGTAAAAAATGCCTGGAGGCGAAGGTTTCTGCCTCAAACAGCAAAGTCGGTGCAACGCACAGGAGGATTATATCATGGATCTCGGACTGCAGGGCCGCATGGCGGTCATCACGGGTGGCTCGAAGGGTATTGGATTCGGCGTCGCCGTCAGCCTCGCCAACGAAGGCTGCGAGGTGCAAATCGTGTCGCGTGACAAGTCGATGCTCGAGACGGCGCAAGCCAACATCAAGCAGCAGACCGGCAAGGATGCGAGAATTCATCCGATGGACCTATCCGTTTCCGGTTCCGCCGATGAGCTGCTGGCGGCGACGGGGACACCGGATATCCTGGTCAACAACGCCGGGGCCATTCCCGGCGGCAACGTCGAAGCCGTCGATGAACAGACCTGGCGCACGGCGTGGGACCTCAAGGTGTTCGGTTACATCAACCTGTGCCGGGCGGCGTACACACAGATGAAGGCCAGAGGCCATGGCACGATTGTAAACGTGACGGGCCTGGCCGCGGACAAGCACGACTTTTCCTATATCGCCGGCACCTCGGGCAACGCGTCGCTCAACGCATTTACACGGGCACTCGGCGGCTACAGCCTGGAAGACGGCATCCGCGTGATGGCGGTCAGCCCCGGGCCGGTCGAGACGGATCGGCTGGTGACACTCATGAAGACCCGCTCGAAAGCCGAGCATGGCACCGAAGACAAGTGGCGCGAATATCTTTCGGCGCAACCGCTTGGCCGAGCCGCGTCCGTGCAGGAGATCGCCGATGCGGTGACGTTCATGGCGTCCGACCGGGCATCGTATATCTCGGGCACCGTGCTCAATGTCGACGGCGGGCTGCTGTCGCGCGGCGGCGTATTTTAGAGCTATTTCGCTCACGGGCCGCACCGGGCGCTGTCGCGCCCTGGCCCTCCGCAGGGGCGGCACAAAGTGCCGGCTCATTGAGACAGTTCGCAAGAGGCGATCCGCCTCGATGTGTGCGACATACGTCTTGTTACTTGCTCTGGGAATAAAATACGTTTTGCCAGGAGACTTGCACCATGACGGCGACCGTTGAACTGAAGCATGTCGACCAGGGTCAGGGCGACCCGACGTTCGTTTTGGTCCATGGCCTGTGCTGCGACCTGAGCGACTGGCAGCCGCAGCTCGAGGCCTTTGCGACAACGCATCGCGTGATCACGCCGACCCTGCGCGGCCATGGTGGCGACGGCAGCGTGGCCGACACGCTGTCGATGGAGAACCTGGCAGCCGACGTCGTCGCACTGTTGCGGGCCAAAGGCGTGACCAATGCGATCGTCGCCGGCCACAGCATGGGCACACGCGTCATCCACGAGGTGTTGCACCAGGCGCCCGACATCGTCAAAGGCCTGATCCTGGTCGACGGCAGCGACAGCGCATTCGGAGATCTCGATGCGGCCATTGCCGGCTTCGAAGCGGCGACCGCCGACGGCCAACTGAAGCCGTGGTTGCAGGGCCTGTTCGAGATCATGTTCTACGGCGACCGTTTCGCAGAACTCAGAGATGCCTGCGTTGCACGCGCGCTCAAGATGCCCGACGAAAACCTGCGGTCGCTGTACCGCAACATGATGACCTGGGACGCGACCAAGGGCGAGGTGCAGATGCGCGCGATCACGGTGCCAACACTGGTCATCCAGACGACGACTCGTGGCCAGGACGGTATTCGCCGCGCGCTCGACGAGGGTGAGATGGGGCACTATCCCGACCTTGTGAAATCGCGCAATGCCAAGGCCGAATTCGCGCTGCTCGCCGGTCACGGTCACTTCACCGGCCTCGAAGCACCGGCGTGGACCAACGAGGCGATCATGGCCTGGGCGAAGCGCTCCGGCCTGATGTGAGGCGGTCCGCTCGTTAAGCGGCCGCGCTTAGCAGAGGGCCTGCAGTTTGTTGCCGTCGGGATCGCGCACAAAGGCAGCGTAATGGTTGGCGCCGAAGTGTGGCCGCGGGCCGGGCGCACCCTCACGGATGCCGCCGTGCGCCAGGACGGTGAAAAGCAACGCACAAAACAGCGCTTCGCGCGGCGGCCGCCGAAGGTATCGGGCAGTTCAGGGGTACGGGGCAACAGCACGACCGCATCCGATTGTTAATTTGAGCGACGTGCTGTCGCCCCGTGCAGGATTTATCGCTGAGACACGCCTCTTTTAAGCTGCGGGCACCTGGGACTCTCACCACAGGCAGGACGGCAGGGCGTCACTATAACGCCGGACGTACGTTGCACCGACGCGTGACCTGCAGCCTGACCCCTCTAGCGGTCGCCACCGGTTAGCGGCCCCTGATCGGTCGGGATAAGAACAGTGTAGAGCAGGCCCGGGTTGCGGGGATAAGCGCGAAGGATGGTTAATGACGAGAGACGAAGATTTCGCCACGGGACTGCTTGCGACGGAAACTAACGACGTTAGGCGTTAGAGCATCGGATGATGCTCTACGACACAACTCACTTTCGCTGTTGGATATGTTCGTGTCATCATCCGATGACTTGTGCCGCAGGGCACAACACGGTTGCCCTGGACGGATTGTTTGCTCGGGGCGCTATTAGCTAGATGGGAAACTATATGAGTAAATTTCGAGCTCTTGCGTTGATCTCGACCTTGATCGTGCTGCTATTGCCGGTCGGGGGCGTAAATGCCGCGCCGGTCGGCGCCGGCCTCACTCCGCTCCAGACACTTGGGCAAGCAACCAGTGGCGTGACGCTCGCGCACGGTCGTCGATATCGCCACTGCCATCGCCGCGTCCGACGCGTATGCCGCCGTGTCCGGAGACGGTATGGCCGCTGGCGGCGCGTTTGTCGTCGGTTCGTCGTGGGCCGCTATTGCCACCGCGGACGTCGCTACCGACGCGGCAGACGCGTTTACAGGTTCTAATCTGCGACCTTGAACCAACGCGCGGATTGGGGTGGCGACCGGACCTGGCCGCCGCCCGCTTCCGTCCCGATCCCCTTACCCCGTAACACCGGCCGCCATGATGTCGTCGACCGCGTGGCGGGCCGAGGCGACGTCCCTGAGGTTGGAGATTTCGACCTCGCCGAGATCGTGCTTCAAGTGGGCGAGGAGAGCGCCGATCGTCAGAAAGCACTTTGCCGAGTCATCGAGGGGCCGCCTGGCACCGGTGCGCGCCTGATACCAGACCAGCAAATCGTCACGATGCGGTTCGGGCAGCTGCTCATAATAGAGCGTCTTGTAACGGTGCGTCTGCATGAAGAAATGGTCGATCGCGTCGGATACCTCCTGGCCACAGATGAGGCTGAGCTTCATGGCCCAATGGCGCAGCGCCCGCTCCTCCTGCTCGTCGACGCGACCGTCCTGCGAGATCTGGCAGAGGAATTCGCTGAAGCCTTCGTAGATGCGTAGTTTTTCCTGGAACACCGCGATCGACTTGTCGCGGTTGACCTCGCTGGTTGTCTGGTAACGCAGCAGCAGGACCGTGATCGCGACGGTGATCACCGAGCCAAGCATCGCTGCCATGATCTCCTTGGCAAACGGCGGGAAGTCTTCAACGCTGAACGTGCGAAAGAAGATGAAGACCGAGACGCACACGACAACGATCAACAGAAACGAAACAGCGCGGCCCATGATTCTCCCCCGGCGATTGATTTGCACCTCAGTCGTCGGATTGAAGCGTAACCGTCTGGGCGCGGAATGCCTAGCAGGGTGTGTTAGGGCCCCTTCCCGCCCGGATGGCGCCACCCCCTTGGCTCGACGCAAATTGACAACGCGGAAAGATTGCAAGGTCGTAGCTGCCGGCAGGGCCCGGCGGCTTGCTGTCACTACGGTCGAATCGAATATAATCCGTCTACGTCTGTTGATGGATCGATATGGTTATTGCTGTTAGGTTGTTATTCTGGCCATTGTAATCCTTGGGTTGCGCGCACGTCTGCTTGCCCCGTTCCGTGTAGCCTGAAGACGGGCTCCTGTGGAATAATGGGATTGCTGGTCCGTGCATCGACGAGGAGGTGTCTCGTGATCAGTGATCTGCAAGGCCAGGGCGCTGTCGAGGCACAGGCGGACTTCATCGTCATCGGTGCCGGCACGGTCGGTCTGCCAACCTGTGTGCGGCTCGCGCAGAAGACGGGCAAGCACGTCGTGTGCCTCGAATCCGGCGGCTACCGGCAGGCCGAGGAGACGCATCCGCTTAACGAAGTCGTTCACGTCGCAAGTCGCTACGACGGTGCGATGCATGGACGCTTTCGATGTCTGGGCGGCACTTCGACACGCTGGGGCGGAGCGCTGATCCCGTTCCAGTCAGCCGACGTCGAGGAGGACGGTTGGCCGATCCCGATGGCGGACCTCGAGCCCTATGTGACCGACGTCGAAGAGCTGTTCGGCCTCGAGCCGGGGCCCTATAGCGACCCATTCTTTCCATTCGATATCGGTGAAACCCACGTCAACCGCCTGGCAAAATGGCCGCCCTTCAAGCGGCGCAACGTCGTCGACCTTGTCGGCAAGGAATGCCGTACCCTGGCCAACCTGAATGTCTGGCTGAACGCGACCGTGGTCGCTATTCAAGCCGGGACAGACGGCACGGGGGTCGAGGTGCAGGCGCAGTCGCCGTCGGGCGATACGATACGGCTCGCTGCCGCACGGCTCATCGTGGCGGCCGGCGCCATCGAGACGACACGGCTGGCACTGCTCATCGACCAACAGAGCGGCGGCGCCGTCCGCGCGCTGAGCCCGAGCCTCGGACGCTATTTCGCCGATCACATCTCGGTGGGGATCGCCGACATCGAACCGCGCAAGCCGAAAGCGCTCAACAAGATTATCGGCTTTCGCTTCAGCGGCGGCGGCTGCATGCGCAATCTCCGCTTCGAGTTTGCCAGCGATGCGGCGGCCCGCAAGTCGCTGCCGCCCTGCTTCGCCGACGTCCGGTTCGAGCTGCAGCAACCCGGTGGTTTCGAGGCGCTACGCGAAGTATTGCGCGGGGCGCAGAAGCAACAGTTGCCTTCGGCAGCCGTCTGCCGATCTCTGGTGCGCCATCTTCCTTGGCTGCTGCGCGCCGCTTGGTGGCGCTTCGTGCATAAACGCCTGCTGTTTCCCGCCCACGCGCGACTAACCGTGCACACGGTCATTGCGCAGACGTCGAATGCCGACAACACGATCAGGCTCAGCGAAACGCGGCGGGACCCGTTCGGGGTGCCCCTGGCGGAGATCAGGTGGCGGGTCAGCGACAAAGATATCGATAACGTGGAAGGCGCCGCCGACCTGATGGAAAAGATGTGGCGCGGCAGCGACTTCGCCGCGCATGGCGTGTGGCAGCGGATCGCGAGCGAGACGGTCGCAACGCGCGCGCGCGAGGCCGGCGCGTTTCTGCATCCGACCGGCTCGACGCGCATCGGACGGGACGCTGACGAAGGGGTGGTCGACCGCGACCTGCATGTGTTTGCCATGCCGCAGATCCAGTTGCTGTCGACGTCCGTGCTGCCGACGCCGGGCGGGGCCAATCCGACCATGATGCTGATGATGCTGGCGCTGCGATGCATTGACCAGCACGCGCGGGCGTGCATCGAATAGCGCTTCGATGCCAAAGCCGGACAGGGAGTAGGACATGCCGCGCGTGCCACTGAACGAGATCGAAGCGACAACGCAGGCCGCGCTGGAGCGGCACGGCGCGGAGACCTGGATTGCAGCGGAAGTCGCCAGGGCGGTGCGCAAGGCGGAGGCCGTCGGCAACCGCATCTGCGGCCTCTACTACCTCGAAAGCTATTGCCGGCAGCTGCACAGCGGGCGCGTGAAAGGTAACGTCGAACCGGTAGTGACGCGACCGCGGCCGGGTGCCGTGCAGGTCGATGCACGCTTCGGCTTTGCGCAGGCGGCGTTTGCACGGGCATTGCCTGAGGCGCTCGCCGCGGCACGCGAATGCGGGGTTGCGAGCCTGGCGGTCGGCCATGCGCATACCTGCACGTCGGTCGGCTATTTCACGGAGCAGATCGCGCGCGCAGGGTTGATCGCGCTCGGCATGACGAATGCGTCGCCGATCGTCGCGGCACCGGGCGGCAAGACCCGCGTGATCGGGACCAACCCGATCGCCTTCTCGGTGCCGGACGGCAACGGCGGCGTCGCGATGCAATTCGACCAGTCCACGACGACGGTGGCGCTCGGCAAAATCACGATGGCCAAAGCGGCGGGTGAGCGGATACCCGAA
>JBPCVZ010000086.1:0-3631 GCA_051010015.1 Hyphomicrobiaceae bacterium
TTTGTCAGCGGATAAACCGGTCATGCGATGGATTGCTGTTGCTATGTCAAACAATGCCGCATCACGCGCGTAATGTCCGATGACCCGCGCGAAGCTGTTGTAGAGACGCGGGTGCGGTCGTCCATCCAGCGTCGGGATGCCGTCGGACCCGATCATGGTCGAGGGATGCTGCAAGACGAACTGAACGTCTTCCTCGCTCATCATGTGCAGCACAACGGTCGTCCCCGGACTGGCAGCGGCGATTGTGTTGCAGGTATCCAATGGCGACGCATTGAACTCGTCGCACAGGTCCGCAATCGTCCTGCCTTCCCATTCACTGTGGTCCGGAGAGGTGGCAATCAACATGTCGTCGGGCTGCAGGCCGCCAAATCCGCCCGATGCGGCCTCCGTGAAGACACCGTTCTGCAGGACCGCTTTCAGGTTCGTGCTGCCGGCCGTATACGGGTACTGGTCGGCATGCACATTCTCACCGCGCCCTTGTGCCGCTTCAATCAGCTTGATCGAATCTTTCACCAAGCCCCAGTTCTCTCGACCGGAGGCCTTGTGGTGAGAGATCTGTACCGATACGCCCGCCTGGGCGCCAATGCTGATCGCTTCGCCGACAGAGGACAGCAGATGCTCGGCCTCGTCACGCATGTGCGTTGCGTATACGGCGCCGGTGCCGCGCATCTCGCTGGCCAATTCAACCAGCTCGCTGGTTTTGGCGTATCGACCCGGCTCGTAAATGAGACCGCTCGATAGTCCCAATACGCCGGCATCAAGCGCCTCACCGAGCAGCGACTTCATCGATTTCATTTCGGCATCGGACGGCTCGCGCGCATCATCGCCTGTTACCGCTTTGCGAAATGTGCCATGCCCTGCGAGGGCCCCGATATTGATGCCCGGCGGCTGGCGCTCGAGCAAATCTGCGTAGCCGGCATGACCATCGTATTCGGGAATATCCAAGCCCGGTGTCAGCGTGCCCAGCATTTCTATGGCGGCAGGAAATGGGGCGGCACCGAAGCCGCAATTGCCGACGATGCACGTCGTGACGCCACCGCGCGACTTGAAGCCCATGTCCCGATACGCCAGCGCCGCAAAATCATCGTGGGTATGGACGTCGATGAAGCCGGGAGCCAGTGCGAAACCCCGCGCGTCTATTTCAAGCCGGCCACTCATCGAATCCAGACTGCCAATTTCGGCAATCCGGTCCGCCTCGATCGCAACATCGGCAGGTTCGGCTTGATTTCCACCGCCGTCATAAACCTCGGCCCCGCGGATCAGTACATCGACAGTAGCTGGCATGACGTGCTCCGTGGAATTGCGCGGAAATGTGATGGGATGCGCTGAACGCTACAAAAGCATCATGAGAATGTAAACAAACGTCATGAGGCGGCAAGCACAGGTGTTCGATCGCCTGAGACCTCGAGCTTGAACCGGCCTCCTGTATTGTGTCGCGCGACATGCCACGTGCTGCCGCGCTTCGTGGCTTCAGGCATGACACTCGGCTTCGCGCGGGAGCCGCCGAAGGTTTAGGCAAAGGGGTACGGGGCAGCAACCAAACCGCGTCCGTAGTATTTTTTGAGCGGCTGGCTGCCACCCCGTGCAGGATTTTCCGCTGAGTCACGCCTCCATTAAGCTACGCGCACCTGGGGCTTGCACCCAGGCGGGACGGCAGGGCGTCGCTTTTAACGCACGACTACGTTTGCCGAGCGCGCGACCTGCAAGCCCGTCCCCATCTGATGGTCGCCACCGGTCAGCGGCCCCTTTGTGGACGGGATGCAAGGAGTATGACACGGGCGCGGGGGCCGGGGATTGCATCTAAGTGCGAGCAGATCTTTTGGTTAATCAGTCACCGAAGCAGCGGCCGCTTGCGGGTGTGCCTGGCCAAAAAAGCAGGCGCCCGGTTTCCGCTGTATATGCTTGGCAGGATAGTGCGCCAGTGTGTACGGTGGGCGCGTGCGACCAATCCGGAGCCAACCTCAAGATCGTCGCCCACCGTCGCGGTTGAGTCCGGCAGATTGTCGGGCAATTTTCCAATGGTCGGATATCGAAGAGGCTCGGTGCGACGTTCGGACCTGCTCGATGGATTGACCAACGAGAAACGAGAATAGATTGCCAGATATGCAGAACAACACTCCACGTAGTCTGGTCATTGGTGCGGCGCAGCTCGGACCCATCCAGCGCGCCGAGACGCGCGAGAGTGTCGTGCGGCGCATGTTGGCCTTGATGGAAACAGCGGCGGCGCGAAACTGTTCCTTGATCGTGTTTCCCGAACTGGCTTTGACCAGCTTTTTTCCACGCTGGTACATGACCGACCAATCGCAGATCGATGCGTTTTTTGAAACCGAGATGCCGAGCGCGCAAACCCAACCATTGTTTGATGCGGCGCGTCGTCTGAATATGGGGTTTCATATTGGTTATGCCGAGCTGTGCGTCGAGGACAATCGAACGCGCCGGTTCAATACCGCCATAACGGTTGACGAGACCGGGACAATTGTTGGCAAGTACCGCAAAATCCACCTGCCCGGGCATGTCGAGCATGAACCCGATTTTCCATTTCAGCACCTGGAGAAACGGTACTTCGAAGTGGGCAATTTGGGTTTCAATACATTTGATGCTTTTGGTGGCAAAGTCGGCATGTGCATTTGCAACGACAGGCGCTGGCCGGAGACCTTTCGGGTTCTTGGGCTGCAAGGGGTCGAGTTGGTCATGCTCGGCTACAACACGCCCGTGCACTACCCACGCGCGCCCGAGCACGATCGACTTCAGGATTTTCACAATCACTTGTCCATGCAGGCCGGAGCCTATCAAAACGGCACATGGGTGGTGGGCGTTGCGAAAGCCGGCCGCGAGGAAGATTGCGATTTGATCGGCGGCAGCTGCATCATTGCACCAACCGGCGAAATCGTTGCGAAATGTGCGACCCTCGACGACGAATTGGTTGTCGCCGAATGCAACTTTGATCGGTGCCGGGAAATCCAGGACAACATCTTCAACTTCGCGCTGCATCGCCAACCGCAAGCCTATTCGCTGATAACGGAGCGAACCGGGGTGGGGCCGTCGCTTGTCGGCAAAACCTGAGTCTCCGCACAGGCTTGCAATGTATGACAACCGGCCGGTCGCGGGTTCGGTGGATGGGATCGTCGTGGCAGTGCATCCGTTGGCGGCGTTTGCTCGGGCGGGCATGCTGCGTGCCCGAGGCAACGTTTACGCTGCCGCGACGGCTGCGCTGAGCGTCGTCTAATTTTCTGACGCGAGGGTGGATTACAGCAGGTCGATCATGCGGGCGCCGACATGAGACCGCTGGCATGATGCGTTTGTTGACCCCAATTCTTCGCTCGTGTTAGCGTTCCGTTACTTCGTTAGCCTTTAAAAAATTAGTCCCAAGAATGGCCAAGCTATAAATTTGAGCTGTTGTTCAGCTCTCAACTAGCGCCGCCGGGAGGAGAGTCGATGTTTACCCGCAAGCTTCTAACGCGCTTTGTGCTGCCGACAGCTGTCGCCGCCTTAACCGCGTTCTCAATGCCTGCCAATGCTGAGAAAGTCTTGCGGATCGTCCCGCATGCTGACTTGAAGAATCTGGATCCGATCTGGACGACGGCCTATATCACTCGCAACCATGGATACATGGTCTACGACACGTTGTTCG
>JBPCVZ010000087.1:0-18908 GCA_051010015.1 Hyphomicrobiaceae bacterium
CGCAACGCCAAACGACCCACCGGATTCCGACTGCATCGACTTCCTGTTCCATACCCATCAGCGCAATGATGGTGATGAGGCTGCGGCGCGCGCCTACATTGCCTGGGAAATCGGCCTGGTGGACCAACTGGATGCGCAGGAGCGTGCGTCATTTCGAATTGCGATCTGATCTGGCCCGTCGTGCGTGTTCAAGGCTCGTCCAGCTGCAGGAATGCTGAGAGGTCGGCGATTTCGTCAAAAGGTATGGCGCCGGCTTCCAGCAAACGGCTTTTGGACGTCATTCCGACAAGGCCGAAGCAGCGGATCCCGGCGGAACGGGCGGCACATGCACCGCCATAACTGTCTTCAATGACAACCGCATCCGCGGGGGCGACGCCCATGGTGCGCGCGGCGTGGAGGAACAGCCCGGGTGCGGGTTTGGCATGCTCCATTCCGATGACATGCGGTGAAAAAATGTGGCCCTCGAGGCGCTGCCACAGGCCGGACGGGCCAAGCGTGATTTGCATTTTCTTCATCGGGCCGTTCGAGCCGACGCAGTAGGGTATGGCGGATCGGTCCAGTTGATCAAGGATGTCCATGACGCCGGGCAACACGTCTACGCCCTCGGCCAGGCGCGCGAACATCTCGCGATAGATTTCGTCGATCCAGGTGTCGGGCAGATCATAACCGTCGTTTCGCGCGTGACGCCCGACGTCGGCCATGGTCCCGCCAACGAACTTTTCGATGCACTGCTCGGTCGTCAGCGCAGGCCCATAGCGCGAAAGATTGGCGGCCAGGAGCGCGTTGGTTGCCCCTTCGGTATCGACGAGCACGCCATCGCAGTCAAAGATCACGAGCTCTGGAGGCATTTCTTCACAATAGCCGCTTGTCGGGAGCGCCGCTCATCATCCTCAGCGGCAAGGATGCGGCGCTCCATGGCATGTCGCTGCCTCACCATTGAGACGACATGGGGACGCTATTTCTTTGCGATATTGGAGCGCTTCACGTGATCAAGATTGGCGCCCTCGATGCGGATCAGCTTGACCGGCTTGGTGCGATTGGGAGAGTGCACATCGCCGACTTCGTAGACCTTGGCATCGCCCGGGTTCATGGCGTAGGTCCGCGCGGCTTCGACCAGATGCGGTTTGTCGCCCGTGCCGCGCTCGACGATCTTCCAGTCAGTCATTTCGGTCTGGCCTACGGCCTGGCCGTAGATCGCCCAGCTCGAGCCATGGTCATGCGGTTCGCCGATTGCTTCTCCGTCATAAACGTGTCCGCAGATGCAGAAGCCCATGTCATCGTCTTCGTACAAGACCTCGCGCGGGTGCTCACCCGGTGCCCGATCCTTCAGGTGCTCCTGGACGAAAGCCTTGTCGAGCAACGCGCGCGAGACCAGGGATGCGACCTTCTGCTTTCCTTCCATGCTCGGGTCGGCCGTCAATGCGGCTCGGATGTCGCTGGCAAGAGCGTCGAGGGTATAGGCCTGTGTATCAACTGTCATCGCAGTCTCCATGTCAGCAAAGTCTGGGCATAGAAGGCTTGATGGCGGTCCTTGTCAACGTCGCCGGGGTATTCATCAGACCGTGGTCGCTTTCCGAAAAGCCGTTTGCCCCTCGACGCTTCAATGTTGCCCGGATTGACCTTATAGTACGTGTGGGAACCCGGGCATCGGGGCCCGTCTCAAGGAGTGAGCGCGACCATGGTCGGTAAGGTTGAATTCAAGGATCTCTGGTACGGGCATCCGATCAACGAAAGCGTGCAGACGCCTTGTATTGCGCCGAGGGATGGCGTCTATCACGGCCGCGCCGCACGCAAGGGCTTTCCAACTTTCGCCAATCAGTGTGCCATTCGCATGGGCGTTTCCCTGAAGCGCGCCGGTGTTCAGCCGTCGCAGGTTAGCGGATGCCTGACGTGCTCGGCGCATGCGCCGGAGCATATGCACTATATTCGCGCCCATGAAGTGGCGAGCGCACTCGTACGCTCGAACATCCAGGGCATCGGATCGACTGAGAGAATCGTGGCCAGGGATGTCGCTGAATTCTATCCACAACTCTTTGGTCGGACGGGCATAATTTTCATCAAGGATTACTGGCGCCGTTCGGGAGAGGCACCGGGCCGCGGGACGGGCGATCACATCGACGTTTGGAATGGCTATCGCTCGTCGGCAAAATGGCTGATGGAGTGGTTCTCGTGGCTCGGCTATTACTCGAACTACGCGGAAGCCAAAGAGATCTGGTTCTGGGAAGTGAAGTAGCGGCCGCGTCAATCTGTTTCGGGGAGGCAACCAATGAGGTACGTTCTGGCAATGCTGTGCGGCACGATCAGTGCGGCCATTGCTGCGACATTTTTGAGCGGTCCGGTCGCCGGCTGGGTTTCGACACAGTTCATCTATGAATCGCCGGACGGACAGAACGACGTCGAGCAAATGGCCTTTCTTGGTGTCCTGATCGTTGCTATGGCTATTGGCTGGGCCGTGGGCTGGGCCATCGGAACCCCCTACGCGCGCCGCGAACGCCTCGATTGATTACCCATTCTTCTGACCAATGCTGCCTGTGATGCGGGCCGGCTGGACCGTTTATGATGCGACTACTTTTGCTGGCCTGCGCGGGTGGTGCAATTGGCGCCGGTTTACGTCATCTCGTTAACACGGGCGCGGTACGCCTGCTCGGGATAGGCCTGCCTTGGGGCACGGTATTCGTCAATGTTGTCGGTTCTTTTCTGATGGGCTTCCTGGTCGAGGCATTGGCGTTGCGCTTTGACGGTTCGCCGGAGTTGAGGGTCTTCCTTGCGACCGGCATTCTCGGTGGCCTTACCACGTTTTCGGCGTTTTCGCTGGATTTCGCCGTGCTCCTGCAGCGCGGCGATCATCTCGCCGCGGCGCTCTATCTCGCCGGCTCGGTGGTGATCTCGATATTGGCCCTCTTTGCCGGCCTCGCCACGGGGCGTATGATATTTGCATGAGCGACGCCCCAGCCAGACCGATTGAAATCGCCAAGGATGAGCAAGGCCTGCGCCTCGACCGGTGGTTCCGGCTGCATTATCCGGATTTGACGCACGGCCATTTGCAGAAGCTTCTGAGGACCGGCCAGGTCCGCCTCGATTCAAAGCGCGTCAAGTCCAATGCCCGCGTCGAGGCCGGCCAACTGGTCCGCGTCCCGCGTGGCATTCAGGAGGGTGCCAAGCCGCCACCGTCCGTCAAGCCGCCGCCGGGTCTGTCGAAGCGCGACCGCGATGACGTCGAGCGTATGATCCTGTTCGAAGACGATGCGGTTGTCGTCCTCAGTAAGCCATTCGGCCTCGCGGTCCAGGGCGGGACAGGGACGCGGCGTCATATCGACGGCTTGCTCGCTGGCATGGCGGATCGTTTCGGTGGCAAGCGGCCACGTCTTGTACATCGCCTTGACCGTGACACGACCGGCGTCCTGCTTGTGGCAAAGACCCGCGAGGCAGCTTCCAAGCTCGGTCAGATGTTTTCCTCGCGGTCTGCCTCGAAAACCTATTGGGCGCTCGTGAAAGGTGTGCCACGGCCGCCGCAGGGCAAGGTTGAAGCCGCGCTTGTCAAGGCGTCTGGCCCGGATGGTGACCGCGTGCGCAAGTCCGAAGCCGGTGAACAGGACCGTGCGATGCACGCAACCACCCACTACGCGGTGATCGAAACTGTCGCCAACAAGGCGGCCTGGATGTCGCTGAAGCCGGTCACCGGGCGCCAGCATCAACTGCGAGCGCATATGGATATTCTCGGCCACCCCATCGTCGGCGACAATAAGTACACGAGCGATCCGATCTTCGCTGACGGTGAAATCGACGACATGCTGCACCTGCATGCCCGGCGTCTCGTCATCCCGCATCCCGTGCTTGCCACTAAGATCGATATCTCCGCGCCGCTGCCCGATCATATGCGTCGCACCTGGAAGATCCTCGGCCTCGACCCTGACCGCTACGATGCATAAGTGAGTGCGCGCATGTCCGACTTGAAGCTCGTTATTTTCGATTGCGATGGCACTTTGATCGACAGTCAGCATTTTGTCGTCGAGGCCATGAGCATGGCATTCCGCGCCAACGGCATCGAGATGCTCTCGAGAGAGCAGGTATTGTCCGGTGTTGGGCTGTCACTGCCGCTTGCTATTGAGCGGTTGCTGCCAAATGAACCACGCAAGGTCATCGAGGCCGTCAGCGATGGCTATCGCGAGGCGGCGCGCGCCTTGCGCGCGGCGCCGGTGAGCCATGAACCGCTCTATGACGGCATCGCGGACGTCATCGATGCGTTGACGCATCGAGAAGACGCCGTCCTTGGCATTGCCACCGGCAAGTCGATCCGTGGTGTCGATCGGCTGCTCGCGCACATGAGTTGGGAAGGGCGCTTCGTCACCATCCAGACCGCTGACACGAACGCGTCGAAGCCCCACCCAGAAATGATCGAGACGGCAATGCGCGAGGCTGCGATAGGACCTGAAAACACGATCATGATCGGCGATACGACGTTTGACATGCGCATGGCCCGTAACGCCGGCGTCGCGGCCTTGGGCGTGTCGTGGGGCTATCATCCGGTTGCCGAACTTCACAAGCAAGGCGCTCATGATGTTGCGCAGACGGCAGCGGAGCTTATTCCTCTCGCCGATCAGTTGCTGCGGCGCCCTGCCGGGTGACACGACCTCTTATGCTTGCGCGTTAATGGATCCCGATATGGCAAATCCACCTGACAAGACGTCGAGCATTCCGCGCTCGACGCTGGACGATGAAGCCCGGCAACTGCCCAAGCGTTTCTATAAGACCGCCGCGCCGGCGGCGCGCGATGTCGGCTATGCCATCGAGTTGGACGGTCGCCCGATGAAAACGCCGAAGCGAACGCCGCTCGAAGTGCCGAGCGAGACCCTTGCCGTTGCAATCAGTGCCGAATGGAATGCGCTCGCAGACGTCATCGATCCCGAGAAGCTGCCGTTGACCAAGATCGCCAACGCGGCGATTGACGGCGTTGTCGGGCGCGAAAGCGAGATCCACGACGATCTCGTTCGCTATATCGGGAATGATTTGCTGTTCTATCGTGCCGAATCGCCGGAGAGCTTGGTTGCCCGCCAGGCCGCCGCCTGGGATCCCGTGCTGGCTTGGTTTGCGGACACCTATGGTGCGGTCTTCAAGACGACGACCGGCATCATGCCGATCGAGCAGAGCCCGTTGATGGTCGCCAAGGCCGCTTCGGCGCTTTCGAACGAGACGGCCATGTCGCTCGCCCCCCTCCACGTCATGACGACCTTGACGGGATCGGCGCTGCTGACGATCGCACATCGCCAGGATCGGCTCACGCCCGACCAGATATGGCATGCGACCCACGTCGATGAAGACTGGCAGATCGAGCAGTGGGGCCGGGACGCCGAGGCGGATGCACGCCGTGCGGTGCGTCGCGCCGAGTTGCAGTCTGCAGCGGATTTCTTGGCGTTGTTGCGGGGCTAGAGCCGCATCTGCATTTGGAGTGAATCACGCTGGTCGTTTGTAAACCAGCGACGGAATTACATAGCTCAGAACGAGTTCGTTGTTCTGGTTGAACACATCGGTGCGCTGTGTCAGGAGGCCGAGGTCAGGCTTGCTGTTCGAGTCGCGCTTGGCAACAACGGTAACCTTCACCGAGAGTTCGTCGTCCGCCAGCACAGGCTTGGCAAGTCGTACATCTTCCAATCCCAGACCAGCCACCGGCTCGATCTCGAAGAATCCGGTGGTATGCGTGAGCTTGATGGCGATGCACATCGTCATCACCAATGGCGCGAACAGGGCACCGACAACATTTTCCGCAGCCGCCTCGTCAAGGTGATAGCGCTGCGGGTCCCACTGCCCGGCGAATTGCTTGATTTCGTCCGCACCAACATAATAGTGCGTTTCCGAAGAAAACGTATCGCCGACTTCTGCGTCCTCAAAGTACTTCATCACTTGCCTCGCGTTCTCCAGCGATCGCATCCGGATTGCGCCGGACGCCGCGCACGCTCAAACCGCTGCCCCGGCCGATTAACTCTATTCAACTTTATCCCCGGCGCGAGAACCAGGGCTATACTCGAGTCATCCCGCTCATCAAGAGGTCGCTCGTCCGGAGGCGTCCACGAGAGAGGGCGGGCTGCAGGTCACGCGCCGGCGCAACGTACGCGCGGCGTTATAGTGACGCCCTGCCGTCCTGCCTGTGGTGAGAGTCCCAGGTGCCCGCAGCTTAAAAGAGGCGTGACTCAGCGATAAATCCTGCACGGGGCGACAGCACGTCGCTCAAAAAATAAAAAACGGATGCGGTCGTGCTGTTGCCCCGTACCCCTTGAATGCCTGATGTCTTCGGCGGCCCCCGCGCGAAGCGCGCAAGCACGACATGGCGCGCGAAGCGCAGAGTCCTGTTCGGTACCGCGCGAAGCATAAGAAAACCACCAAAGGTCAAGTTTGGTGCACCGATCCGCCGCTATTCATCGAACGTTTCGTAGTTGGCGCGCATGTAGGCGATACCATCGAGTACGATCTCTTCCAGTACATCCATGTCCACGTCGGCGAGCTTGTTGATGTAAAGACAACTTCTGCCGATCTTGTGCTTGCCGAGCCGCGCCAGCTTTTCCTCCATGTCGCGATACCCGGGCATGATGTAGATCGTCAGCGCCGTCTTGCGCGGAGAGAAGCCCGTGATCAGGTGGTCGCCCTCGCGGCCGCTCTCGTACTTGTAGTGGTAGCGCCCGTAGCCAATGATGCTTGGCCCCCACATTTGCGCCTTGAGCCCTGTCACGCGGTCGAGGAACGCAAGCAGCGCCAAGCCGTCTTGGCGCCGTCGCTCCGGCTCTATGGTGGCCAGGAATGCCTTCGGGTCGGTTGCAGTGGGTTGTGTCTTGTTTTTCGCCTTCGCCATGGCGTGCTCCCGTGTCGAAATGATCAGGCGTTCAGATACACTGTATCCGATCGTCTTGATTTGCCTTCGCCTCATCGCGTGATAAGCAAGGCCGGTTGCAACGCGAGAAACGAGCGATTTCCATGAACGATATCACGGCTGAACTCGAACGGCGCCGCGAAGTTGCGCGCCTCGGCGGCGGCGAGCGGCGTATCGAGGCGCAGCACAAGCGCGGCAAACTGACCGCCCGCGAGCGCATCGAGCTTCTACTCGACGAGAATTCGTTCGAAGAATTCGACATGTACGTCGAACATCGTTGTACCGAATTCGGCATGGCCGAAACCAAGTTCCCGGGCGACGGCGTTGTCACCGGCTGGGGGACGATCAATGGCCGCGTTGTCTATGTGTTTGCCAAGGATTTCACGGTGTTCGGTGGCTCGCTGTCCGAAACCCATGCCAAGAAGATCCAGAAAATTCAGGAAATGGCATTGCAGAACCGGGCGCCGATATTCGGCCTGTTTGATGCCGGCGGTGCCCGCATCCAGGAAGGCGTCGCAGCGCTCGGCGGCTACGGTGAAGTATTCTTGCGAAACGTGCTCGCATCCGGCGTTATTCCGCAGATTTCGGTGATCATGGGGCCGTGTGCGGGCGGTGATGTCTATTCGCCGGCGATGACCGACTTCATCTTCATGGTGCGTGACACGAGCTACATGTTCGTTACCGGCCCGGATGTCGTGAAAACGGTGACCAACGAAGAGGTCACGGCCGAGGAACTCGGCGGCGCTTCGATCCACACGACAAAGTCCTCGATTGCCGATCGCGCCTACGAAAACGATGTCGAGGCGCTGCTACAAATGCGTCGACTGATGGACTTCCTGCCGTCGAACAACCTCTCGGGCGTGCCCGAACTGCCGACCCGGGATGC
Source organism: Hyphomicrobiaceae bacterium (assembly GCA_051010015.1). Taxonomy (GTDB): domain Bacteria; phylum Pseudomonadota; class Alphaproteobacteria; order Rhizobiales; family Hyphomicrobiaceae; genus CAJQQK01. The sequence continues at coordinate 7,746 of JBPCVZ010000087.1, forward strand.
GCCGGATCGCACCGAATTCTCGCTTGATACCTTGATTCCCGACAACCCGAACCAACCCTATGACATCAAGGAACTCATCACCAAAGTCGTCGACGAGGGCGACTTCTTCGAGATCCAGGACCTGTTCGCCAAGAACATCGTCACGGGGTTCGCCCGCATGGAAGGGCGCACCGTCGGGATCGTTGCCAACCAGCCGCTCGTGCTTGCCGGCGTCCTCGACAGCGACGCCAGTCGTAAGGCGGCCCGGTTCGTCCGCTTCTGTGATTGTTTCGAGATTCCCATCATCACCTTTGTGGACGTGCCGGGATTCCTGCCCGGAACCGCGCAGGAATATGGCGGCTTGATCAAGCACGGCGCCAAGCTGCTGTTCGCCTTTTCCGAGGCGACAGTGCCGAAGATCACGGTGATCACCCGAAAGGCCTATGGCGGCGCCTACGACGTAATGAGTTCCAAGCACATCCGTGGTGATGTCAACTATGCCTGGCCGACCGCGGAAATCGCCGTCATGGGCGCCAAGGGCGCCGTCGAAATCCTCTACCGCTCCGAACTCGACGATCCGGAAAAGATCGCCGCGCGTACCAAGGACTACGAAGACCGCTTCGCCAACCCATTCGTGGCGGCCGAGCGCGGCTATATCGACGAAGTGATTCTGCCGCGCAATACCCGCCGCCGCATCTGCCGGTCTCTTAACATGCTGCGCAACAAGACCGTAGAAAACCCCTGGAAGAAGCATGATAATATTCCGCTTTGATCGGGCGGATTTGGTGCGAGATCAAGTGGACTGTTGCCGTGCGTGGCGGTGCCACGGACAAGACAGGACATGCCGAGGTCGGGGTAAATAAGATGCAGAACGGGCAGGTCGTTTCGGTGGTGCTCACCGCCACGACCCTTCATCGTGCACCACCCGGCAATCCATCTCGTAGTCGAGCCCGATGACCGGCGGCCGGGCGTAGTGCCACGTCAAGCCCTTGCGCAGAACATTGCGCTCGGCCATCGCCGCCATGACATGATGGAAGTCGTACACCGAATAGGCCTGCACGGCGGTCGTGTCGGTCCACTTGAAGCCAAGCAGCTCGAGGCGTCGCTGCATCTCGTCCACGACGAACAGTGCCTTTTCGCGCATCGCGTCTTCGCCGGTTTCGTTAAGTCGTACGATACGGTCGGCATATGGGCCGTCGCCTTCTCGCGCTTCGGCGCCGCCTGAGATGACCGCGCTTGGCGCCGCCCCACCATCGTCTTCGACCACGTAGGAGAAGGCATGGAACGACGGCTCGGGTGGCGCACCAATGTCCGGGCACACGTTACTGCGCGCCACAGGGTTAATGTCACCGTCGTCCATGATGCCCCATTTGCGCAGGGTCACGACGTAAAGCTCGTTGAAAGCCTTGAAGCCCGCATCCGTGAATTGTCCGGGGGAACGCAGTTCGCACGCGCAGAACCGGGTGGTTGGCAGGTTGCCGGACTTGAAACGTGCTTCGATCATCTCGAATCCTTGCGCCACGGGGACGGGCTCAGCGAACATCTCGCGCACGATGCGATAGCCGGGCAGGGCGGCAACGCCGGCGGAATACTGAAATACGCTTGGCACGAACCGGTAGCCTCCCGGTGTGAAATCTAGGACGTCGCTCATAATCCACTCTCCGCACTGTGCTGTTATCCTTGAGGGATTGTGCGCGCTCGCCGCCCTATCGTCCAGTCTTGTACCGACCGGGGAGCACACCTCTGTCACCGTCGGGTCGCTTGTGAGCTGCCGTGCACGCTTGTCAGATGAGGCGTTAGAAGAGCTTTGCTCAATATGAACCGTACATAAATAACCCGCCCAGAACCCGTTCAGACGCCGTGTGTTCTATTGGCGTCATTGAAACACGGCGGTCTGCAACCGCCGCTAAGGGAAAGGGACACAATTCATGGGCACGACAACCAACTGGATCGCAGCGACCGCAGCTTTCATGGCGCTGGCTACCCCTCTGATCGGCACGGCCGAAGCGCGTCAGGATCGCCACAATGGCGCCCGACAGTCGCTGGAATGGCGCAACGATGATGTTCGATTTGATCGCGTTCGCCGCGATCGGCGCCGCTTCGATCGCTTTGGATCGATCGCCACGCCACGCATCAACCGCCGGATTGCCAATCAAATCCGCCGTATCCGCCGGGGCTACAACAGAGGTCGTCTGTCACGGTTCCAGACCGCGCGCCTTCGAAGCCGGGTCTTCGCCATCCGCGCCGCGTTGCGATTTGCTCGATTTGACGGTGACGTCAGTCGCCACGAGCGTCGCCGCCTGAACCGTATGCTCAATAGAAACTCGCGGCGGATCAACCGCAAGATGCGTTTCGGTGGAGATTTCCGTCGCTTGCGTTAATCGCGACACGCAATGCAATCGATGTCAGGGCCGCATGGACATTTCCGTGCGGCCTTATTCTGTGGGGGCTCAGGGCAGGTCACTGCGCAAGGGCTTGTTAACCATAAGCGGCTATACGAACAGGAGTAGTTTCAGCGTTTGAGGTCGTACCATGAGTGTTACAGGGTCCCTGTTCTTCGATGAAATCTGCCGCCGGGGCAGTATCCACGAAGCAGACGTCGCCGATCTTCGCCGGCTCTATTACGAAGACGGTCGCATAGCTGCCGCCGAAGCGGAAGCGCTTTTCACCGTCAATCAAGCCTGCAGCGTTAAAGACCCCGCTTGGCAGGACTTCTTCATCGAAGCAATTTGCGACTACGTCGTCGGCCATGCCGAACCCCGCGGCTATATCAATGTCGATAATGCCGACTGGCTGATCGAGCGCATCACGCATGACGGCATCATTGAAACGCAAACTGAGCTTGAGATGCTCATTCGCGTGATCGACAAGGCCCGGTGGTCGCCCGAGAGCCTGGTCCGATTTGTCCTTAACACCGTCAAAGACGCTATCATTTCCGGTAATGGCACGCTGCGCAGCGGCTATGCCCTGCGTGCCGGTCAGATTACCGACGCTGATGTGGAGCTGATACGTCGTGTCATCTTTGCCTTTGGTGGCGATGGCAATGTTGCCGTAACGCGGGCCGAGGCTGAGATCCTGTTTGAGATCAATGATGCCATCGCCGAGGTTTCCGAGAACGTCGCCTGGACCGAACTCTTTGTTAAGGCAATTTCGAGCGTTGTCATGGTCGCGTCGGGCTATAAGGCACCGCCTCGCAGCGAAGCGTTGCGGCGCGAGCAGTGGCTAGAGGCCCGCGGTGATCTGTCGCCGGCCAACTTTGCCAAAGCCATGTTTGCTGGTGGCTTTTCAGGGTTCAAAGACCTTTTTGCGCGCGAAAGTGAGGAAGATCGTGAGCTGGCGCGCCTGGAAAAAGAACGCCGAGCCATCCTCACGAACGAAGAGGTGATTGGGGATGAGGCCGAATGGTTAGCCGCTCAGATCAACCGCGACGGAGCGCTCACATACAACGAAAGCTGCCTATTGGCTCACCTAAAGTCTGAGAGCCCGATGCTGCACCCCTCGCTGCGTCCCTTGCTGGACCGAGTTGCCGATCCGGTTTGAAGCACAGCCAGATTGAATTCTATTCTCTGGCACGGCGCAATGCACTCCGCATTGCGCCATTTCTTTTTGGCGGAAGTCATTTAACCCCAACCGCTTAATCATGTTAGATTGTAGGACGAAGTACGATCGGAGCCAGTCGTTGACGACTAGGCCCTTCGACGAGTTGTCGACACGTTGTTGGAGCGCTAGAAAGCGCTAACGATCACCCGGAGACTGCCTGACGATTTCACGATCTTCCGAACTCTGAATGACCTGCGGTTTTGGCGTATGATTGTTCGTCATTGGGGTAGTGCGCGCATCATTGGGCAACTGGCCCAGAAACACCAGAAGGATCAGCAGCGATCATGTTCAAGAAGATTCTGATTGCGAACCGCGGTGAAATTGCCTGCCGTGTTATCAAGACCGCGCGTCGCATGGGGATCGCAACCGTTGCCGTCTACTCAGAGGCCGACCGCAACGCATTGCATGTCGAGGCTGCGGACGAAGCCGTTCTGATTGGGTCTCCTCCGGCTTCGGAATCCTACTTGGTTGCCGAGAAGATCATCGAGGCATGCAAGGAAACAGGCGCCGAAGCTGTCCATCCCGGCTATGGTTTTCTGTCGGAGCGCGAATCCTTTCCACGCCAGTTGGCCGAGAACGGAATCGTGTTCATCGGACCTAATCCTGGTGCAATCGCTGCTATGGGCGATAAGATTGAATCGAAGAAAGCTGCGGCCGCCGCCAAAGTTTCGACGGTTCCAGGCCATGTCGGTGAGATTTCGGATGCCAAAGCAGCGGTAAAAATTGCGGACGAGATTGGCTATCCGGTGATGATCAAGGCGTCTGCCGGCGGCGGTGGCAAGGGTATGCGGATCGCCCACTCCCGTGACGAGGTGGCAGACGGTTTCGCTGCAGCGCGTTCGGAAGCGGCGTCGAGCTTCGGCGACGATCGTATCTTCATCGAGAAATTCATCGTCAATCCGAGACACATCGAGATTCAGGTGCTCGGCGACAAGCACGGCAATGTCATTCATCTTGGTGAACGAGAATGCTCTATTCAGCGGCGCAACCAAAAAGTCATCGAAGAGGCCCCGTCACCATTGCTGGACGAGGAAACCCGCGCTCAAATGGGCGCCCAGGCGATCGCACTCGCCAAAGCGGTTGACTACGATTCTGCAGGGACTGTCGAGTTTGTCGCGGGGCAGGACAAGTCCTTCTATTTTCTAGAAATGAACACCCGATTGCAGGTCGAGCACCCGGTTACTGAGTTGATTACTGGTATCGATCTTGTCGAGCAGATGATCCGTGTTGCTGCCGGTGAACCTCTGGCGATTGGTCAGGGTCAAGTCCGTCTACATGGCTGGGCGGTCGAAAGCCGCATTTACGCTGAGGATCCTTATCGGAACTTCTTGCCTTCGATCGGTCGTTTGGTGCGTTATCGCCCGCCTGAGGAAGGTGCATCGGATGGCATAACGGTACGCAACGATACCGGCGTGTTCGAAGGCGGCGAGATTTCGATGTTCTATGATCCGATGATTGCCAAACTGGTCACACACGCGCCGACGCGGGAGGCTGCCATCGCCGCTCAATCTCACGCGCTCGATGAGTTCGTCATCGACGGCATCGCTCACAACATTCCGTTTCTGACCGCGTTGATGCAGCATGAGCGTTGGCAGTCGGGCGAGCTTTCAACCGGCTTTATCGCAGAAGAGTATCCCGATGGGTTCCATCATCGTGAGCCGGATGAGGACATATTGATGGTCCTTGTCGGCGTCGCAGCTGCGATCGATAACCTCTCCAACGAACGCCGCCGAGAGATTACGGACCAAATGGATGGCCCTGAAATTCGCTTCGCCCGTGAACGAATGGTACGGATCGATGGCCAAGATACGGAGATCCTCGTAGAAGGGGCCTCGCCCGGTCAGATTTCTATCTCGTGGATCGATGAAGATGAGGTACTTGGAGAGCGCGTCCAATTGGATAGCAACTGGTGGCCTGGCATGCCGCTTTGGCAGGGCACCGTTGACGGTGAGGAAGTAGCAGTCCAGGTCCGCGCGGTCCTCAACGGTTATGAGCTGAGCTATCAGGGCACGACACTCACGGCGCATGTGTTCACGCGCCGCGAAGCAGAACTTGTCGCGTTAATGCCGGAGAAGATTCCAGCTGACATGAGCAAGTTTCTGCTCTGCCCGATGCCCGGTCTTATCAAGCAGGTCTTCGTGGCGGACGGTGACAGAGTCCAGGCTGGCGATCAACTCGCCATTGTCGAAGCAATGAAGATGGAAAACCTGCTGCGTGCCGAGCGTGATGCGGTTGTTAAAGCGGTGAACGCAGCTGCCGGCGACAGTCTCGCTGTCGATGAAGTCATCATCGAGTTTGAGTGATGTTCTATTTTGCTTTCGGCTCGAACATGTCGCCGCGCCAAACACCGAGACGCTGTCCTGGCGCGCGTCCTGTTGGTGCGGCTTGGCTGAATGGTTGGCGCCTCGTTCTGCCCGCTAACAGTGGCGCGACAATCGTATGTGATCCCAATGCTGTCACCCACGGTGTGGTTTGGCGTTTCCAGCCTCATCATGCCGGGATAATGGACCGATGGGAGAACGTTGCCGACGGTGTTTACCGGCGCAAGTGGGTGACTGTGGAATTGGCCGACCGTGGTCCCCTGACGGCGCTGACCTACATCTCAAATCGTCGCTATCCTGGGCAGGGCCGACCCAGCTATATTAACTCGGCAATGCTCTTCGGCGCTGACCATTTCGGCCTGCCGGACTATTACGCCGACGAAATTCGCTCCTGGTTGCCAAGGCGCCCAATTGGCGCTCATCAAATTTATCGTGGACGACGTTCGCCGCCGCGCCACAGAAAGTAGCAACGAACATGCGCTCACTTCACCATCCCGGCCGTTCACCTGTTTATGCCCGCAAGGCGATGTGTGCGACGTCGCATCCGCTAGCCAGCCAGACCGCGCTTGCTGTGCTCAAGGACGGTGGCAATGCAGTTGACGCCGCAATTGCGGCGACGGCGGTACTGTGCGTTGTTGAACATCCCATGACCGGCATCGGAGGTGACTGCTTTGCAATCGTGTCGCAGCCAGGCAAAAAACCGTTCGCCCTCAATGCTTCCGGGCGGGCGCCGGCGGCGTTGACCGCTGAAGTGCTCCTCGAAAGAGGCATAACCACCATTGAAACGCAGAGCCCGCATGCGGTGACGGTCCCGGGTGCGGTTGATGGCTGGGCGACGCTTTTGGCTGATCATGGCACGCGTGGTCTGAAAGAGCTCCTGCAGCCGGCAATCGGCTACGCATCAGAAGGGTTTGCGGTGGCGCCTCGGGTGGCATTCGATTGGGCGGGTGCGGCATCCAAGCTCGCCAATAACGCAAATGCCGCAAAACACTTTCTGGTTGATGGTAAGGCGCCAGCGGTCGGCGATGTCATGCGCTTTCCGCACCTTGCCAGATCATTGACTGCAATAGCTGAAGGCGGTCGCGATGCCTACTACGAGGGCGATATCGCGGCCGATATCGTCAAGGAACTCAACGAACTGGGTGGTTTACACACTGTTCAAGACTTCTCAGCGCAGCGGTCAAAATATGTCGAACCGATTTCGGTCAACTATCGCGGTCTGGACATCCTCGAACTGCCGCCCAACAACCACGGCGTTGTCGTCTTGATCATGCTCAAGATGATGGACCGTGTCGGCAAGATATCCGATGATCCAAATTCTGCAGATCGCCACCATGTCATGCTTGAGATCGCGCGCCTCGCGTATGCGATGCGCGACAAGTTCGTAGCAGACCCCGATATGGCTGAAGTTCCTGTTGACCACATGCTCGACGACGCCGTTATCGAGCATCTTGTAGGGCGGATTGACCGCGCAAGGGCGCGCCCGGAAATTGGCACCCTTCCGGAACCGAAGGGGAGTGACACGGTCTACCTATCGATCGTTGACGAAAGTGGGATGGCTGTCTCCTTCATAAACTCGCTATTCGCCGACTTTGGCGCCGGGATTGCCACTGACCAAACCGGCATCATGCTGCACAATCGCGGTCAGGGATTCGTGATAAATCCGGGTCACCCGAATTGTGTTGCGCCTGGCAAGCGACCATTGCATACGCTCATTCCCGCATTGGCGATGCAGGATGGCGATTTGGCGATGTCCTTCGGTGTCATGGGGGGGGCGTATCAGCCGGCCGGCCATGCCCATGTCCTGGCAAACCTTCTTGACTACGGCATGGATGCACAGGAGGCTCTCGATGCTCAAAGGGTGTTCTTCGATGGAGACACAGTCCTCGTCGAGCAGACTGCAACGGACGCCTTTCGTGCGGAACTGGCCGCCAAAGGGCACATTGTTGATCAGCGCACTGCGCCATGGGGCGGAGGGCAGATTGTCCAAGTTGATCGTGTGCAGGGCACATTGATCGGCGCATCCGACCCCCGCAAAGACGGATGTGCGCTCGGATATTGAGGATATCCCGTCATGGCGGTGCGAGCACGACACGCTTGTCGATTGATGGAGCTTGCTTTCCTGGACGCCTGCAACGGATGGAGCTGGATCGCTGGGCAGTTTCGAAGCACGTAAGGTGCTATGAATTCGCTAACCGTCTGATTTTGGCGCTTTCGCGGCGCAGTGCGTCGAGGATTGGATTGAAAGCTTCCTCGTCGCGGGTCTCGGGATAGACCATATAAACGGGATAGACGAACTTTCGAGCGCGTGCCGGCATACGCAGCCGGCCGCGGCGAATATGTCTCTTTGCCATGCGCAGCGGACAGTAGCCAGACGACGGCGTCGTCAGCATGTAATTGAGCGCTATAGCACCGATATCGAGGCTAAGGCCGGGATTGACGTGTTCGGGAAAGGCGGTCGCGTGGTCGTGCTCGAACTCTTGGCCCCAATCAAAGAATACGTAGTCGCTGGCGCGACGCCGGTGACCCGCCTTGACGCTGGTGACGAGTACGAATTCCTCGTCGAAGAGGTGCTCGGATACGATGCCAGGCAGTTGCACCGCACGATACATGACAGCCATGTCCAAGGTGCCATCAAGCATGCGCTGGGTCAGAAACGAGAGTTCCAACGCGCTGGCGTCGACCGCGATGTCGGGGATGTCCGTTCGTAGGCGAGAGATCCAGCTGAGAAGAAAGCTGTCCCACAGGCTGCGCGGCGCCCCGACCGAGAGACGATCGCGATGCACATCCGATTTGCTCACTTCGATCTGCGCGGTCTGCCAAACGCGAACCAATGCCAGTGCGTGCCGGCGAAATTGTTCGCCGGCCGACGTCAATGTTGCACCGGTTTTTGAGCGTTCGAACAGCTCGCGATCAAGTTGCTCTTCGAGTGAACGAATGCGAGAGCTTACCGTGGATTGTGTAAGACACATCCTGCGTGCGGCATCGATGAAACTGCCGGTCTCCGCAACGGTCAGAAAAGTTCGTGCGAGGTTGATATCCATAACTAAGATACACCGTTCGATTGCAGCTGTCGTGCTTGCTGTCGCATCCTAAACTACACCACAAGGAAGCAGTGCGAGCTACCATTCATACTATGTATCGAGGAATCCGATAGCCGTAAGCGGAAAATTCCGTTTGTAGTGAAGGCGAAAAAAAAAGAGAGTGCATCTACAGCTCCGAGTGCGAGTGCCATTGGACGCGTTTGCTCGGGAAACTGGTACAGCGGTAACAACGAAAGTGTAAGCCATCCCGTCCCGTCAAAGACCGCACTGGACGATTGGTAAGTTGAAGAAGGATGGAGTCGATGAAGGCGCCAACAAAGAAGAAGGTGGCTGCGAAGAAGAAAGCAGTTCGCAAGACGGTAGCTAAAAAGGCTGCAACTAAGAAAGCTGCAACGAAGAAGGCGGCGACCAAAAAAGCCGCAACGAAGAAAGCTGCCGTTAAGAAGAAGGCCGTCCGGAAGACGGCAGTCGCAAGAAAGAAGGCACCTGCCAAGAAGGCAGCGGCAAAGAAGAAAGAGGCGGCTCGTACCGCAGCTCTCAAGAGTGTATCGCGCAAGAGTGCGACGTTGAAGCGCGCTGCAACAAAGAAAGCTGCAGCGAAGAAGAAGGCACCGGCCAAGAAGAAGGCCGCAACCAAGAAGGTCGCTCGCAAGACGGCAGCGGCCAAGAAATCGCCACAGAAAAAGGCTGTTGCTAAAAAGAAGGCGCCGGCCAAGAAGAAGGCATCGGCCAAGCGCAAGACCGCCGGACGGAAGTAACCATGCGACACCAGGCAGTGATGGCCAGATACACTCTCTCAGCGGTCAGGGGTATCTGCGTTATCATTGCCTGGGCCACTCTCACCGCGATGCAGGTGACATCTACTCATGCAGTAACGTTGTCAAACAAAGATAGTGCAACATACAAAATAGAGATCATTGCAAAGTCTACTCGTCGAGAGCACCAGCTTGGCCCTGGCAAATCAATGGCCAACATTTGCGAGCAGGGTTGTATTATCAGGCTGAATGGAAGTGTCGATGACGATTACGAGCTCGAGGGATCGGAGCGAGTCTCGATCGAAGGCGGCCTCGTTTACTATGATGGCGAGGAAGTCAAGAAATCCCGGGAAGGCACGAAAGGCCAGTAGACGGGTCAACTGAGAACTCACTGGTGCGACATACACTCTGCCAGCCAGTGAATGGTTAGATCGGCGATGCTTCTTCGACAAGTCTGACCATTTCAAATGTTTCAATAAACGCCGTCATGAGGGCTTCATCGACTGCTGCCATCGAATGCGGGCGACCGAGGTCTGAGAGACTCGTGACGCCAAATTGGCTGATGCCGCACGGCACGATTCCGGCAAAATGTTCCAGGGCCGGATCGACATTCAAACTCAGCCCGTGAAATGTTACCCAACGGCGGACGCGAATACCGATTGCGGCGATCTTGTCCTCATGTCCTGCCTTGATCTCTGGACGCGGCACCCAGACGCCAACTCGATCGGGGCGCACGGCGCCGTGGACGTCGAGTTTCGCCAAACTGGCAATCACCCATTGCTCAAGCTGCCGTACAAATGCACGTACGTCGCTATTGCGTTTTTTAAGGTCCAGCATCACGTAGACGACCCGTTGTCCCGGCCCGTGGTACGTAAATTGGCCGCCGCGGCCTGTATAATGCACGGGCAACCGGTGAGGATCGAGTAAATCCGTTGCCCGGGCGCTAGTGCCGGCGGTATAGAGCGAGGGGTGCTGAAGCAGCCAAATCATCTCGTTTGCTGCACCGGCACTAATCCGAGCAACACGTGCTTCCATAGCCTCAACGGCGGTGACATAGTCGACCAGGCCGCTGCTCACGACCCAGCTGATCTCGTGCGACAACGGCCCGGATGGTGTGGCCTGTAACTGAACGGGTTCTGTGTAGCTGTCCGTCATCGCCCTATCGCCGTTTGCACAGGCAGAAAATCAAAGACCACTGTGTCAACGTTGCTGAAAATTGCCAAGCAACTTCCTCTCCGCCTTGCAATTTCCTTCTCGGCTTGATATGGCAGGCGCCTTGGAACGCGACAATAGCGTTTCCCAACTGCCAGTGGTTCCTGTCGACCGGAACCAAGGGTGCGACCGTGGCGGAACTGGTAGACGCGCTACCTTGAGGTGGTAGTGGCCACAAGCCGTGGAGGTTCGAGTCCTCTCGGTCGCACCAATTTGATTTCATTCATGTTTCGTCGTTTGAACCAAGTTGCA
>JBPCVZ010000088.1:0-5283 GCA_051010015.1 Hyphomicrobiaceae bacterium
ATCTGCCGGTTCAGCAACCAACGAGGTTTGAGTTGATCATCAATTTGAAAACGGCTGAGGCCCTGGGGATAACCGTGCCGGAGTCTATCCTGGTCAGAGCCGCACATGTCATCGAATGATCGAGGTGGCGCTATCGCCAGTTCATGCTCTGGTTTGTGAATGTCTCAACGATTGCGCGCCACAACTGAATATCAAGTGTACTGCACGTAAGCCGGTTCTCTTAACACCACAACTACGATCAATCGTGCGACGTTCTCTTGCTTCGCAAAGTAACGGTATTGTTTGAATGGGTGCTAAATGGTTTTTCGAACCCGAAGATGTCTAACCGTCGCGATTGCTGATGATGATGGTCGAAGCTCGATGACTGCTTTGTAGACGGGGTGGTTGGTTCCTGCTCCACCGGCGTCGTCGTGCACCACAATGCACCTTCCTCCCAATATTGGAGCAACCCTGCGGCTATGCCCGTTCTATCTGCCTCGGACTTGTGCTGATTGAACTTCCACGCACCTTCGAGGCGGTCCACCGTGATGATTGACGATCCGTTTCTGTCGAAGAGCCCGGTCGTCGTTTCCCTCCAGGTTGGCGAGGTGCCCGTTGGGCAGGCAGACAATGTCACCGGTCGCGGCGATCGTTTTTGCATTTGAGCCTCATCGCTTGCCGACCGGTGGTACGGAGGCTGCCGCAGCCCGTGGACATTGATCTCTAGCTCACGGTTCGCATCTAGATATCAAGTTTCAGGACGCCGGTCGCGCGCGATACACACGGCGCAATCGTGGCTTGTCTTTCGCGTTCCGAAAGACATACGTCCCGATGAATCGGGCTTCCGTCTACAAAATTGACGAGACACGCGCCGCAAGCACCGGTTTCACAACCGCGCTCCAAACTGATTTCATGCCTGTCCAATGCTGCCAAAATGGTTTCGTCGGCCGCAATCTCTATGCTCTTGCCGGATTTCAGCAATTCAACGATAAAGGGTTCCGCGGAACCCGTTGGAATGGGCTCGGCACCAACGAACCGTTCGAAATGAACAGCATCAGCCGGCCAATGTCGGCTCGCTTGTTCGGCCGCCAGCAGGAGACCGGCGGGACCACAGGCATAAAGATGCGTCCCCACAGCGTGCTCAGCAAGCAGGCCGGTCAGATCGCAACCGTGCGCAGGATCGCCGCCGTCAAAATAGTGGACCAATCGATCGGGACCGCACAACCGCAGGAGCTCATCGCGAAATGCCGTCACATCTTTTGCCCGCGTGCAGTAGTGCAGCGAGAACGCCTCGTTACGGTCGAGCGCCTCGTGGATCATCGCGACAAACGGGGTAATCCCGATGCCACCGGCAAGAAACAAATGGCGCTTTGCATCCGCGACCAGGCCAAATGTGTTGCGCGGCGATCGAACAATCAGTGTGTCGCCAGCCTTGATCTGAGTATGGATGTACGCGCTTCCGCCGCGGCTGTTCGTGTCGTGCAAAACGCCGATCTGCAACAGATTGCGCTCGTTCGGATTCGAACACAAAGAGTATTGCCGTATCAGATCGTTGCCGAGCAATACATCAACGTGGGCGCCACCCGTCCAGACGGGGAATGGTCGGTTTTTGGCATGCCGAAGCGTTAGGGTACGAATGCCATCCGCGGCCTCTTCGATACGTTCGACAACTGTCTTGATGAGCAGCGTGGCCATCGCTTGAGCCCTAGATCGGACGTATCTCGTCGCCTGGCTGAATTGTGCCGCCGTCTATGATCCTACAGTTGAGGCCGGATCGGTGCTTGAGCAGCTCGAAAACCTCTTTGCCGAGGAGCTGATCCAGGTACTTGCACGGTGTGTTCAGTCTGCCGCCTTCAAGCACGACACTGCCAACGCGAAATCGTTTACCGACAAGATGGTTCAGCGGAACGTTTTCTGTGGTCAGGTTGCGGCGATGCTCATGCGGGTCGAGCACAATCGAATGGTCGCGCTTCAGTGCCTCCAAGGTTTCCGTCTCAATAAGCGTCACCTCGCGAACATCGGGTCGGTCCGAGTAATAGCCCTTGCCGGTGGCATAACGGTCGCCTTCGATGCCAACTCCGAAGAGCAATCGAGCCTGATCGCAATCGTCCATCTCCATTCCGCCTGTCTCGGCGATGTGGATGTGTCTTAGAATCCCATTCCAAATCATTGGATTGATGTCCCTATGTTCAAAGTTCCTACCCGGCACGACATCGGCGAGCTGAACATTTATCATCTACGTCGGGGGCGCTCAGGTCCAACGAGATCTAAAGCTTCTACATCAGAAAATGCAGGTAATTCTGCTCCGGGCCCGCTGTATCAGGCACCGGTAAGCGATTGGATCATGGCCCCAAGGGCAAGGTCTTCGATTTGCCCAAACAGGTTGGCCGCGACGTTCCCGTCTCGGTCGATCAAGATCGTGGTCGGTGTACCGCGCATGGCGTAGGCCGCCATCGTTGCTGGAATGTCGCCCGTGGATGGCGCGGTATCGACACCGATCGGAAAGGTCAGCCGGTATTCATGAATGAAGGCCTTGAGCGCAACAGGTGTCATGGCCGCGTGGTGCTCAAAGACGGTGTGCAGACCGATGACCTGCAGATCGGTTTCACCGAACAGTGCCTGAACCTTTTGCGTTTGCGGGATTGCGTGTGCGACGCATCCGGGACAAAGCATCTGAAAGGCGTGAATGAGAACCGGACGGCCCCGTAATTTCTCCAGTGTCAAATCCGATTCAGTGTTGAACCATTGTTCCACGGACAGTTCGGGCGCCATGGCTAGCGTGTTTTGCTCGGACATATGGATCATCTCCAATAGTTGTTTGCCTGGGCAACAGTGGCAAAGTCAGTCGCGACGACATGTGAAACTGTGATGGGCGCGCCTGCATCCTGATCATAGTTGGGACGAAGTATTGCGCGCGTCTCGGCGGATGGCTGCGTGAGCTTGACCACCATGTGTTAAAGCTTGATCGCCAGTTGGTAACCTTCTTCGGGCGTTTCCGTCGTGAGACTTGTCAGCCAAGTTGCTGCGTTGTCAGTCAATGGATTTTCCCCCGTTTGCTTCAATTTGCGAGCCCCAACTTGGCGGCTCGCAAGATTGGCATCTGGATTGGCTCACTTGATTTTACCCGGCAGGCTGAGATCGCCGGAAGCAACATCGTAGACTGCGCTGACACAGAGCAGTGGCACGTGGGCGTTGGCGTTGACGCGCAAAGCCGAGGTTACGCCATCGAATGAAACGCCTTTGAGATTGACGGTTTTCTCGAACGGCACACGCACTTCCACTGATATCTTGGTGAAGTTGGGGTGCCAGCCCGGGCTATCGATGAATATTGGGAGGTTCGGCCACGTTTTAGGCAAATCGAAGGTTTCACCCTTCTGGATGTCGCGAACCTTGAGGCCAGACGGGCCGCACTCAGTCGTCTTGGTCAACACGACCCAATGACTGTGCCAAAGCCGGCCGTCGTTGGTCGGGTCTCCGTCACCATTCTCATCGAATAGCGGCGTGTCGTCGAAGTCCGGATGGGAGGTGACAGCAAATGCCAGGATGCCCGTCCTGGGGCTGAAGCCCACAGCAGATGGATCGAAGCTCGTCGGCCAGACGTACGAGAAAACTTCTGATCCCTTCAGAGTGCCGATCGATTTAGGCGTGCTCTTTCCGGCACCCTTGGCAACGTCAATGCGGAACACGAGGTGTTGCCCATCGCGCTTGATTGACGCTTTCTGGATGTCAAAACTTGGCTTGTCGGGAACGGACGATTTCGATGTGACGTTGCCAGCGAGTGCGGTCGTCGTGAGCAAGGAAGCTCCGGCGATCAGCGTCAGGATTGTACGGCTCTTGTTCATGGTGTCACCTGCTCGATTGCTAAATTGTAGCGAGTCGCTACAATGAGGGATTAAGCGATCAGTTTGACGCTTGTCAATGATAATATCGACTCGCTATCAAATTTGGAGTGCAAGATGTCTGAGGATGCCGTTATTTCTGCTCACTTGCTGGAGCGGATCGGCCGACTTATCAGGACGGAGGAGCAGGTCAGCGGACTGTATCCTGCGCAATGGTCAGCGCTGAGATACCTCGCACGGGCTAATCGCTTCTCGCGGACACCGATGGCGCTGGCACACTATCTGGGAAGTACGCGTGGAACCGTTTCGCAAACTTTGATCGCGCTGGAACGCAAAGGATTTATCAAGCGAACACAATCGCTTCGTGACAAGAGATCCGTCGATATCGACCTGACGGCGTCAGGCCGCGAACTCTTGAAAAGCGACCCCATTCTCGATCTTGCCAATGACATCGAGTGGGCATCGAATGCGCATTCGAGCGATGCGCGCGACGTCTTGGAACGCATTCTGACACAGCTCATATCGTCCAACGACGGCAGGCCCTTCGGCCAATGCAAGACCTGTCGGCATTTCAGGGCTCAAGGTGAAAAAGAGCCACATTTCTGTGGCCTGCTAGAGGTTGATCTCAGTCACTCAGATAGTGAGAAGATTTGTTTGGAGCAGGAGAACTGAACTGGTTGCGGATTATTCCAACCTCTGTTCGTGAGCGCACCCGACGCATGTTATCGGGGCAGAAACTCGTTGAACAACCGGTACAATCACCCTGGCCCTTGGAGGCTCGATTCCGCTTGGGAATTGGTCTGCTTTCGTAGACTTGCGGATATGGCATTCAACTGAACGTCGTTGAACTGTTGCTCCCAACGCTGCACGAGCAACTGCTGACCGCCAAGGCAGCAAAGATCAAACGGACTGAATCGCTAAGCGATATCGCTCGCGGCGCGGCTGTTGATCGTGTCCGGTAACCACGTCTGAGACTGCATGGATGGTCGGGAGTGCACCGTCCGGAAGATCGAGGTGTTGAACCTCACTTCAGGACAGGAATTCTCTCATGAGTAGCAAAGCCAAGTCGCCCGTCTCTGCGCTGCTGGACGCGGTCCAGGATATCTTCGCGTTCCCACCGTGAGATACGGCGCTCCCTGCTCGGTGTACAGTGGTGCTTGACTGGTCATGTCGCGCACGCGGTTGTCCAATGGCGATGAAGAACCTTGCCGTCCTCGTGCCGTGTCATGCGCGGCATGAGATGCTCGCCCGCCGGGCAAACATATAGGTCCTGTTCGGCGTCATAGATGAAGGCGCTGTGATCGAACCGTCCGCACGCCTTGGCATTCACCGCCTTGAACTTACTGCCGTCGATGGCAACGCTGTCGTTGTTGAGCAGATTGATATCGCGGCACCGCGCAACAAACTGCCGGCATACATTGCGGATGGCCGGCCCATTGTCTCGGCGAAAGTCGGCAATCGTTTT
>JBPCVZ010000089.1:0-9395 GCA_051010015.1 Hyphomicrobiaceae bacterium
CGCTCGAGGATGGCATCTATGTCCACGAGGCCAAGCTCAAGGACGCGAAATTCGTCGACAAGATGGTGCGCTTCGTGCGCGCGTCGATGAAGGGCTGGAAGTATGCCGAGGCCAACCCGGATGAAGCCGCCGGCATCGTCCTCGAAAACGACGCCACCGGTGCCCAGACCGAAAAGCACCAGAAGCGCATGATGGGCGAGATCGCCAAGCTCACGGCCGGCTCCAATGGCGCCCTGGTCGAAGCCGACTACAAGCGCACCGTCAAGACGCTGCTGTCGTCGGGTTCCGACCCGGTGATCACCAAGGAGCCGACCGGTGCCTGGACATCGATGATCACGGACAAGGCGCTGAAATAGCCGGGCGCGAAACCCGACTGCCGTAAAGACGGGTGCGGGCGGCACGCAGCCGCCCGGACCTGCGAACCGAGGCACGGGCCGGAAAGTCTTAAATTAGGAGAACATCGCGATGGATTTCGGGATCACCTTCAAGGGAGTCGCGCGTCCCGAACGCGCGCGGGCGCTGGTACGTCAGGCCGAGAATGCCGGCTTCACCTATTGCTGGTTCTACGACAGCCACATCCTGTGGCGCGAGTGCTATCCGGCGATCGCGATGCTGATCGAGCACACGACGAAGATGCGCTTCGGCCCGTGCGTGACCAATCCCAACACGCGCGACTGGTCGCTGGCGGCAAGCCTGTTCGGTTCGCTGGCGGTGCAGTCGGAGGGGCGCTTCGAGATCGGCGTCGGGCGTGGCGACAGTGCCGTCCGGGTGATGGGCAAGAAGCCGGCCAAGCTCGCGCGCCTGGAGGAGTTCGTGCATGTCGTCAAGGCGCTGGTGCGCGGTGACGAGGCGCAGTATGAGGGCTGTCCCGCCCCGGTCCAGTTTCCCTGGGCGGCCGGCTACGAAATGCCGGTCTGGGTCGCGGCCTACGGGCCGATGGCGCTCGGCTCTGCCGGCCGGGTCGGCGACGGCCTGGTGCTGCAGTTGGCCGAGCCTGCGATCTGCAAATGGCTTGGCGACCAGGCGCTCGAGGCCGGCCGCAAGGCGGGCCGCGACATGTCCAACTACCAGATCATGTCGGCGGCACCGGCCTACACCGGGCCGATCGAGGAAGGTCGCGAGAAGACCAAGTGGTTCCCGGCGATGGTCGGCAATCACGTCGCCGACATCGTCGAGAAGTACGGCAAGGACACCGATGTCGTCCCGGCGAGCCTGACGGCGTACATCGAAAAACGCCGCGGCTACGACTATTCAAAGCATGGCCAGAGCGACAATCCGTATCTCGACTTCATTACCGATGACATCGTCGACGGCTTCGCGGTGCTCGGCCAGCCGGACGACCACATCGCCAAGCTCAAAACGCTGGCGGCTGCAGGGGTCACGCAGTTCAACATCTACCTCGACAATGGCGACGAGGAAAAGATCATCGCCGACTACGGCAACCACGTCATCCCGGCGATGCAATCGTAGCGCCTACGGGCTGTGGGCGGTGTCGGGAACATTGCGCCCGACGACCGTCCTGACGGCGGTGATGGCCTGCTCGGCCGTCAGCAGATCGGCGTACTTCTGGCCCATGTCGAACAAATTCGCCTCGTGCGGAACAAGCGCCCGGTCGCCGCAGCAATCCGTGACCACGGTGGTGCGATAGCTGTAGCTGATCGAGTCGATGACGCTTGCGCGCACGCAACCGGACGCGGTCGCGCCCGTGACGACGAGCGAGTCGACGCCCTTGGCGTTCAGCCATGTCGTGAGCGAGGTGCCGAAGAAGGCGCTCGGTCCGGTCTTGCGCACGACGTAGTCGCCGGGCTCGGGTGCCAGTTGCGGCACGATCTGGGAAATCTCGGCATCATCGGTCAGACGCTTCAGGCCGGGGACCTTCATGCCGAAGACGCCGGCATCCGAGCCGTCCTCGGCGAACACCGCGCGCGAGTAGGCGACCGGTAGGCCGAGCGCGCGGAACTCGTGTAGGAGCGGCACGGTGGCCGCAACCGCCTCCCTGACATTGCCGCCACCGAACACCTCCGGATCGGCGAATCCGACCTGAAAATCGATAATCAGCAGCGCCGGCCTTTGACCAAGGCCGACTTCGTTGCCAAAGTTCTGGCGGACATAGACGTCATCGGTCATCCGGGCGGACCCTTCCATGAAAGACCGACCGCACGGGCAGCCGGGTGGACCGATGATAGCCGCAACTTTCAATGGCGTCGATCCAACGGACGATCGATCAGCCGCTCCCGACAAACGCCCCGAGGTGGACCGATATGACTGAACCAGAAGCACGCGTCGCGCTGATCACCGGTTGCGCGAAGGAAAACGGCATTGGCGCAGCGATCGCACAGCGCCTAGCCAGAGACGGTTTTATCGTCGTCGTCTCAGACGTGGCAGCCGGCGGCGTTGACAACGACAACGCCGTGGACCGGACCGGATCGAACTGGCAGGGACTGGACACGCTCATCGCACGCATCGCCGAGGCGGGCGGCCGGGCGATCAGCCTGACCGGCGATGTCTCGACGGAAGTAGGCGCCGCCAATCTCGTGGCGGGGACGATCGACGCGTTCGGTCGCATCGATGTCCTCGTCAACAATGCCGGCGCCCCGCATGGCCAGGACCGCGGCCAGATCGAGGACGTTCCGCTGGCCGGTTGGGAGGCAGTCATGGCGATCAACGCCCGAGGCGTGTTTCTGATGGCGCGGGCCGCGGTGCCCCACATGAAGCGGCAGGGCTACGGGCGGATCGTGTCGATGTCGTCGGTCGCGGGCCTCGTTGCGCTGCCTGAGCGGGCGGCCTATTCCGCATCCAAGGCGGCCGTGATCGGCATGACCCGGTCACTTGCCTATGACCTCGCGCCGCATGGAATAACCGTCAACTGCATCTGTCCCGGCTCGATCCGCACCGATCGCGCGATCAGTTCGACGCTGCGGGCAGGCTGGGACGACGTCGATGCCGGCCTTGCCGAGCGCGCCAAGGTGATCCCGGTCGGGCGCCATGGCCGCCCCGAGGAGATTGCGGCAACCGTTGCGCATCTCGCTTCCGAGGAGGCCGGCTTCACCACCGGCCAGGCCATTGCCGTCGATGGCGGTGGGCTGCCAACGAGCGCGTTCTAGATCGCGCCAAGATCAATTGGGACCAATTCCACCGAGGCGGATCTGGTCCGAGAGGTACTCTTTGACCCTTGGACAGCCGGTTCAATGAGGTTGCCAGAAAACCTTGATTGGTTCGGACACGAGCGCTTCCTCTCGTATCGCCAACCAAGCAGAACCCGGATGGGTGGGGCTTCGGCGAGAGCGAGTGGGAGTATCCTCAGGTGCTCTCGCGGGAGTCTTCTTCTTGAACGAACGTCTGGTTCACACGCATCTCATATCGCTGGCGGCAATCATGGCCGGGACAGCGATTGTCATTCTCTACGGTCACAACAAAAACGATGGGGGCCTTGCTCATGAAAACGCTTGATATCTCAACCGGACAGAACGGTCTGGCCCTTTGGCGGACGATCTATGCCGAGCAGGTGCAATTGCGCCTGACCGACGCGGCCCGAAAAGCAATTGTCGCCGCGCATGAGACGGTTGCCGATGTCATGGATAGAGGCGGCGCCGTCTATGGGATCAACACCGGCTTTGGCCGCTTGGCCGGCACCGTCATCGACGATAGTGCCATTGGCGACTTGCAGAAAAATGTCGTGCTAACCCATGCAATCGGATCTGGCCGCCCGCTTTCGATGCCAGAAACCAGACTGGCCATGGCGATGAAAATCGCGTCTCTCGCACAAGGTCACTCCGGCGTGCGGCCGGAACTTGTCGACTTCATGGTCGAGATGTTCAACCGCGACCTGCTGCCAGTTGTTCCGGCGCAGGGCTCGGTCGGCGCATCGGGCGACTTGACGCCGCTTGCCCATATCGCAGCGGCGATGATCGGCGAAGGCAAGATCTACACCGAGGGGAAGGTTCTATCGGCGCCCGAAGCATTGCAGGGAGCCGGACTACACCCGCTTGAGCTGCAGCCCAAAGAGGGGCTGGCCATGCTGAATGGCACACAGGTGTCGACAGCGCTGGCACTTGGAGGTGTCATTGAAGCGCGACGCGCCCTCGATACCGCCGTTGTCGTTGGGGCCCTGACGACCGAGGCAGTATTGGGCTCTGTTGTGCCATTTGAGGACCGTATTCAGCAGGTCCGCCGCCAGCCCGGCCAGATAGAGATTGCCCGAAGACTGCGCGAACTGACCAATGGCAGCGGGTTCCGCAAGAAGGCACTCGCCGATGGTCGCGTGCAGGATCCTTATTGCATCCGTTGTCAGCCACAAGTGTACGGCGCCTGCCTCGATCTGTTGGACAGTGTCGATGCCACATTGGAGCGCGAAGCCGATGCCGTGACCGACAATCCAATTGTCTTTTCCGACACCCGCGAAATCATCTCCGGTGGCAATTTCCACGCCGAACCAGTGGCTTTTGCCGCAGACACAGTGGCGATGGCCATCTGCGAACTCGGCGCCTTGTCGGAACGCCGTCTGGCCATGATGACGGACACCAGTTTATCGGGGCTTCCACCATTTCTGACCGATGATCCCGGCGTGAACTCCGGCTTCATGAGCGGTCAGATCGCAGCCGCAGCCATGGTCGCTGAGAACCGGCAAAAAGCCCACCCGGCTTCAGTCGATAGCGTGCCAACCGTCGTCAACTACGAAGACCACGTCTCCATGGCTACGCACGGTGCCCGGCGACTGGCGGCAATGGTTGAAACGCTGAACAACATCCTGGCGACAGAACTACTGGCTGCAGTTGAAGGATGCGACCATCAGGGCCTGGAGCTTGCCTCGCCTCTAAGCGACGTCAAGGCGAGCGTGCGCGCCCTGATTGCAAGGATGAACACGGACCGTGCCTTCGGCCCAGCCTACGAGGATGCACGAGAACTGGTCAGATCCGGCCGGGTCTCGGAGCTGTGCGCTGGCATCTAGTTCGCCGTGCGAGCGCAGGTATCGCCTCCACCCGTCCTTTCTCCATGAAATACCTTTGAACCTTTCTCCGGCGCAGCGCGACGAACGAATTGACCGTTCCATGCAGCATCGCATTCAGCCTACCGGAGAAAGCCCGTGTTCCAGATTGCCAAAGCCCTCGTCGCGTCCACCCTTGTTGCATGTGCAGCCGTAACGATGACTGTTGCGAGTGCGCCGGTCACGACCACACCGGTCGAAGCCGGTGCGGCCAAGAAAGCCAAGATCGGCCTGAAATTCCTGCGCCGTGGGACACGACAGCTTGGCCGGGCCACCCGCAAGCTCGACAGAGCGAGCCGGAAATGGGGAAAGACCGGCAAGATGCTGCGCAAAGGAACCCGCGGATTGCGCAAAGGGTTGCGCAAAGCGGATCGAGGGATGGGCAAGGCCCAACGCGGAATTTCGAAGGCGCAGCGGTCGGTGCGGCGCGGCTTCAACAGGGTTTGCCGTGGCAACTGCCAGAAAGCAGCGCGGGCCGTTCGCAAGATCAACAAGTTTCGCCGGCATCTCGAGCGACAAGTCGAACGCAAGTGCCGCGGCGCACTTCGAAATTCACGGGCTTGCGAAACTGCCCGAGATGCGCTTGCCTTGGCGATATGAGGATGCCGATGAAGCTGGCGCTGATAGGGGCATGCGCAACCGACAATCGAAACCTGCTGGCCGATCCCGCTGGTGCCTCGCGGCTCTAGGTAAGATCGGGCGTTATCATCCAGTGCGTCGGCTCGGAGAATTCATCAACCGGCTTGCCCGACGGAAGACAAAAGCACCAGCCTTCGTGCTGGCGCAGTTCGTGGTCGTCGAACCATTCGGTATGCTTGCGCCAGCGCAGGACTTCAACGAAGCGCAGCACACGATGCGCGCAGATCACCAGCGTGTTGTGTGGCGTGTGTTCGCGATCGAAGGTGGCGATATCCAGCCACTGACCGGACGGCATAGCCCATTGCGCAACCGGATCGCCCGTCACGACGCACTGAACATCTCTGGCGCGAACAAACTGCGTCATCGTCCCTCAAATTCCGCCGGTCAGTCCTTCAGCGAAAATCCAGCGCGCTGCCGCGCCCCGTACCGTCAAGGCATCTGCACCACGATCCGCCAGTATGTTGAAGAATTCTTCACCAAAAGCTAACGCACAGCGACCTGGCCGCAATCGAGCGGCCCGGACCGATTGCTCAAGGTGACTTTGGCAGGATGACATCGAGGACCTTGCCGACGGTTGTTGCCGACCAACGACGTTCTAGTTTGACCAGGACGATACGTTTGCCGGCAGTGCTCGTTGACCAGAAGTTCAAAACCTTGGCCAGGGCGCCGTCATCGGACAGCTAACCAACGCGCGTGTGCAAGCCGCCATCGACGGGCAGAACAGCGCCGGTAATGTAGGATGCGTCATCGGAGGCAAGGAAGAGTGCCACCTTCGCTGTTTCCCAGGCGGTCCCCATCCGCCCCATCGGAACGCTTTCCGCACGTTCTTTGCGTACTTCATCGCGCGGTTTGCCGCTTGCCGCGTGGCTGTATTCGATACCGATCGGCGTATCGATAAGCCCAAGCTGCAAGACATTGCAGCGGATGTTGTAGGCGGCATTTTCGAAGGCGAGCCAGCGCGTGAATTCATGGAGCGCCGCCTTCGAAGCTTTGTATCCGATCACGGGATAGGACGCGATTGCCGCAATGCTGCTCACGTTCGTGATGCACCCCTCGCACTGTGCACGCATGACCGGCAGGGCATGCTTGCTGACAAGCATCGCGCCCGTCAGGTTTATATCGAGACTGGCATTCCAGTCTGCCTGCTCAATGTCGGCGGTGTTCCCGTCGACGAGCGCGATGCCTGCGTTGTTGTGGAGAATGTCAATCCGGCCATGCTTCGCGACAGCCGTCTCGATGAGCGTCGAGCAATCCGCTTCACGGCTGACATCAACCTGGATGCAGTCAGCGTCGAAGCCTTCGCCGCGGATGATATCACGCGTTTCTTCAACGGAGCCGATGCTTCGATTGGCCAGTAGTACGCTTGCGCCTTCGCGGGCAAAAGCAAGCGCCGTAGCTCTCCCGTTGCCGACGCCCTCGCCTGGTCTTTGCCCGGCTCCAGTTATGATGGCGATCTTACCTTCGAGACGCATGACTTTTCCCTGTTGCAAGCGAGCTTGCGCCTTTTGGCAGCCAGATCGGATGGCAGCAAACGCCCACTCTACTGGAAGGAATGTTACGACCGCAAATGGCTCGAGGGGAAAAGGCCAAGGTTGACTTCGATACGTTTACTGGGCGGCCGCCATTGCTCATCTAGGGCAAGTGGACGTTCATGACCGGTGGCCGGTCTGAACGGTTCGCAGCAAATGATCAACCCGCTCTTTTGAGCAAAAAGATCGCATCCGGCTAGAAACAACGACGATAGCAATACGGCAAGCGTCCATTGATCTAGCCAATAGCAGTAGTAACCTAGAGCCCTTCAGATTTAGATGGCGTCAATTCTGTTCGCAAACGGTGAGTCGCCCAGCAGGAGAACGGCGCAGCGCGCATCGGTGCTGCGGGCAAGCCGTTCGACGCCCATGGGTGTTTCCTGGGCGGCCGCCGTTTGCGAACCCATTCGATGTTCGTGTTCGAAACATCGACACGAATATGGGCCGGGCGGATTTGACCCGATCTCGGCGCGTCCCGTCTTGTCCGTAGCTGGGCTACGCACTGCGACGGTCAACTTGATCTCGGACCAAATCCGCCTCGGCAGAATGGTTCCAATTAAAGGCTCGCGGCTCTAGTGTGGTGTGCTAGCACGCGGCTGTGACCGGAGTTGAGTGGCCTTGCGGTGGCCAGAACGCTACGATCCGGTCAACACGGACAGAATCAGTGAAGGGCACGTCGCACGCATGCTGGAAGCTCATATTTATTTCGGTGTCGGGCTGGCGGGGCTGATTAGTTTTCTCAGCCCATGCGTGTTGCCGCTGGTGCCTCCCTATCTCGGCTATCTTGGCGGAACGACGATTTCGCAGGTCTCGGTCGGCGACCGCTTGGACGATGCCGTTTGGCGGCGTGTTGTGCTCGGGTCGATTTTTTTTGTACTCGGCTTTACGACCGTCTTTGTTGGACTGGGCGCTGGTGCTTCCGCCTTCGGGCAGCTGATCCAGTCCTATCAGGAACCGCTTTCGCAGATTGCCGGCGCCGTGATCATCCTGTTCGGCCTGCATTTTCTTGGCGTGTTCCGGATCGCCTTCCTGTACCGTGAGGCGCGCTACGAGGCCAACGTTCAAGGCGCCAGTCTGGCCGGGGCTTATCTGATCGGCTTGGCGTTCGCGTTTGGCTGGACGCCGTGTATCGGCCCGGTGTTGGCGACGGTGCTGGCGGTTGCGGCAAGCGAAGATAGTGTCGCACGTGGCGTGCAGTTGCTGTTCGTTTATTCGCTTGGCCTTGGCATACCATTCGTGCTGGCGGCCGTTGCGATCCGGCCGTTCCTCTCGTTTTTACAGCGGATTAAGAGGCATCTCACCACGGTTGAGCGGATCATGGGCGCGATGCTGGTCATCACCGGCATCATGTTCCTGACCGGAACGATGACGTGGGTTGGCCAATGGATGCTCGAAACCTTCCCGGTATTGGTTGAACTTGAGGGTTCGTTCATGTCGAATGAGCTGCAACAAGAAATTTTGGGACGGGGACGCTAGCGCCTTTCAGGATTGCGCGGGTGCACCCGGGTTGGAACCTTCATCGATGAGCAAGCGGCCGCAGGCACTAACGATTGCCGGCTCGGATAGTTCCGGCGGCGCCGGCATTCAGGCGGACCTCAAGACGTTCAGTGCGCTGGGCGTTTATGGTGCGTCTGTACTGACCGCGATCACCGCTCAGAACACGACGGGTGTGCAAGGCGTCGAGATGCTGCCCGCGGCCTTTGTCGATCAGCAGATCAGTTCCGTTTTCGACGATCTTGAGATTGGCGCCGTCAAGACGGGCATGCTCGGTACGGCGGCGATTATCGAGGTCGTTGCCGCGCAGCTCGCGAAGTCTCAGGTGCCGAGCGTCATCGATCCGGTCATGGTTGCAACGAGTGGTGACCTGCTCATCGAGCCCGATGCCGTTGCTGCGATCAAAAGCCGTCTTTTCGGCGTTGCGACGTTGCTGACGCCGAACATGGACGAGGCGGCGCAACTATTAGGCAGCACCCGTGCCACGACGCTGGACGACCTCACGGCACAAGGTGAAGCGCTGCGTGCGGCAGGGTGCAACGCCGTCCTCATGAAAGGCGGCCATTTCGATGGCGATCGCGCCGACGATGTGCTGGTCACCGCCGACGGGCCCATTGTCATTGAGGGCCGCCGTATCGATACGTCCAACACGCACGGCACGGGGTGCACGCTTGGTTCAGCGATTGCGGCACACCTTGCCGCCGGTTTTCCGTTGGAGGCG
Organism: Hyphomicrobiaceae bacterium; assembly: GCA_051010015.1. Lineage (GTDB taxonomy): Bacteria > Pseudomonadota > Alphaproteobacteria > Rhizobiales > Hyphomicrobiaceae > CAJQQK01. The sequence goes on from JBPCVZ010000089.1 coordinate 9,368, forward strand.
GCGGTGCGCGAATCGAAGGCCTATTTGT
>JBPCVZ010000090.1:0-13216 GCA_051010015.1 Hyphomicrobiaceae bacterium
CCGCCGACAATCTCGCCTTGCATGTTGCCCTCAAATACGTCCAGCCCGGCGATGTGCTGGTGGTCAAGGGAGAAGCCTTCGACGATTGCGCGGTCACCGGCGACCTGATGATGGGCATGGCCCAGAATAGCGGTGTTCGCGCGTTCATCACGGATACGCATGTGCGCGATCGTGACGGGCTTGAGCCGCTCGATATCGCGATGTTCGCAAAGGGCATCAACCCCAACGGCCCGCACAAGAACGGTCCCGGCAAGGTCGGCCTGCCCATCTCAATCGGCGGTTACGTCGTCGAGTCCGGTGATCTCATCGTCGGCGACACGGACAATGTTGCGGTCGTCAAACGCGCCGAGATCGCAGCCGTCCTGAGCGACCTCGCCGGTACGGCCGAAAAGGAGAAAGGCGCGGAAGCGCGTATCGCAGACGGTCAGAAATACATGTCTCTCGCCGACGAGATACTCGAACAGGTCGAAGTCAAGTGGGTCGACTAGGCCATGAGCAGGAAGACACTCTTCATTGGCGGCCAGGTTTTCGACGGCGCCGCGCGAACCTTTGTCGCCAAGGATATCCTCGTCAGCGGCGGCAAGGTCGATCGGATTGCCGCATCGATTGCTGCCGATCCTGAAACCGAAGTCGTCGATATCAGCGGCCGTCTCGCGGCACCGGGCCTGATCGATTTCCACATGCACGCCTTTCGCTACGGGCATTTCCTCAGCGTCGATGTCGATGACGTCGCCCCTGATTCCGGCACCACCACCTTCATCGATGCCGGCTCATCCGGTTCGCTCCACTTCCTCGCCTTCCGCGAGTACGTCATAAAACCGGCCAAGGCCAATATCCTCGCGTTCCTCAACATCTCGGCAATTGGCCAGACCACGGACGGCGTCGCCGGTCTCGGCTTTCACGACAATGATGATGATCGCCTGCTGCACATCGCCTCGGCGCGCGAAACGATCGAGAAGAACCGCGATATCATCGTCGGCATCAAGGTTCGCGCCTATACGGGATTGCCAAACCTGCTCGCCATGCAGCGGGCGCGCGAACTGGCGGACCTTGTCAATCTGCCCATCATGGTCCACACCGCGCCGGCCCCGCCGACGTTCGAAGACGTCATTGCCTACCTGCGCCCCGGCGACATCATTACGCATCCCTATCATGGCGGCGCCACCAACATCCTCGATGGCAAAGGCAACGTCCGCCCGGAATACGTCGCCGCGCGCGAACGAGGGATCGAGGTCGATCTCGGTCTCGATCGTTTTCACGGACTGCTGCCGATCATGCAGGCCTGCGTTGCACAAGGCTATTGGCCTGACTATATCAGCACCGATCTTACAACGACCAACCGTCACACCGTCGTCTTCGATATGCCGACAACCATGTCAAAGTTGATGGCCTGCGGCATGAGCCTCGATGAAACCTTCGCGCGTTCGACGATCGATCCTGCACGCAAGCTCGGCCTTGATGACCGCATCGGCGTGCTTCGCGAAGGCGCGCCCGCCGACCTTGCGATTTTCGACCTCCAGACCGGTGATTTTGCCTTTCATGACTACGATGGAAATACGGTTCACGCGACCCAGCGCCTCGTCGCCGATCAAACCTATCGTCAAGGCCGTCGGTTGGTTCGCCCGGATCGGGAAACCGAGGTGCCGGATTTCTTGAACATGGCCAACCCATGGACCAACTATGATTGAAGGGTGAGCGATCGGCCCCGGGTTCCCGGTCGCTGCCATTCGATTCAAGGCAATTTGAGACGCTAGCAGAGAAGAGAGCATGAACGATAAAGCCGCATCCAACCCCGATCAACAGCCATTCCAGGCCGAAGTCGCGCAGCTTCTCAAGCTCATGGTCCATTCGGTCTATTCCGAGACCGAGATCTTCCTGCGGGAGATGATTTCAAACGCATCCGATGCCTGCGACAAGTTGCGCTACGAAGCGATTTCCAATGAGGCCCTGCTGGGTGAAACCGGGCCACCGTCGATCCGCATCATTCCGGACAAGGATGCAGGTGTCCTGACGATCACCGATACGGGCATCGGCATGTCACACGATGAACTGATCGAAAATCTCGGCACGATTGCCCGATCCGGCACCAAAGCGTTCGTCGAGCAACTCGCGGAAGCCAAGGACGGGTCCGGACTGATCGGACAGTTTGGGGTCGGCTTCTACTCGGCTTTCATGGTTGCAGACCGAATTGAGGTGCTGAGCCGACGTGCGGGCAGCGAAGAAGCGTGGGTTTGGGCGTCCTCGGGGGATGTCGGCTTCGACATCGCGCCGGCGAACGACGAGCAGTCCAAGGACATCCAACGTGGTACGGTGATCAAGCTGCATCTCAAGGCTGACGCGCATGACTACCTCGAGCCCCACACCATCGAACGTATCGTACGGCTTTATTCAGACCACATCCAATTTCCCATCGAACTCGTCGATGCCGAAGGTGAAGCCAGGCAGGTCAACACGGCAAGTGCCATCTGGCAACGACCCAAGTCTGAGCTGAAGGACGAAGACTACGCGGAGGCCTACCGCACGCTTGCACATGCTTTCGATGAACCGGCCTTAACCCTCCATTACAAGGCCGAAGGCCGCCAGGCCTATGCTGTCCTGCTGTTCGTGCCGTCGCAGCGGCCATTCGACCTCTTCGATCAAGGCCGCAAAGGGTTGGTCAAGCTCTACGTCCGGCGCGTCTACATCACCGATGATGCAGAACTGCTGCCGGCCTACCTCAGGTTCGTGCGCGGCGTCATCGACAGCGAAGACCTGCCACTCAATGTCTCGCGGGAAATGCTCCAGAACAATCCGCTGGTGGCCGCCATCCGCAGTGCCGTAACGGGACGCGTCCTTACCGAACTCGAGCGGCTTGCTGACAAGGACAGCGAGACCTTCGCCAAGGTTTGGGAAACTTTTGGGGCCGTTATCAAAGAGGGCATCTACGAAGACGCTGAGCGCCGCGAGCGCCTCCTCATGCTATCGCGGTTCACATCAAGTGCGTCCGATCAACTGCGCTCTTTGAAAGAGTACGCGGAAAATCTGAGGCCCAATCAGACCGAAATCTATTACCTGCTGGGCGACAACGTCGATCAGCTCAAGTCGAATCCCGTGCTCGAGGCGGCCAGGGCGCGAGGCCTCGAAGTCCTCTTCCTGACCGATCACGTCGATGCGTTTTGGACAACCGTTCAGCTCGATTACGAAGGCAAGCCGCTCAAGTCACTCAGTCAGGGCGACGTCAATTTTGATCTTGTCCCGCTGCTTGACGAGACATCCGACGCGGCGGCGGCCGAACAGGAGGCAAATGCCGTCGATGACGCTGTGGTACTCGCCGCGGTCAAGGCAACGCTGGAAGAGCGTGTATCAGATGTCCGCGCATCAAAGCGCTTGACCGATAGTCCAGCCTGTCTCGTCGCCGACCAGCGGGGGCCGGACCGTCGTCTCGAGCGCATCCTCGCGCCCGGCAATCAGGTTCCAGCATCTCTCCCGATTCTCGAACTCAACATGAAACACCGTCTCGTCCGCGCGATCGCGGACGCCAAAACGGGTGGCAAGGAAGGAGATGTTACGGATCTCGCAAGCCTGTTGTTCGATCAGGCGCAAATTCTGGATGGCGAAATCCCCAAGGATCCAGCTGCGTTTGCCGAACGCCTAAACCGCCTGATCGAGCGCGGCCTGCCGCCAGGGTCGAAAAGCACCGATCCTAGCTGAGCGCTCCAGCTGAACTAAGCACCACCATTGCTGTCCCAGGCATCGCCGATGCCGCGCGCGCGAAGTTCATGGCGGGCGATTTCGTTTTTGGTCATCGTGCGCGGGAACGCGGTAACGAACTCGACGTAGCGCGGCACCTTGAAGAAGGCGATACGCTCCTTGCACCAGGCGATGACATCCTCCGGCGGGATCGGATCACCACCGTCGACGAGTTGCACGTAGGCCTTGATATCCTCTTCGCCAAGCTCCGACGGTACGCCGATAGCGGCGCAGTCTTGGATGCCGGGATGCGACGTGATGGATTTCTCGACTTCGAATGCGGAAACGTTCTCGCCGCGCCGTCGGATCCAGTGGGCTTCGCGACCGACGAAATGGACATAGCCATCGTCGTCGAGATAGCCGAGATCGCCGGAGTGATACCAGAGGTTGCGCCAGGCAGCGAGCGTTTCGGTTGGCTTGTTGATGTAGCTCATCATGTAGGTATTGGGCACCGTCGGGCGCAAAAGGATATGGCCGGTCGTGTTGGCGGGCAGCGGATTGTCATCCGCGTCGGCGATCATCACCTCGGCCCAGCCATGCGGCCGGCCACATGAGCCGTTGCGCCTGTCATGGAGACGTTCGCTGCACAGCAGAACCCCCATCTCGGTCATCGCATAGACCTCGAGCATGGGAATGCCGAAGCGCGATTCGAACTCATCGCGCAGATCCTTGCGCACCTGTCCGGCGGCAATACCGACGCCGACACGCACTTTGTGGTCACCGTCCTGGCCTGACGGCTCTGCCAGCAGCAGCACGGACATCATCGTGCCCAGCGGGTCGATGATCGTGACACCGTATCTGCGAATAATCGACCAATACCTGCTGGCGCTGAACCACTTCTCCATCACGCCGGTCATGCCACAATAGAGAGGACCGGTGATCGCGAATTGCTGTCCACCGATATGGAAGAAGTGCGAGTTGGCGAAATGAACATCCTGATCGGTCGCCTCCGAGATCTCCTGATAGCGGACCGCGGCACCGATATAGTAGAGATGCGAAACAAGTACGCCTTTCGGCATGCTCGTACTGCCGCCGGTGTAGACGATGCACATCGGATCGGTCGGGCTAACGTCGGCTTCAGGAAGCGCCGCGCTGCCGTTCAGCAGTTCCGCAAGAGGTCGGGCACCATCGACGATGCCAGGGTCACCATGGACGAACACGTCGGGATCAAGCTGCAACTGCGGCAGCGACGCGACAAACGTCTCGGCAAGCTCCTCGTCGACGACAAGCATCTTGGCGCCGGTATCGTTGAGGCTGTAGGCGAGGTCGTCCTTGGCAAGGGAAACGTTGAGTGCCGCATAGACCGCACCGAGCTTGGCGCACCCGAACCACAGCAAGGCCTGCTCGACGGCGTTGTACATGAAGGTGGCAACCACATCGCCTTTCTCGATACCGTGCGCGCGCAGTTGATTGGCGACCTGGTTCGAGCGCCGATCGGCCTCGGCGTAGGTGAGCACTTCGTCACGGCAGATCAGGTAGGGCTTGTCGCCATAGGCGGCACGCAGCGATATGAGTTCACGCAGGGTCGTGGCATGGGGCGTCTGACCCATGATTTTGATATCCGTCATGTCGCCTCTCTTCGTCGCTCCCTCAAGGTCTTGATAACGCATCGATCCGCTCGTCGGCCCATCCAAGAATATTGTCTAGAACATAGCGATTACCGCTGCCCAGAAGCGGTGCGGTGCAATGCAATGGCGGTCGTTGGCCGGCAACACGCCAGGGCGCGGCGACGAGTTGCTCGGGGCCGGTCACCGGATGGTTCGCCATTATCCAACCAGGACAATCAGCGAACTCCGCTGCGTCATCGGTGTCTTGAAGGTCGAGGACGGGAGCACGGCATGGTCGCCCGCGTTCGCGCATGGTGTAGTGATCGTCGTCGAGGCCTTGCACCTCTACATCAGGGGATTGGGCGGGGGTCCCGGCAAGTGCTGCGGCAGCTTCGATCTGAGAAAGGTCTACCGTCATGCCACGGCCGCATTCGCGCGCACTGAGAACACCGGCAAGTGCTGCCAGCGTCGCGAACAGCGCCGCATTGGGGTCGCTGATCGAGAAGGTTGGGGAGCCAACGAACTCGCCGTCCGCCGTAATGTGCGCCTCCGCCCCTGCGAGTGCGCTCAGCACCAAACCGTACGAGCGAAGATCTTCGACGGCGGAGCCACGGCCGGGGCCGCTCATGGACAGTTGGACGAGAGATGGATTGGCATCGGCAAGCGCCGCCGAACCAAGGCTGAGGCGCTCGAGGGTGCCAACGGTAAAGTTCTCGATGATCAGGTGCGACGTCGCCGCGAGATCAAGCAAGGCGTCTCGGCCCTCGGCTGATTTCAAATCAATCGACAGGCCGATCTTGTTGCGGTTGAGGCTGTGAAAATAGAGCGATGACTCAATGCGCGTCGCCTCGTCCATCTTGCCCCGCATCGCCTCGAATCCGCGCGTACGGTAGAGGTCGAAACGGGTGGCACTTTCGACCTTGATGACCTCGGCGCCGAGATCAGCAAGCATCTGACCGACCATTGGCCCGGACCAGATCCACGCAAGCTCTATAACGCGCAGGCCGGCAAGCGGTTGCGTCGGATGCGGAGCCTGCTGCGATATGGGAGCTACTGCCCCGTGGCCGCCGGTCTGCGCAACAACAAACGGCATTGCGGGATTGCCGTCAGCCATGAAACCCGGCCGGAAAACACCTTTGGCTACGGCCTCCGGCTGGGTATAAACCGGCGCAATCACGGCGCCATGGGCAAGGCCACGATCGAGTAGTTCATCTCGCGTGAAGCGCGCAAGCGTCACCTCGAGCAAGGCGTCCGCCGGCGCGCTGTTGCGTGCGACAGCGAACGGGTCCTCGAAGTCAGCTTCACCAGCCCAAGCCGGTTGACCGATGGCGGCCTGGATATTTTTCCAGTCACGACGCGAACGCCCGAGAATGGCGACATGCCCGTCCTTGCAGGCGAAGAAGCCCATCGGGAAGATGCCGCCGTGGTCAATGCATAGACGACCGTTGCGCCGCCAGCTGTGCGCCATCTCGGCCGGCCCGCCGGAGTTCTGCAGGCAAAAGGCACGCAGTATGTCCGCCGCGGAGACATCGTACCGTACCGGCTGTGAAATAGTGCTCGATGGACGCCAGCATTCGGCCAAGGCGAGCATCGCACCGTGGGCGCCACACCATTTCGCCGGCATTTCCACCGGCAGTGGAACAGGTGGTCCATCGGCTCGGCCGATCACGGTGGCCGCACCGGATATCGCACTCGCCAGGACGCCACCACCGTCGTGGCCGACCTGATAGTCCCAGAGGCGGATGTTGGATCGTGTATCGTCGTCACGAGTGGCACCGGTTGCACCGGAAATAAGGATATCGGCGCCAGACCTGCTCCACGGGCGGTGGCCCGTGAGCAACTCCAACCAGTATCCGGCGAAATGGCTGGATCTATTGTTCGCTTCGACACCAATGCGGGCGGCCGCTTCAATTGGAATTGAGCGGTTCGTCGCCATGTCAAGCCGCGTCCGTCGGAATCGGCAGAGGATACGCCACAGGCCCGTGCGCGCGCGACGGCAGTGCGACGACGGCCGAGCCGTGTGCCGACGAGACATCACGTTGGCATTTCGCTTCGACATCTATGTCGACAAGGTGGACGCTTTCCAGCATGCGCTTGCCTGTCACCTTACCGCGCCACCATATCGTATCGCCAACCAGGTTCGGCCGGCGCACCGACACGGCGAGCTTGTGCAAGAAACCGTGATCGCCGATCCAGTTGGTCAGCATATGCTGAGCCCAGGAAATCCGCTGCGGTCCGATATCGTAGGCGCCTTCCATGCCGACATCACGGCCGGTCGAAGCTTCGAGATGGCCGCGCCCGGCGGCGTCCTTGGCACCGGTTTTGGGATTGATGTGATAATCGTCATGCCGGCGGCGATAGCGGATCGCATCACCGTGCGCGCCACCGTAGTGCAAGGCACCCTGCGTCGCGGAATACCAGGCAAGGATGTCGATGACCGAAAGTGGCCCCTTGATAACCGGCGGTACGTCATCGCCGACAACAACGTCTTCCCAGTAGAGTGGCTCGGCACCACGCCGGTGTTCGGCAAGCACGGCGCGTTCGATGTTGTCCAGTTCTTTTGCCGTGTACTGCTGCGGCTCGGCGACGGGCGTCTCGTCACCATGTTGACTGTCACTGCTCTTGTTGTGCCGCACCCGCGGTGTCCGTGCGCATTTGCCAAGCGCTGTCGCGACCACCCGACCATGCTGGTTGACGTAGCGAACTTCCCCGGTTTGCAGCAGCCAGCGCGAGAAGCGGCGTCCTGATTTTTCTTCCTGGCCGAGCAACCGAGCTTCGACTGTGAAACAGTCATCAAGACGGATCGGCTCAATCCAAGTCCACTCTGTACCGGCGTAGACCCACTGCACACCGGGCAGTTTCGGTGCAACGATCGTCGAATCGACGCCGTACAGCATGCAAGGCGGCCCAACTAGGCCGCCGGCTGGGGAGACCTGGGCATAGGCCGGGTCGAGCCACAACGGATTGTTGTCACCAATGCCCCAGGCAAAATGACGTATCGCGTCGCGTGTAGCCGTTTCGATCCATTGCATGCGCGAACGACGAAGCGGCTGGCCGATCAGCGCTGCCGCGGCCGCAATGCCTTCCTCGGTAATTTCACCCCAAGCCATGCATCACACTCGCCTTTTCCGGCGCGCCCCGGCCGATCATTCGGCGGCGTGACTGCGCGCTGCCTCGATATCGATGGTCCCTTGCACGTGTGGCAGAACCTCCTTGGCAAAGAGCCGGAGCATATCGATCGTCTGCTGCTGGCCGTAGTATGGTGGATAGTGAAGCATGATGGACGTCACGCCAACCGCGCGAAACTCTTCGATCCGACGGATGACGGTTTCGGGCGAACCATGTAGAAGGGTCGTTTCGGCAAGTTTGTCATAGGCAAACTCATCTTCACTGCTCTTTTCAGTAACGTCGCCCAGATAACCGCCGGCGTTCACGCCGGACATGAACGTTTTCATATGATGCGTTATGCCGGCCTCGCTTTCTGACTTGGCCTGGGCGTCGGTCGGCGCGACATAGACCATGCGCACGACATCGACCCGACCGAAAGCGGGGTTCTTGTTGAGCGGGTCTGGCGCATTCTTCATATGGCGGCGGTACCAGTTGATGTTTTCGCCGATCTTCTCAACCGACGGCAGAGATGACTGCATGAGTCCGAAACCGTTCTCGGCGGCAATCTTCATCGAACCCTCCGTCCCAGCCCCCATGTAAAATGGCGGATGCGGTTGTTGGATCGGTTGCGGAAATATCTCGTAGGCCTCACCAATGGAGAACTGGAAGTACTTGCCATTCGCGGAAATACGTTTCTTGTGAAAGCCGTCGAGGATCAGTGGAATAGCTTCCGCTTGGCGCTCGCGGCGGGTCTCAAAATCGACGCCGAGCCCTTCGTACTCATACGGCCGGTAACCCGATCCAAGCCCCAACTGAAACCGTCCATCGCTGAGAATATCGACGAAGGCAGCATTCTCGACAATGCGCAACGGGTGATGCAGCGGCACGACCATGACGGCTGCACCGAGCTTGATCTTGGTCGTTTTCGCGGCAAGATAGGCTAGGTAGCTGAACGGGTCGGGCAGGATGCCGTATTTGTTGGAAAAGTGATGCTCGGCAATCCAAACGCTATCGAATCCAAGCGCTTCGGCCTCGACAACTTCCTGCGTCACTCGTGCGTGAATGGCCTGGTGCGGATAGGGCTCTGATTTGGGATCGGGATGTGAAGTGAGAAGTAAACCGAATTCCATAGCGTTCGTCCTTTCCCATCGCGCACAGGGAGACGCCAGAGTGAGATGACCCGTTTGGCGCCAAGCCAATTGGATGGCAAAGTATGACACTCGCATGCCGGCTTTGAAATAGCACTACGGCTGCTTGAAGGCTTCGCGACCTAGCGCTGGAAAAGCTTTATGCTCAGGGGCTTTATCGTTCAGTGTCTCGGCTACATCTCGACATCAAGACTGGGATATCGTGCATGAACATTCGAGAAATCGCGAACGATCTGCGCTTCCCGGAAGGCCCGGTTGCGTGCCGCGATGGTTCGATCATCGTCGTCGAAATCGAAGCTGGCCGGCTGACACGCGTTGGGCCAAGCGGCGAGAAGACGGTGATTGTCGAGACAGGCGGCGGCCCCAACGGTGCAGCTTTTGGGCCCGACGGCCGCCTCTTCGTATGCAACAACGGCGGCATGCGCTTCGTCGAGCGGAGTGGTCTACTACTGCCAGCCCCAACAGACGATGACGATGACACAACGGGATGGATCGATGCCGTTGATCTCGATAGCGGCAAGGTCGAAAGGCTTTACACTGAATGCGATGGCGCGCCGCTGAAGGCGCCGAACGACATCGTCTTTGACACGGCTGGCGGTTTTTGGTTCACCGATCATGGCAAGCTGCGCCGGCTTTCGCGGGATCTCGGGGCAGTCTTCCATGCGGCTGCCGACGGAACATCGATTAAGCGGGTGATAGCTCCGTTGGAAAGCCCCAACGGGATTGGGCTGTCACCCGACGGACGGCATCTTTATGTCGCCGAGACGCATGCCGGTCGATTGTGGGCGTTCACAATAGATGCGCCAGGTTCAATTGCGCGGATCGAGGGCCCGGCGCCTTGGGTCCGTGGGCGCCTGCTCGCCAATCCGCCGGGCTACTGCCTGCTCGACTCTCTTGCCGTTGATGCACGCGGTCATGTGTGCGTCGCATCGATACCACATGGTCTGCAGGTCATCTCGGCGGATGGCACATCATCACACCGCGTCGAGATGCCCGATCTGATGCCGACCAACGTTTGCTTTGACGTAACTGGAAGGAAAGAGGCCTACGTCACCTTGTCGGCGGGCGGCCGACTGGTGGCCATGGATTGGCCAAGCAACGGGCAAGAGCTAGCATTTCAACACTAGTCCGGCTGGCCGGGAGGTTATCAAGTACAAACCGCCAAGATCCAGAAATCGTCAACAAGATCGAATTGATGCGATCGAAAGGCCGCGAACTTCCACGGGTGCTGGGCGTTACGACTGCAGGAGATGTGATGGAGACATTCCAAACGACGCTCCCTCACAGTTTCAGTTATTCTTAGCTGCCACCAACCACCCCAAACCAGCTCGAAAAAGATCATGCAATCTTTGCCACCAGTCAATCGACGGTTCGTTCTAAAGTCGCGCCCCGTCGATCTTCCCGAAGCAGACAACTTCGAAATCGATCACGCGGCGCATCCAGATCTTGGCGCCGATGAAGTACGGGTCCGAATTGGCTATGTTGCCTTGTCACCCTGGCAAGGGCAACGCCTCAAAGATTTCCGGAACTACACTCAGCCATTCGAGATCGGTCAACTCATAGATTGCGATGTTCTGGGTGAAATTGTCGAGACCGGTGCCTCGGTCGCCGGTTCGCATACCGTCGGGCAACTAGTGACTGCCCGCTTGGGTTGGCAAGAGTATGCTGTCGCCAAACCGGAACAATTGATGCCGGTTTCGAATGAATTCTCCCCTACACTGTGGTTGACAGCACTGAGTTCGCCAGGATTGACAGCTTATTGCGCCATGGACCTATTCGGTCGTCCAATGCCCGGTCAAACACTCGTCGTCACCTCCGCAGCGGGCTCAGTTGGCAGCTATGCCGTGCAACTGGGCAAGCTTGCCTCAATGCATGTCGTTGGCGTAGCTGGTGGGGTAGAGAAATGTCGTCATGTCGTTGAGAAGCTTGGTGCTGATGCCTGCGTCGACTATCGAAGTGACGCATTTGGCGAACAACTTTCCGAAGTGCTGCCAGATGGTGCGAACCTGGTTTTCGAGACCGTCGGTGGAGCGATCGCCGATGCCGTATTCGCTAACCTTGCGATGTACGCCAAGGTGTTGATCGTCGGTCGAACGGCATCCAACAACAGTGATCGCCCGGATATTGATCCCGTCAATATGCGTCAGCTGTGGGCACGCGAAGCCTCGATCCAAGGCTTTTCGCGCTACTCTTATCCGGAGCGCTGGACATTTGCACGCGAACGCATGCAAGCGCTTTGTCGGCAAGGCGTAATACATGCTCAACACGATGAAGTCGTTGGCTTTGAGTCAACACCCGACGCATTGCGTGGCATGCTGTCGGGCAAATTCACTGGTAAGGTGCTGGTACGCTATGAGCGTCTTGGCAAAGAGGCCGCCTCATGAATTTACTCGATACCAAGCTCGAAACACAGCGCGTCGGCGACATCAATATCGCCTACCGCTGGGATGGCGTCGCCGACGGACCGGTTGTCATGATGGCGCATGCAATGGGGACCAGTCATCGTATCTGGGACCTGCAGGTGCCCGCACTCGCCGGCCGCTATCGGCTGTTGCGCTACGACTGGCGTGGACATGGTGATACGGATGCGCCGCAGGGCCCCTACACACTCGACCAGTTCGTGTCCGATGCAATTGGTTTGATGGATGTCCTTGGGCTCGACAAAGTGCATTGGGTGGGTATTTCGACCGGTGGCATGATCGGTCAAGGGCTCGGCATTCATCATCCCAACCGGGTTTCAACGTTAACGCTCTGCAATACGACGTCGCAAGCAGATGAATGGTACCGTGGCTGGGTCGCTGAACGACAAGCCGTCGCCCAACGCGGTGGGATGGGACCTATATGGGACATGACAAAGAGGCTCTGGTTCACGGATGCATTCGTTGATACCGGAGGAGACGATTACGAAACCGTTCGCGACGTCTTCGTCCGCACTAAGGTGCCAGGATATCTCGGTGGTACGTCTGCCGTTGCCGATCTGGCTTACCGCGATCACCTTCAACAGATTTCATGCCCGACGCACATCATTGCCGCCGGCGCCGATCCGGTGACCCCGATCAAGAAGTCACGCGAAATCTGTGATCGCATCGCTGGCTCGAAGCTCGAAGTGATAGAAGAGCAACGTCACTTTTCGAACGTGGAAGTTCCCGAAACGTTCAACGCAATCCTGTGTGCCGGACTCGACGAGATGATCGGTCGCGGCCGCATGACCAATTAAACAGCAAGCAAACAATGCTCTAGGCCTTTAACAGGGAGAAGATTTGGGAATTCGATCCTTTCCTATCACGACCAACGTTCTCGATTTGCAGAACACGCTCGTTCACCAGTGAGCGATCAGCACCGCAGGATAGTACCGCCATTGCAATCAAGCCACGGCAGTGCTCGATGTCGATGCGAACCGAATTCTCTGCTTTAGACGTTTCTAATCAAAACCAGGTTCATTCCACCAAGGATAACTCGGCGGCATGTCGCGGCTGACCTTTTGGGGAAACCGCGCGGGTCTCTTCTGGAGGAAGGACTCGATGCCCTCGTGTGCATCAGCTGCGCGTCCGGTTTCCTGCATCAAACGCGAGTCGATCCGGTGCGCCGACATCGGGTGATCAGCGCTGGCCATGCGCCACATCATTTGTCGAATGAGTGCCACCGAAACCTGCGAGGTGTTGTCCGCGATCTCTCGCGCCAATT
>JBPCVZ010000091.1:0-2582 GCA_051010015.1 Hyphomicrobiaceae bacterium
CGTACTCGGCATAGCTTTGCCCGGTATTGCGGGTAACGGGCTGCTCGTCCTCGCCAAGGCTCTCAGCGAACGAGGCGTCGAGAAACGAGACCAACGGGATATCGAGGCCGTCGAGCCAGAACATTGGGTTTTCGGTTTCGTTGCCGTGGTCGTGCCAGCTCATCGGCGGGGTGATGACAAAATCGCCGTACTCCATGACGGTTTTCTCACCGTTGACGGCCGTGTGTGCGCCGGAACCTTCGAGCACGAAACGCAGCGCTGACTGGGTGTGGCGGTGCGCCGGCGCGACCTCGCCGGGCAGGACAAGCTGAACGCCGGCATAGAGGGATGTCGTGATGCGCGACTGGCCGCGCAGTCCCGGATTTTCGTAGATCAGGACGCGGCGTTCTGCTTCCTTGGCAGTGATCAATCCGCCGGCTTCCATCATCGCTTCGCGGACCGTGTCGAATTTCCAGCTGTAGGGCTGGCAGCCGGACTTTGGTTCGGGCGTTACCAGGTCACCGAGCACGCTCCACAGCGGTGTGAGGTTGTCTTTGTCAATGCGCTCGTAGAACGCTATTCGCTCGGGTGTCTCGGCTGGCGCAGTGCTCATGGTTGATCTCCTTCGCGGACGGCGGCACGCTTCAGGGCCTGACGATCGATCTTGCCCGTGCCCGTCTTCGCTATGTCATCGACAAACTCAACGATGCGCGGATATTTGTGTGGTTGCAATGTCTGTTTGACGTAGTCCTGCAAGCGGCGGGCCTGTTCATCGCCGCCGCTCTCGCCATCGCGCAGGCGGACGACCGCCCGCAATGTTGTTCGTTTATCGGCCATCGTTTCTGCGATTACGGCGCATTCGTGGACGACGTGATGCTCGGCGAGGCAGCGCTCGACTTCGAGCGGCCAGACCCACTGGCCGGATACCTTGACGAGATCATCGGCACGCCCCTGGAAATAATAGAATCCGTCGCGCTCCAGAAACCGGTCGCCCGTGTATATCCAGTCGCCGCGCATGGTCTCGGCGGTATTGTCGGGCCGGTTCCAGTAAAGCGGTGCCGAGGAGTGGCCACGCACCCACATGACACCTTCGACACCGGGCGGGGTCGCATTGCCATCGCTATCGCGCAGCGTGACTTCGTAGCCCGGTACCCGCTTGCCGGCTGAACCGAGGCGCTGCTCGGCAAGGGTGTTGGAAAGGTAGATGTGCAGCAACTCCGTCGAGCCGAGACCTTCGACGGTTTCGTGTCCGGTGAGCGCTTTCCAGCTGTTGTAGACTTCTTCCGACAGGGTCTCGGCTGCTGAGACCGAGTGGCGCAGACTGGACAGATCGCGTGTATGTGCGTCCGGTGCCCGACACAGCGCGGTGAACAAGGTTGGAAGTCCGAAGAGGACACTCGGTCGGTAGGTCTCGATGAGTTCCAGAATGCGGGCGGGTTCGGGTCGTCCCGGCATAAGGAGGCTGGAGGCGCCAACTGAAAATGGAAATGTGACGGTGTTGCCGAAACCATATGCGAAGAACATTTTAGGGATCGAGAAGCACAGATCGCCGGCCTGCAGAAAAAGGATGTTGGCTGCGTAAGACGCGGTGGTATAGGCCATGTCGTGCTGGAGGTGGACGATGCCTTTCGGGCGGCCGGTTGAGCCGGATGAGTACATCCAGAAGGCCATGTCGTCGGGGCCGGTATCGGCGCAACTCAATTGCAAGGCGTGGCCTGCGCGGAATGCGGCTGCATCCTGCTTTAGGCTATCACCCTTGAGCGTCCCGTCGCCGTTGACGACCACGACGCGCTGCAATGCCGTGTCGCGCACGGCATTGCTGGAGAATGTTTCGAGAAATGCCGCATCGCACAATGCCAGTCCTGCGCCGCTATCGGAGAGATAGTATTGCAGCAGATCAGGCGGCGACTGGGTGTTGAGGAGGACAGGTACGAATCCGCCTCGAACGGCTCCGAAAAATGCCGCAACGTAGGCCGGTGTGTCGTCGGTGAAAAATGCAATGCGATCGCCGATTTGCAAGCCGAATGCTTGGAAGGCGTTGCCCCATTGTGCGGCCTCGGCGCAGAGTTCGGCATAGGTGCGCGTGCCCATCGGTCCGGTGATGGCCTGGGCATCGGGATTGCGCGCCAGATTGTCAAACAGCACGGAGCTGGCGTTGCCGTGTGCGGTTTTGTCGAAACCGATTTCGCGCGCACCGGGCGTGTCATTCCCGACGGGGTCGATGATCTTGATCACGGCGCCTCCGCTTTGTGTGCCTCATAAGCCGTCATAAAATCGGGGGAAAGCTGCCGCAGCCGTTTCATGTCGACCCGGCCGGAACGCGTGATGTAGTCGAACGCGAAATCCAGGGGGGCCACAGACATCTGGCTCGCGAAGCGATCATACCATGCAGCTGATGTGTTGGCCGCTGTCACTATCTTTTCGGCGATCGGGATACGCTCGGCTTGGAAAGCGGTCAACGCATCCTCCAGGACCTCATGGTCGGCGATGGCGCCGGCGAGGGCGATAGCGTCTTCCATGGCGAGCCGTGTACCTGATCCGATCGAGAAGTGCGCGGTGTGGGCGGCATCGCCGAGCAGGACACGGTTGCCGCACGCCCAGCG
>JBPCVZ010000092.1:0-9997 GCA_051010015.1 Hyphomicrobiaceae bacterium
TACACTTCGACATAGGCATGCGTCCACTCACCGGAGCCGAAAGCTGCATTGCCCGATGCCAGCACTTCAAAGAAGCCAATGATGATGACGATGGATGTTTCCTTGAAGGAAATGACGAACTGATTGATGGTCGCCGGGAGTGAATTGCGAAAGGCTTGCGGGATCAGAATGTGCCAGGTGCGGTGCCAATAACCCAGACCAAGCGCGATGGCTGCTTCTGACTGACCCGTCGGGATGGCCTGCATGCCGCCGCGAATGATTTCGGCCTGATAGGCCGCAAAGAACACCGCAAAGGCCAGGATCACCCGATAGAGTTTGTCACCCTGCAGCCAGTCCGGCAGGGCGAACGGCATGACGACCGCAGCCGTGAACAGGATCGTCAGCAGCGGCAGCGAGCGCGTAAAATCGATGAGCAACGCGGCAAGCCAGCTTATCACCGGCAATTCGGATTGCCGGGCGAGGGCCAGGAAAATCGCAAGCGGCATGCCAATGAGGCAGACCGAGGCAAAGATAAAGATCGTCAGCGCCAGACCGCCCCACCGTTCCGTTGTTATCGGGCTCAGCCACAAGATGCCGCCACGCATCAGAATGTAGAAGATCACAAACCCCGATACCCAAAGCAGGCCCAATCGGGTGGCCGTCCAGAATCGTGGCAGGCAGGACAGAACGACGACAACCACAATGGTCAGGCAAGCGAGCCCCGACCGCCAATGCTCCTCGTATGGGAACAGCCCAAACAGGATGAGCCGCCAGCGCGCATGGATCACCGCCCAACAGGCACCGGCATCTGGCGTGCACTGCTTGGCATCGTGTTTCGACCATATGGCATCGAAGGCAGCCCAATTGAGCAGCGGCGGCACCAGCCAGACGAGAAACGCGATACAGAGAAGAGTGATGAGCGCATCGTACCAGGTTCCGAAAAGCTGCTTGCTCAACCGCACGGCAAATGGCTTTCGCTCGTAGGCGATGGCGGCATCAGCTATGCTCTCCTGACTCATTCGCTCGTTCTTTCACGCCGGCTGTTCGGGCTGACCTTCATTGGCTTCATCTCTTGTTCGTATCGAAGCCTTTGATCGCGATGGCACGGTTGATGGCGTTCATGATGGAGCCGATCGTGTAATTGATCAGCAGGAAGCCGGCCATCATGATGAATAGAATTTCCAGACTTTGCCCGCTTTGATTGATCGACGTCGAGCTGATCGCGAAGAGGTCGCTGAAGCCGATCGCGATGCCGATGGTGGTCGCTTTCATGAGCCAGACAAACTGATTGCCCATGGGCGGCATCACAGCGCGCAGCGCAAGTGGGATGCGTACATACCAGTACACCTCCCACGGCCTCAAACCGAGCGCTTCGGCGGCCTCGAGGCTGCCTTTGTTGACCGATAGCAGGCCGCCACGAACGATTTCGGCAATATAGCCGCTGCCGAAAAACGTGATCGCGACGAGAAGAGCGAGAAACTCCGGCGGAATTTGAACACCGCCGACGAACCGAAACCCGCGAAGCTCAGGCGACGTGAACAGACCAACCTTGGGATCGTGATTGGCATAGATCGCAGCGCACGCCAGCACCGTTGCCAGAACAAGGATCAGCCAGCGGAAGTACGAGCGCGACTGGCGGGTACGAAACAAGCCGGCCTTCGGGGCAAACACGATGATCAATCCGGCAATCAGAAAGCACGACAGGCTGAACAGGAACGTGCCATGTGACATCTCAACGAACGGCATATTAATGCCGCGCCCGGAAATGAAGATTGAGTCGCCAAGCATGATCGCGCGCTTGGGATGGGGCAAATGCGTTGCCACCGAATACCAGAAGAGCCCTTGCAGTATGAGCGGAACGTTCCGGAAAATCTCGACGTAGATCGTCCCCAGGCCGCGCAACAATGGATTGGGCGTCACGCGGGCAATGCCGATCAGCGTTCCGAAAATGGTTGCAAAGAAAAGTCCGAGCAAGCCGACGATCAGCGTGTTTTCAAATCCGATCAGCAGCGCCCGCCAGTAAGGGTCGCGGACCGTGTAGTCCATCAGGGAAAACGAGATATCCCAGCCGGTGGAGCGAAACAGGAAATCGAAGCCGCTGGTAATGCCCTGGTCGGCAAGGTTCTGCCGAGCGGTCAAAACGAAAAAAGACAGGATGCCGACAACGACAATCAGCACCGCCGCCTGCAGCACATAGTTGCGAACCTTCTGACTATGGATAACGGAGGTCATGCTGATCCGAACATGTTGAGCCCGACCAGGTCGCATTCGACCTGGTCGGCTGCGTACATCCAATTGAATGCGGAAAGGATCAGTCGATGATCAACGGATAGAACGCGCCACCATTCGCCAACAGGTTGTTCGGTCCGCGCTCGAGTTTGTAAGGTGACTTGTCGCCAAGCGTGCGATCAAAGATCTGCTTGTAGTTGCCAACGGATTTGATCATCTCACGCGCCCACGTGTCACGAAGACCGAGCCGCTTGCCGAAACCAGGCGACGCGCCGAGCATTCTGCCAACCGAGGGGTTCGGCGGCTTCTTGGCGATTTCGTCAACGTTGTCCGACGTGATGCCGTGTTGCTCAGCAACCCAGAGCGCCGTCATCATCCAGTTGAAAACGTCCACCCATTGATCATCGCCCTGGCGCATCGCGGCCGACTCGGGTTCAACCGCCATGACGTCTGGCAGAATAAGATGGTCATCCGGATTTTTTGCCTTTGTGCGCGTGATCGCAAGGTTTGGGCCCCATCCGGCAAACGCATCGCAACGGCCGGCAAAGTACGCCGAGCGCATCTCCTCACTCTTTTCGAATGAGATCGTTTTGTATTTGATGCCGATGCTTGCGAGATAGTCCGCGGTAATGCGTTCAGTCGATGTGCCGGCAGCCATGCACAGCACTGCGCCATCAAGGTCTTTGGCCTTTTTTGCACCGCTGGCTTTGCTCGCCATCAGCTGTGTCGCGCCGAGGAAGTAGGGACGGCTGAATTGCAGGCCAAGCTCGGTATCACGGCCCATCGTCCAGCCGGTTACCTTGATGATGATATCAATGTCGCCGGACTGAATCGATGGAAAGCGCTGTGCCCAGCTGACCGGAACAATCTTGAGCTTGTCAGTCGTGCCGAAAATGGCGACAGCGAGCGCCTTGCACAGCTCAATGTCGAAACCCTTCCACTTGCCCTTATCATCGACTTCGGCAAAGCCCAAATAGGTGCCATTGTGGCCGGTGCACAGCAGTTCGCCGCGCTTTTGCACTGTCTGTAGTGTCTTGCCGGCAGCGGCAATTGCAGGTGCGGACAAGGTCATGGTTGCCGCAACAGCAGCGATGCCCACCCCTATCGTTCGCACGAGACTAGTCGGTTTCATTAATATTCCTCCCTTGAGTGATGAGCGACCGGTCACTCCCTGCCGCTCTCCGCGGATTCAGTTGTCAGCGCTTGTGGTTTTTCTTCAGTTAAGGGCACCTAGGCTTCGGTGTCTAGTTGCCGCAGCATATTTGATTTGGAGTCGATGAGGGTGCGGCGTACTTCGCCATGGTCACGACAAACTCAGCACTTGCCACCGTTTCTTCGTTTGCGCGGTGCTCACCTATCGCTGGCCGTCCAAAGTGCAACGACTTCGTTCAGCCCCCTGCCAACCAACCACGGGTGGCCCATCGCCTATGACTTCGAAGAATATTTTTACGGCGTTGTTTGATGCATGAGGCGCAAAGAGCTCGTCCGTTACAGAATTAGACCTTGGGGTGTTTGGCTATCGCGGTGTTACCGGCGTTGCCTTAACCGATGCCCGCTCGGAGAGAGCGTCAATCAGTGCAGAAATGGTGGGCCAATGACCCGTTCGATATTGGAATATATCCCGCTCTTCGCCATACAATAGAGGGCACATCAAGCTTACATCCATAATTGAAAAGGTGCCTGGCCAGAAGCCTTCCGGTGTGGCGCGTTCTTCCAGCCAATCTAAGCAAGCATTGATCCGAGTCATCTGCCTGTCCATGTACGGCAGCGACGCAGCCCCTGCCCCGGCTCTGACTAGTCGAACGTTCACGAGAGAATCTGCCAACGCCCCGATAGTTGTAAGAATGAGTCCATCGTCCCAGCGCTGATCTGATCGGGTAATGCTCCTGGCAAGGGGGCGATTGGGATCCGTGCCAGGACTGTCAGAATAAGTTTCAAGCAGATACTCGAGGATCAGGTCCGATCCCCACAGCGTTCGATTGCTGTCATGCAGTACCGGCACCTGCAAAGCTGGATTCACTGAGCGGATGTCTTCAACCGGTCGAAGCGCGTCCAGGATGTCCTTATCATAATTGAGCTGCTTCTCTTCCAGGACAATTCGCACTCGACGGGCGAACGGCGATGCGTTCGAGAACAGTAGTTTTCGCATTGAGATTCTTCCGGTCGTTACAGACGATGATCGTAGTTGGTCAGTGAGGCGGTCTCGGGCAATACCGACCGTATCGGGCGCACGCAAACTCGTCATTGGATACTATCCACACTCAATCACTGCTTCGCAAAGGCGCTGCTGATCAGACCGTTGCCGATAATTGGGGATATATCGCTAGGTTGCCGGGTAAAGTTGGCCGTCAAGCCACTCCGGGTGATGCTCGGGATGGCGCACATCCCACTCGGTGGCCGAAAAACGATTGGCGTCAACGTCAAGTAGAAGCCATGCGGCGAAGGTCGCGACCGTTTCCGGCTTAGCGATTTCACCGCGATCAATATAATCCTGATAGGTCGCACGGGACTGAAATTCGCTCTCCGACTTCGCGAGGAAACCCTGCACCATATCGGTGTCAACAAGACCGGGTTTGAAGCCAGAAATGGCGATATTGCGATCGACCCACTCGGCTTGCAACGCCCGGCGAAGGGTCTCCGAGGCGGACTGCGCGATAGAATAGGCGGCGGCGCCCGGACGGGGATTAACGCCTGAATCCGATCCGATAAAGAGTAGGCGACCTCCCTCGAGATGCGGCGCACACAGTTTGGACAAAGCCCAGCGGGCAGTCACGTTGGTATCGAATGAGCGGCGCCAGTCATCGACTGAAAGTACGTCGAGCTGGCCGAGTTGAAAGTACCCGGCACCGTGGAGAACGGCACGTGGTGAGGGTAGGTCCGCTAGGGCTTCGGCGAGTGCAGTTCGATCGCTGGAGTGCGTGACGTCGGCGATATGGGAGGTAATGCGCGACGATTGGCTTGCAACAGCGTCCAAAGCATCCTTGCGCCGACCTGTGACAATGACCCTGCAATCGCGCTTGCTCATGGCGACTGCCACTGCTGCGCCGATTCCAGATCCGCCACCAGTGATTAGAATGGATTTAAGCATCTTTTGCTCAGCACGTTCTTTGGAGAAGAATACGGCTCGTTCTCTATAGCACATGAAGGTGGGTGATGCTGCACCGGCTTAGGGTGAAGCATTGTCGACAACATACCTGCTTTGATGCGACCGCGAAGCTGCAATTCTCATTGAACAGCAAACATCGTGCGAGCATGCGCGCGGGCGTTCCTTATTTCCAATACATGCTATTCTTTCTATTCTTTGCAAGGAGCTGATCGAGCAAGGAGTTGATGTGATGGTTCAGCGTGTGGGATTCATTGGCTTGGGTGACATTGGCATGCCGATGGCTCGTTGTGTCATTGATGGCGGGTTTGATGTCATCAGCTCCGCCAACCAGAGCAGGGAGGCGATCGAGACGCTGAAGACCTCCGGTCTTGTCGAGGCGGACAACCCCTGCGAGGTTGCCAAGCAGGCGGATGTCCTTATCTCCATGGTTGTCGACGAGGCCCAGACAGACACTGTGCTACGGGGCGAGCAAGGTGCGCTGGCGGGTTTGGCGCCAGGCTCGGTCATTATCATTATGAGCACCATTTCGCCCGGCTACTGTCAGATGCTTGCTGAAGCGGCACGAGTGCTGGATTGTCCAGTGAGCGGCGGCCGTCCACGTGCCGAAAAGGGTGAACTGGCACTTATCTGCGGTGGCGATCCGGAAACCGTCGAGATGTGTCGGCCGGTGCTCGAGACGATGGGTGCCATCTTCTACTGCGGTTCAGTTGGCATGGGACAGGTGGCGAAGCTTGCCAACCAAGGACTGGCTGCAAGTCAATTCAGGTTGGTGCAAGAAATGCGTGCCATGGCCTCCGCCTACGGAATGAACCTGGATACTCTAATGGAAATCGTTCGCAGCTCTTCGGGAGCAAGTTACATGGCGGAGAACTGGGAATTCTTCGAGCCCAACTGGCAGCATATGGGACGGATGGCAAAGAAGGACATGGACCTTTGTATTGCTGCGGCCGAGGCAAGGAATGTATCTGTCCCGTTGGTCAAAGCTGCCGGCGAACTCACAGGCAAATGACGAGGACAGTCAGTGAGCCCAAAACCGAAACAAGTTGATGACGCGGCCCGAGCCATTCGCTTCGTGGCGATCAAGGCTGGTATTTTCATCGGCATCCCGCTGCTGGTTGCGATCGTCGCCATCATCGTGATGTTAGGCTAGGCCTCGTGCCTCGGCCACAAATCGACCCAGTCCGATCAAAGGTGTTTCTCATGCCGGTCTTCAAGAACGATTCCGTAGATATCTATTACGAGGAAGCAGGTCGTGGGTTTCCGCTTCTGGTTGTCCCTGGCGGTGGTTTGAATGCGCGGATCCCTTACCTCTCCACTCGGACGCCGTTCAATCCGATGGAGGTTCTCTGCGACGAATACCATTGCATCGCCATGGACATCAGAAACGCGAATGGCAGCGAGTCCAGTGGTCCATTGGAAACCGAGCGACCATGGGATTCGCATACCGATGACCAGCTGAGCTTGATGGATCACCTGGGGATCGACCAGTTTCTGGTGCTGGGCTTTTGCATCGGTGGTCCGTTCATCTGGAATTTGTTGAAACGCGCACCCGAGCGCGTGATTGCGGCGGTTCCGGCAACGCCAAGTGGCTTTCGCCCGGAAGAGCCGGATCGCTTCTACCAGAACAACATGAAGCAGTGGGCGCCCGAATTGTGTAAGGCGCGATCTGACGTCACAATGGAGATGTGCGGCGCTTTCCTCGAAAAAATGTACGGCAACCCCGACTTCGTTTTCAGCGTGACGCGAGAGTTCGTGCGCAGTTGCACGACACCGGTCCTCGTGATGCCCGACGATACTGATTCCCATCCTTACGCCGTAGCGGAGGAATCGGCCTTGTTAGCGCCGAACGCGCAGATGACCTTGTTCCCATGGAAAGAGCCTCAAGCGCGTGTCGATATGGCGGTCCGCCATTTGCGCTCGTTCCTTAAGGCCAACGCACCCAAGTAGGGAATACTGAACAGCAATGAGGTGTCTCAGCCATGCTCCGTAAACGGCTAAGCACGATTGCCTTTCGATTTGTGGGCCAATCTCAGCAAAGGCAACACCGTACGATCACTTCTCTTCGACAACGGCAGACGACGCGGGCAGCCATCAACGTCAATGGTACTGCGCATTGGTGCCCTTCCCT
The DNA here is from genome assembly GCA_051010015.1 of Hyphomicrobiaceae bacterium. Classification (GTDB taxonomy): domain Bacteria; phylum Pseudomonadota; class Alphaproteobacteria; order Rhizobiales; family Hyphomicrobiaceae; genus CAJQQK01. The sequence continues at coordinate 7,443 of JBPCVZ010000092.1, forward strand.
ACCTCACCAAGGTTAAAGGTCCAGCGCAAAGTACGGTGTGGCAGTAAGTCCAGCGACCAGTCCAGTTAAACTGGGCAACGCTCGCATCCGGGCCACGACGCTCATAAGTGTTGGCTGCCACCGGTAGCACGGGCGGTGGGAGGGTCTTCGCACCCATTTGTAGCAAACAAATCCTGCTACCTATGCGCTATCATTCTTAGAGGAGAGTGAGCTCAATAACTCAAACGCGCTGACAATTAGCCAACCGGTTCGGGATTTTAGGAAAAGCAGACACAGCGTGTCGGTGCTGTGCGTGTTTTGGAGACGCTCACGCTTGCGCCCACAAAGCCGCCATCGGCGACCCACCGGCACTGGGTGTGTGATGTTCGTTCTTGGTCCATGAGTGATCGGCAACGCAGCACAACATCCAACAACGCAAAGCGCCAGGGTGCGCCGCGATGTCGGCAGCTTCTCCACGCCTGATAGGCATCAGCTCAATAGGTCGATTGATTGATCGACAAGGCGTGTGCAAACCTCATCCCGTAGCAACGCGTACCGGGCAAGACCGGCTGTAAGGGAGGAACACTATGGTCGAAGTCGAATGGAACAGAATGACGGCACCGGAACTGCGTGAACTGGCCGACGCCGACGCAATCGTCCTGCTACCCGTTGCCTCGACGGAGCAGCACGGGCCCCATCTCGCCACCGGCGTCGATACGTTCCTTTGCGGTGAGGCGTGCCGGCGCACGGCACAAATCGTGACGGCGCATCGCCCGATCGTCGTCGCGCCGACGGTCTGGATGGGGCTGGCCGAACACCATGTCGACCTTGGCGGCACGTTTTCCTTGTCCCTTACAACGTGGCATGCGCTGCTGCGTGATCTGTGCCGCTCCATTCTGAACGCCGACTTCAGGCGCATCTGCATCGTCAACGGGCACGGCGGCAACATGGCTGCGCTTGCCGCACTGACGACCGATTTGACGCGAGAGCTCGATGCCCCGATCGCAACGACGAGCTATTGGAACCTGCCCCATGCCAGCGGTGCATTCGAGGAGATTCTCGAGACCCAGACAGGGGTTCAGCACGCGTGTGAGGCGGAAACCTCGATGATGATGGCGGTCAAGGCGGACTGCGTCCGAGAAGAGCGGCTGGCAGAGGCGAGGGGGCCGAACCGGTCCATGGGTGCGGCGGTCGGCGGGGCGCTGATGGTATGGCGCTCATTTGCGGACATGACACCGACCGGCGTTCTGGGCGACGCGACGTGCGCTACGGCACAAAAGGGTGAGCAATTGCTCGATGTCGCCGCACGCCAACTGGCCGATGAGTTGATCGCCGGCACGCATTGGACGTGAGCGCAGCCGCGCGACTGTCGCGGAGGTCGTGGCGGCTTCTGGTTGCCAGCACCACAGCCGTGTTGGCACCGAGGGGCGACTAAATAAGGCAGCGACCTTCGACGCTATCATCGAGCGGCCAGAGCGGCCGCGCGACATTGGTGTAGTGATGATGCTTCGGATCGGTTGGACAGCACCCACCGGTCTCAGCCCGGATGATCATGCGCGCGAGCGGACCGAACGCTCCTGCGAAATGCTGCGCCGACTTCAAGACCAAAAGCCGATAGTCCGTCGGCGACAATCCCAGGTGCGTGAAAAGTTCGAGACCAAGCGCCTGCGTGCGGTTGGAGATCAGGATAATGTCAATACCATCGTCGATGCGAACGACGGCGGCATCGCCGATCGGTACCACCGCTTCGCCAAAGTGCTGCCACGTATCCTCGGCGACGCTGATCACCTCGACGTCGGCGTCGACGGGCGGTGCTGCGCCCGGCGCAGCCTTGCCGCCCAGTCGCAACGAAATCCGCGCGCCCGGCCCGACCTTATGACAGAACGACACGGCGACCGGATCCCAGAGCGGGGCCACAGCAACCTCGCGCACATTACGCGCGCGCAGGGCATGTATACTGAGCGTATTGTCGGATGTCGCGCCGCCGCCCGCGTTGTCGGCAGGCTCGGCAATAATCGCCAGACCGTCGCGCGCGACAAGTGCCTCGTCCAACGCGGTATCGAGTGGCACCGGACTAGGAGCCCAGGTGCCGCGTTTGGCCCAAAGCTGATCACCGATCTCCCTGGCGAGACCGTCTCCCTCGGCCTTGCGTGCGTCGGTGTAAACGAGCACGCGCGTGCCCATGTCCTCCACATCACCATGCATGAAGCCATGCGCGATCGAGATCGACAGAACGCCATCACGCCCTTCGCGCGCCTTGAGTTCGTCGACGAAACCACGCATCGGTTGAGTGGTTGTCGGGAAGAAATCGATGAGTCTTGGATCATAAAGTGACGCCACCGGCTCGATCTCGCCCTTGATCGTACGCAAGACCAGCGTCACCAATTCTTCGCCGCGCTCCATGAAATCGGTGTGCGGGTACTCCTTGAACAGTATCGAGATGCGCGCTGACGAGACCCGCTTCTCGGTCAAATGACAATGCGGATCGTATTCGCAACCGATCACACAATCGGGCCCGACGATCGTGCTAATGCGCTCCAGCATATCGCCTTCGGGATCGTTGTAGCCGTCGGCAA
>JBPCVZ010000093.1:0-7779 GCA_051010015.1 Hyphomicrobiaceae bacterium
TCGGCATCGGCATGACCATCACGGCAGCCTATCTGTTCCTCGCCGTCACCGTCGCACCGGCCCTCACCACCGGCGGTCTCGACAAGCTCGCCGTCCACCTCTTCCTGATGTACTGGGGCATGATCTCATTCATCACGCCGCCTGTCGCGATCGGTGCGTTCGCGGCCGCGACCGTTGCCAAGGCCGAACCGATGAAAACCGGCTTCGAGGCGATGCGGCTCGGCAGCATCATCTACTTCGTGCCGTTCTTCTTCGTCCTCAACCCGGCACTCATCGGGCGCGGCGAAGCTTCCGAAATCGCGATCGTCCTCGTCACGACTGTCGCCGGCATCTCGCTGATTGCGGCGGGCTTGCAAGGCTACCTGTACTACGTTGGCAAACTGGACGGTGCCATCGGCATGGTCGGTCGCGTCCTGCTTGTCCTGGGCGGCATCGTGCTTGCCCTGCCGGGCAACGAGGTGATCGGTTACAACCACTGGGAGATCAATGCGGCCGCAGCCGTGCTGATTGCCCTTGGCGTTGTGTTCAGCTGGCTGGGCCGGCGACAGGTCGAGGCCGCCCCGGCATGATCAATTCGCACTCAAAACAACGGACGCCTTACCATGTTCGAGATTAAACCGATCACCGGCGGCGGCGGCGCTGAAATCCTTGGTGCCGACGTCACTGACCCGAACCAGTTTACCGATATCCATCAAGCCTTCGCAGATCACGGCGTCATCGTCGTGCGTGATCAGCACATTTCGCCTGAGCAGCAGGTCGCATTTGCCCGGCGCTTTGGCGACATCAACGTCAATCGCTTCTTTGCCAAGGTCGAGGGCCACCCCGAGATCGCGCTGGTCCTCAAGGAAAAGGACCAGAAGAAAAACATCGGCGGCGGCTGGCACACCGATCATTCCTACGATCTCGAGCCTGCAATGTGCTCGATGCTGCATGCCATCGAAACGCCCGAGGTGGGCGGCGACACATTGTTCGCGTCGATGTATACCTCCTTCGAAGCCCTCTCCGATGGCTTCAAGGACACCTTGCGCGGCATGAGCGCCTGGCACTCATCCCGCCACGTTTTCGGCGCCGCGGCGCGCACCGATTCCGAAACGGCAAAGACCGGCCGGATTGGCAACGCGGAGGCAGCTAAGCAAGACTCCCTGCATCCCGTTGTCATCCAACATCCATTATCCGGTCGCGAGGCGCTCTATATCAATCCCGGCTTTACCACGCACTTCGATGGCTGGTCGGAAGCCGAAAGCAAAGCACTGATGGCTTTCCTCGAGCATCATTGCACCCAGCCCGAGTTCACGTGTCGCGTCCGCTGGCGCCCGGGCACGATCACAGTCTGGGACAACCGTGCGACCTGGCACAAGGCGGTCAACGACTATCACGGTCATCGCCGCCTGATGCACCGCATAACGATCGAAGGTGGCACGCTGGCAGCGGCCCGGCTCGCAGCGTAGTAGAAACCGGCCGGCACGCCACACCGCCCCGTCTCGCCCTCAACTGCGAATGTCGGGCAGGAACCAGGTGAGGACACCGATCAGCGGCAACAAGGCGCACCATTGAAACACTGTGGCAATGCCCGTCTGATCGGCGAGGACGCCGAGTAGCGCAGCACTCACGGCGCCGAGGCCAAACACCAAGCCGTAGAACAGGCCGCCGATCAAACCGACCCGTCCAGGCAGCAGTTCCATCGCAAACACGAGGATCGCGGCGAACGCACTCGACATTATGAAGGCCACCGCAACTGTGAGCACGCCCGTCCAAACGAGATCCGCGTAGGGCAACGCGAGCGAAAACGGCAGCGCGCCAAGGATCGAAAACCAGATGATGCGCCGCCGCCCGATCTTGTCACCCAGTGGTCCGCCGACCAGGACACCGACGGCGCCGGCAAACAGGTAAACGAACAGCATCAGCTGCGCATTCTTGATCGACATGTCGAACTTATCGATCAGGAAGAACGTGTAGTACGACGTAAAGCTGGCCGTATAGGCGCTCTTCGAAAACATCAAAACGATCAAGATGAACACCGCAAACAGCACACCCCAGGATGTCGATGCTGGTTTGTCGCCGGCTGACGTCGATTTGCGGGCCAGCACCGCCGGCAATCGCTGGGCATACCAGCGCCCGACGAAGTTCAGCACCACCATCGCCAGAACGGCGGCCAATGCGAACCATGCGACACTCTGCTGCCCGTTCGGCACCACGATGAACGCGGCGAGAACCGGTCCGATCGCGCCACCACCTTGGCCGCCCAATTGGAAGATCGCCTGCGCAAAGCCCTGGCGCCCACCTGATGCCATGCGCGCCACCCGTGTCGCTTCCGGGTGAAAAATCGCCGACCCCGTACCCACCAGCGCCGCGCCGAGCAGCAGCGTGCCGTAGCTTGCCGCATAACCGAGAATGATCAGGCCGATCAGCGTAAATGCCATCCCGGCAACCAGTGAAAAGGGTTGCGGCTTCTTGTCGGTAAAATGCCCAACTGCCGGTTGGAAAAGCGATGCGGTGAGCTGGAAGGTAAATGTAATCAACCCGATCTGCCCAAAGCTCAGGCCATGGGCATCCTTGATAATCGGGTAGATCGCCGGTACCAGGCTCTGCATCATATCGTTGAGAAGATGCGCTAGGCTCAGCGCCAGCAAAACCGGCAACGCCGTCGTCGCACCAGCTTTCGCGTCCGACGGCGAGGTATTGATCGTCTTTTGCATGAACTTTCCAGATGCCGTCCGCCGCAGTTTCGCCTGACGCGCGCTCAGCTCTGTCGGGCACATCGCAGCCGATCAGACGTCCACCAAACGCCAGCCATGCTTAATATGTCGGCAGGTCGTCGACTTCAAGCCATCGGATGCAATTGCCGGAGACACGCGCGCAGCGACAAGGCTGATTTCTGACGCGTTCGATGAGCCGCCTCAGGGCCAGCACTTTTTTTGCAGATCAGAGCGACGAGAGTTGATGGCGCCGTTCCCATGACGAAGCCTGCAAGCAGATCACGCTGCCGTTGAGCGGCAAGCGATCGAACAACTGCGCATTTTCGGAAAGGCCAAGCGCATGTTTGAGCTCCCGGCGTGCCCGATTGAGGCGGCTTTTCACCGTGCCGACGGGACAGTCACAAACTGCAGCGGCATCTTCGTAGCTCATACCTTCGAAACAGACCAGAACCAGGACCTCGCGTTGATCCGCCGGCAATTGTGCCAGGGCTTCAAGCGTCTCATGCACCTCGCACGACAATTCCTGGTCCGCGGCGGTGACGAGGTCGTAGGTATCGTGCACAGACGTTTGGGATTCGAACTTGCGGCGTCGAAAGCTCGCGCGGAATGTGTTTCGCAGAATTGCGAACAGCCAGGGCAGGATATGATCGATGCTCTCCAGGTCATCCTGCTTCTCCCAAGCCTTCAGAAGCACGTCCTGGACCATGTCATCGGCCTTTACGGCATCCTGACACAGCGCTCGGGCGGCGGCACGAAGGCGCGGAATTGCATCCAGCAAGTTGTCATGAAAGGCGGCAGTAGGGTCACTCACGCGAACGTTCTTTCATCAGTCGGTCCAACAGATCCTTGAATCGATCCGGTACCGGTTGCTCAACTAACTCCGAGTAGACGCTGGCCAGCTTACGCCCCAGCAAAGCCTCTGCATCTGAATCGATCCACGGCTGATCATCATGACCCCTATCAACGCTACGATCATCGTTGCGCGATTCGAGAAACCTTGCGTTGCGCTCGTCGTTCATCGTCATGAACAAACAGTGCCGGAAATTGGTTAAAGTTCACGTAAGGTTCGCCGGACATTATTCGACAAAAAGCGTGGTTTCGTTGAGACACGCGTTCACTCAACCATAACGTGTGTTAACGTATATTTACACCTAACGTAGCGAATCGCGTAGCATCTGCTCGCCCAACAAGCAAATTCGTGGAACATCATATTATGCAATATGGCACAGAGTTTTCGCGCGAATTGATAAGTTTGCGTCGATACGCACGAGCCATTTCAGGTAGTCAGGAAGTCGGTGACGATTTGGTCGTCGCGACTCTTGAAGCACTGATGAGTACACCACTCAGCGTCAGCAACCTGACCTCGCGAGCATCGATTTTCCAGCTCCTATCGCGGCTTTGGAACACACCTGCCTGGTCTGCGCGCATCGCCAACGGGGCTGCGCGTGCAAATATTGCAGCGTCAACTGAGGATGCGACCGCGGCAGACAAACGCCTGCTCGAACTGCCGTCCCTGGACCGTCAGGCGTTCCTGCTCGTTGCGATGGAGGAGTTTTCCGAACTGGAAGCCAGCCAAATCCTCGATCTGGCTCCACACGAGTTCACCGCCTTACTGGAGGCCGCGCGCCAGGACGTCGCCGGGCAAATCGCCTCGAACGTCATGATCATCGAGGATGAGCTGTTCATTGCAACGGAACTCGAGGATATCGTCTCACAGCTCGGTCATCACGTTGTCGGTATCGCCAGCACGCACGGCGACGCGGTCGCGCAGATGCAAAATGCCGACGCACACCTTATTTTGGCTGATGTTCAGCTTGCTGATGGAAGCAGTGGCATCGATGCCGTCGACGAGATCCTAAACAGCCACGTCATTCCGGTTATCTTCATTACGGCATTCCCAGAGCGGCTGCTGACAGGCCTCAAGCCCGAACCGACCTATCTCATCAAGAAGCCGTTTCGGGTGCAGGAGGTCAGAGCCGCCGTTAGTCAGGCACTCTTCTTCATGCAACGGTCGTCGGCCGGTAATCCGGCGGCCGCCAAGGAAGTGAGCGAAGTTGCGGTCTAACTCATTGCCGATTGAATGGCGGTGTCGACGCGAACGCGCTCCCGGCAACTATTTGTTAGGCATAACAAAAGCAATCGTCGCTCTTCGATGAACCAACTGCCGCGTGGCGCATCTCTTCACCTATACGACGGTGGAGAATACCATGCGGGATAAACCGGGGGACGTCTTGACGGCCAAACGGCCTCAGGCAGCAACAATCAAGCGCCACGGCCGCCGGGCCGGTGCGCCAGCAAAAAGGCACCGGAAGGTCGAAGACTGCCAAAAGCAATCAAATGACCCGTCCGTTGAGCCGAACTCCCTGCTGCACCGCATTTTCGCGCACGCACCGGCTGACTTGATCAAGAGCTTTTCGGATGACCAGATTTCAGGCTTGAACGCCGCACTGGTCAACGCAGACACGCGGTTTCATTCGATCGATTTCCGGACCAGCCTCTCTTTCTTTGGCATACCGTTCTACGTCACCTTCCTGATGGGGCGCGAGCGACGGAGTCGCGAGCGATTGGCCATGGAAGGACAAACCCAAGTCCATCGCGTTGCAATCGCACACATCATTCTGACATTGCTGATCGGTCTGTTCTGCCTTGCAGCCTTCGCCTGCGTTATCTACCTGCTCAAGAGCGCCGTCGGGATCGATCTTTTTGACGAACACTCGCCATTGCATGAACTCTTCTTCGAGTGACACCCGTAATCATCGGCAGAACAGTTTCCGGTATGGCACGTCGATTAAGGTGGAATTATCCAACCTGCAGAAATACCGCAAAGGCGTGTGAACAAATGTCAATGGCGAGCATCTTCCCTATTACGGATCAATGGGGGAAGTCATGAGCACCGGGGCAAATGAAAGTAGAAAGGCGGCAACAGGCGGCGACGCGCATAGCCTTTCCATCGGGACGCTGAGCACCGAGCTGGAAACCTGTCTCCATGCGGCCATCGAATCGATGGCGAACGGCCTCGTCATCTACGACCAATTCAGCCGCCTCGTCTTTGCCAACGAGCGCTACTGCCAGCTCTATGGCCTCGAAGTCGCCGCCAGCGAGGCTGACGACGACGGCAATCACCCCCCCAACAACCAATTGTGCGCCGGCATGCACATCACGGATGTCATCCGCCGTCAGGGCGATGCGATGAATCTGCCCGAAAGCGAGATCGACGAGTATCTTGACGCGGCGCTCTCGCGCGGCAGCGACAACTGGCGCTCGACCACGCGCGTATTTGAGGACGGACGAACGATACAGGTAACGCGCCGGACCATGCGCGGCGGACACTACGTAGCAACCCACGAGGACATTACCGACCGAATCGCATCGGAAACCAGGATGCGGTTCATGGCAAGTCACGACTCGCTCACCGAGCTGCCGAATCGCGCCCAGTTCATGGAACGGCTCGACAACGCGATGCTTCGCGTCCGCCGTGGTGATCAGATCGCCCTGCAGATGCTCGATCTGGACCGATTCAAACACGTCAATGACACGTACGGCCATTCGATTGGAGACCAACTGCTCGTCGAGGTCTCCAAACGGCTCAAAGAAGCCGTACGCGACACGGATTTGATCGCACGCCTCGGCGGTGACGAGTTCGCAATCATCCAGATCCCGGCGCCCACGCATGGCGATGCCGAACGCCTGGCGCAACGATTGCTCGAAGCGCTGTCACACCCCTTTATCTTCGGCAACCTCACGTTGATGATGGGAACCAGCATTGGCATCTCCATCGCCAATCCTGAGAATTGCGATGCCACGGAGGTCATGCTGCAGTCAGACGCTGCACTGTACAAAGCAAAGAACGACGGGCGCAGCGTCTTTCGCTTCTTCGAAGAACGTCTCAATGCCGAGATCCAGGGCCGTGCCCGCATTGAAAACCAAATGCGCCAGGCTCTGGTCAAGAACGAATTCGAGATCCACTATCAACCGATCGTCAATGTCGAGCGCAGTCGCGTCGAGACCTGCGAAGCGCTGCTGCGCATGCGCGACAACAATGGCACGCTGGTCCCACCAAACCTGTTTGTACCGGTTGCGGAAGAGAGCGGTCTGATCGTCCTCATCGGCGAATGGGTGCTGCGCCAGGCCTGCATCGACGCGGCAGCATGGCCCGAGCACATCTCGGTCGCCGTCAATATTTCGCCGCTGCAGTTCAGGGCCGGCTCCCTGCTTGAAACGATCGAAGCCGCTCTTGATGCATCCGGCCTGCCTGCACATCGTCTCGAAGTTGAGATCACCGAGTCGCTGTTGCTGGACACATCGCTCGACATCATCTCGATCCTGCACGAGTTGCGCAAGAAAGGCGTGCGCATTGCGATGGACGACTTCGGCACTGGCTACTCGTCGCTGAAATACCTGACGAGTTTCCCATTCGACAAAATCAAGATCGACCGCTCTTTCGTTAAGGGGCTGCCGGATGCCACCCAGCAGTTGGCAGTGCTGCGGGCGGTCGCTTCGCTCGGCTGCAGCCTCGGCATCAAGACAACGGTCGAAGGCGTCGAAACCATCGAGCAACTGGACATTGCGCGTGATGAGCGCTGCTCGGATGTACAGGGCTTCTACTTCGCCCGCCCGACGCCTGCTGCCAGCCTGCATTTGGCGATCACGGCGTCCGAAGTACTCGCCAAGGCAGCCGAAGCAAAACTGGAAACACGAGGCTCCGCCGCATAGGCCTGGCGCGCAAACAAGGGGCAGGAGTAGAAAAGTGAATTTGTCGCGAAGGGGGACTCATGGCTCACGCTGCGCGTTGAGCGACACGCCGTCCACCATCCCGACAATGACGATTTGCATCCTATGCACCGTCGCCGCGACCATCGTTGGCTGCGGCATCTCGGATCCTCCCGCTGCCGCCCGGGTTTCGAGTTACGGCCCGGCGATCAGCTATTCACTGTCGACAAACGGACTAGCCCAGGAAAGCATCCTTGACCACCGGCGGGACGACGAAAGTCATGATGGCCGCAAGAATTGTCCGCGCCGTTCATCATCTTGCCCGATGTAGACGCGGTTTACCCGCCCTGATCGAGCCGGCGTCAGACCAAGG
>JBPCVZ010000094.1:0-14021 GCA_051010015.1 Hyphomicrobiaceae bacterium
GCCACACGTGCACGACCTGGTTCTGCGGGCCGACGACGCTTTCGTAATACCCGATCAAATCGAAGCCGTGGCGCTTGACAACCGGCATCGCCAGTTCCTCGAACGCCTTGAGGTATTTGGGCAGCATACGCGGCACCAGCGTGTAGGTTCGGACATTGACGATCATGGCATCTCCTCCTTGGTCGCTCAGGCAACCTGGTTGATCTCGATAAAATTGAAACTCGGGTCGAATACATAGACCTGGTGCACGCCCGCCATCGCATAGGTCCCGGCATCGGTATAATCGATACCGGCCTTGTTGAGCCGATCGATCACCGCGCCGATATCATCCACGGTGAAGGCTTTGTGGCCACCGATCGTCGGGTTGTGCTTGAACCCGTTCTTCGCGGCAAAGGCCGGATCCGGCTTGACGATATGAATGCCGCGATTGTCGGTGCCGAAATTGGCAAGCGCCTCCGACGCCCGGTCGAAATCGCCAACGTTGTCGGGATACGCCCACACGCCCTCTTCGAGCCCCACCAGATCGCGGAAAAACGCCACCGTCTCGCGCACGTCGTGGGCCGGGATGTTGACGTGATGGATGTACCATTCGCCCGCTTCCATCCAGATGCTGTGCTGCTCTTCGTCGCCGGGTGGCGGCGCGCCGCCGCTCTCGTCATGCAACTGGTTGATCTCGATCACGTTCATCGATGGATCGTAGACATAGATTTGCTGGATACCGGCCATTGCGTAGATGCCCGCATCGGAGTAGATCACGCCGGCTTCGTCAAAGCGCTGCATCACCGGTTTCAGATCCGGCACCGTCAGCGCGAAATGGCCACCAATGGTCGGGTTGTGCACAAATCCATTGTCGACGGCAAACGTCGGGATCGGGCGCACCGCATGGATACCGCGGTTGCCGGAACCGAAGAACGCGATCGAGTTGTCGTCGTGATGCAGTTCGCCCTGGCTCGCCGGATAGGTCCACTCGCCAAGCTTGAAGCCGATGACATCGCGCAGGAACGCGCGCGTTTTCGCCACGTTGGTGGCTGGCAGATTGACGTGATGAATGTACCAGCCCATGCATGGCTCCGTCGTTTGCGAGGTTGTGCCGAGGAAGAGCGATCGCCGTTATGATCGGGGCAATCTTGTGCGCTCGGGCGGCTGCCGTCAAACTGCGGGCCGCGCCGATGTCTAGCGATAATCGGCCAAGGCATCAATGGGAGCGTACACATGAAGGCCTCACTGTTCTATCTGCCGACCGTCGGCAACCGCGAGCAGATCGAACAGGGCATGGCCGGCATGCGCAGTGACCTTTATCAGCAGATGCTGCGCGAGGTCTCGGAGCAGTGCAGGCTCGCCGACCAGGTCGGCTACGACTCCGTCAGCTTCACCGAGCACCATTTCCACATCGAGGGCTTCGAGGTCTCCAACAACCCCGTGCTGCTCGACCTCTACATCGGCATGCAGACCGAGCGCCTGCGCGTCGGCCAGCTCGGCATCGTGCTGCCCGCCTCCAACCCGATCCGCGTTGCCGAAGACATCGCCATGCTCGATCACATGACCGGCGGGCGCGCCTGTGCCGGCTTTGCGCGCGGCTATCAGCGTCGCTGGGTCGATGTCCTTGCACAGCACACGCACGGTGTCTCCGGCGCCCTCCCCCACCAGCACGACAAGATCGATGCCACCAACCGCGAGGCGTTCGAAGAATGCTTCGATATCATCAGGAAATGCTGGACCGAGGAGATGCTCTCCTACCAGGGCAAATTCTGGAAGATCCCGCCCGGCGAAACACCATGGGACCTGGAGACCACGGACAAATGGGGCAAGGGGGTCGAGGGCGGCATTCTGAAGGAAGTCGGTGTCGTGCCGAAGCCGCTGCAGAAGCCATACCCGCCCGTGTTCCAGCCGTTCGCCTCGTCGGAACGGTCGATCCGCTGGTGCGCGGCCAACAATGTCACCGCGATCCTGCCGCCGATGCACGAAAAGATCGAGCGCAATCTGTTCGAGGTTTATGCGGAAGCCTCCGGCCGGCCGCTCGGCGATGGTGTCGGCATGCTGCGTGATATCATCATCGCCGATACCGACGAAGAAGCCATGGAGCTGTGGCAGAACTCGGGGCCCTTCACCGCCAACGCCTGGTTCGTGCCGTTTGGCTTCCGCAAGGGCATGGAGGACCCGGAAACCGGGGCCACACCGACACCGGAGGAAGCCATCACCAACGGCTACGCCCTCGTCGGCAGCGTCGACACGGTCACGCGCAGTCTCGAAACGCTCAAGGCCAAGCTGCCGGTCAACTGGGTTTTCGGGTGGACGCATGACATGCTGATCCCGCACGCCAAACTCATGAAGTCCATCGAATTGTTCAAGACCAAGGTGCTGCCGCGCGTCGCCGACCCTGCAAGTCCCGTGCTTTGACGGAACCCGGACCACAAGCCCCACCGTACGGGTTTGAAGGCGCCGAGCGCTGGTCGACAGTCGCCACCGTGGCACGCGGCGCGACGATGATGTTCCGTGTACCCGCCGCCGTGCTGTGCGCGTCGTCGATGGGCTACGGCGCACTCGCCCGCGACTCCGGGCTCGATCTCGCACTGACGCTGTTCATCAACGCGACGTTCTTCGCCCTGCCCGCCCAGGTCGTCCTCGTCGACCAAATCGGCCGCGGCGCGGCACTCGGCGGCGCCGCCTTCGCCGTCGCGCTCACCGCCATTCGCCTGCTGCCGATGACCGTTTCGCTGATGCCGTTCCTCCGTAATCGCGACCGGCTGCCGCGCTTCGGCTTTCTCGCCGTCCACTTCGTCGCGATCTCGGTGTGGGTCGACGGCATGCTGCGCCTGCCGCATCTGCCGCCGCCAAAGCGCTTTGCGTATTTCCTCGGCATGGGCCTTGGCATGATGGTCGCGACACTCACCGGCAGCACGGTTGGATATCTGCTTGCGAGTTCCGTGCCGCCGCTCGTTTCGGCTGCGCTCCTCTTCATGTCGCCGGCGTTCTTCTGGCTGTCGCAGGTCGGCACCGCCAAAATCACCGCCGATTGGGTCGCCATCGCCATCGGCTGCATCATCGGTCCGATCCTCTTCCAGCTCGTCCCCGGCCTCGATCTGCTGCTCGCCGGACTGATCGGCGGCACCATCGCCTTCATCGTTGGAAAGCAGCGGCCATGAGCCCGATCGGCAATGACCTAACGGGCTACCTGATCGTGCTTGCGTTTGCCCTCGTCGCGCACGAATCGTGGCGCTGGCTCGGTGCCTTCCTCGGCGCCCAGGTCCGCGAAACCGACGATATCTTCGTGTGGGTCCGCTACGTTTCGACGGCACTGGTCTCAGCGCTCGCCATGCGCATCATCCTGTTTCCCTCAGGTGCCCTCTCGACAATCGACCTGCCCTATCGCATCGCCGCGCTCGCCATCTCGACGACCGTATTTCTACTGCTGCGACGCAACCTCGCCGCCGGTATCGTCGCCGGCAGCGCCAGTCTCATCGCGATGGCCTTCGCCAGCGGATCGGTGTAGTCCACTGCAAACAGTTATGCGCCCAGCGCCGCCCGGATCTTATCCGCACTTGCTTTGATCTCGGCCTGATCGCCAATGTTGCCTGGCGGGTTCAATCGAACGCCCTCATGGCGCGGCAGCACATGATAATGCAGATGGTAGACTTCCTGACCGGCAGCCGCCTCATTGAATTGCTGCAACGTTATCCCCGTCGCGCCGAACGCCTTCATCAAGGCATTTGAGACCTTCTGCACCGTCGCCATGCAGGCGGCGAGTTGCTCCGGCGTCGCATCCAGCATATTGCGCGCCGGTGTCTTCGGGATCACCAGCACATGGCCTTCAGCGCGCGGCATGATGTCCATGAAAACAAATGTATCATCGTCCTCGTAGACCCGCTCGCTTGGAATTTCGTCGCGCAGGATTTTCGCAAAGATGTTGTCGTTATCGTAACTCATGGGCGCATCCTGTCTCGTTTCGTGTCGGTATTTCTGTGTCGACGCTACGGCCCTCGACGTCAAGTCACCGTCGCTGCAACACCCTCAATCGTTGTCGGAATCAATTGGCACATCATCGGCCGGCTCCGCCCCCTTGCGATACGGCCCGTACTTCGCCAGATGATCGCGCGCGCGTTCAACGTAACGCCGTTCGTCATCGAGATAATTACCGACCGCGCGCCTGAAACTCGGATTGGGAATCCAGTGCGACGAGTAGGTTGCCGTCGGCATGTAGCCACGCGCCAGTTTATGCTCGCCCTGCGCACCGGCCTCGACACGATCGAGCTTGTTGAGAATGGCAAACTCGATCGCCTGGTAGTAGCAGACCTCGAAATGCAGGCACGGATGGTGCTCGATCGCCCCCCAATAGCGCCCATAGAGGCAATCGCCACCAATGATGTTCAGCGCGCCGGCGACGTACTCATCGCCGTTTCTGACCATGATCAGCAGGCAATGCTCCGACATCGTCTCGCCGAGCAGCGAAAAGAACGTGCGATTGAGGTAGGGCCGGCCCCATTTGCGGCTGCCGGTGTCCATGTAGAACGCGTACATCGCATCCCAGTGCGCTTCCGTTATGTCGCGCCCCGTCAGGCGTTCGATGTGCAGCCCGCTTGCCAGGGCTTCGCGGCGTTCCCTGCGGATCGTTTTGCGCTTGCGCGACGACAGCTGCGCTAGAAAATCATCGAACGTCGCATAGCCGTCATTGCGCCAATGAAACTGTTGATCGGTGCGCTTCAGGAAACCGAGGCGGCTCATCTCGTCCCATTCGTCCTCCAGCAGGAAATTCAAATGAAACGACGAGACGTGATGGCGCTTGACGAGTTCGATGGCACCGGTCGCGAGGAGGCCGCGTCGCTCGGCTTGTTCCGGCCCGTCGTGGACGAGCAGGCGCCGTCCCGGCACCGGCGTAAACGGCACCGCGGCGAGCAGCTTCGGATAATAGCTGCCGCCTGCATTCTCGTAGGCGTCCGCCCAGCCGTAGTCGAACACATACTCACCCTTGCTGTGCGACTTTGCATAGAGCGGCATGCAGCCGTCGATTGCTCCGTCATCCTGACTGAGAATGAGATGCTGCGGTTGCCAGCCCGTGCGCACGCAGACGCATTCGGCATCTTCAAGCGCCTTCAAAAAGGCATGCGAGAGGAATGGATCGTGCGTCTTTGGATCCGGATTGGCATTGCGGTCCCACGCCGTAGCATCGATTTCGCTAATGCTTGCGAGGACCTGGATCGTCGCTTCACGCTCGTCAGACAATTCGGATGTACCTACCCATGAAACGGCACGTCAATGGTGCTCACCACCGTCATAGCAATGACGCAAGGCTATGGCCACTTTCTGGCGCCGTGCTCTAACTCTCGAGATCACGGATCGGCTCGATGACATCGTCGCCAAGCCCGAGAAGCTCGACGTTACCGCCCGTTGCCGTGATATCACGCGTGATCACCCGCTCCGTCGTGAAATGCGTCAAATAGTGCGGGCCGCCGGCCTTCGGGCCCGTGCCCGACATGCCCTCGCCGCCGAACGGCTGCGCGCCGACCACCGCACCGATCTGGTCACGGTTGACATAGATATTACCGACCTGGACATGGTCCGCAATGTAGTCTGCCACCGCTTCTATGCGGCTGTGAATGCCAAGCGTCAGGCCGAATCCGCTCTCGTTGACCGCCGCACAAACCCTGTCCAGATGTCCTTGTTCGTAGCGCACGACGTGCAGAATCGGCCCGAACACTTCCTGCTCGAGCTGGCTCAATCGGTCGATCTCGAAGATCGCCGGGCTGACAAAGGTGCCGTTGCGACACGCCTCCGGAACCGGAACATCGAAAACCACCGATTTGGCCTCACGTTGCATGCGCGCCTTGTGCGCTTCCAAGCGCTGGCGCGCATCCTCGTCGATCACCGGTCCGACGTCGGTCGCATAATCGATCGGATCGCCGAGTTGTAGGCACTTCGTTGCTCCGGCAATCATATCGATCATCTTGTCGGCAACGTCATCCTGCACGAACAGCACGCGCGCCGCCGAACAGCGCTGACCAGCTGAATCGAACGCGGAGCGCACCACGTCCGACGTCACCTGTTCGGGCAGCGCACTCGAATCGACGATCATCGCGTTGACGCCGCCGGTCTCGGCAATGAAGGGAATGATGCCGCGCACGCGATTGGCCAGCGCCCGGTGAATGTGCCCGGCCGTGTCATTGGAGCCCGTAAAGCACACGCCCCGCACCCGTTCGTCCGCGACCAACGCTGCGCCGACATCGCCGCCACCCGGCAACAGTTGCAGCACGTCGCCCGGCACACCGGCCTCGTGGAAGAGGCGCACGGCGAGCATCGCGGTCAGCGAGGTCTGCTCGGCCGGTTTCGAAAGGACCGGGTTGCCCGCCGCCAGCGCTGCCGCGATCTGGCCGGTGAAGATCGCAATCGGAAAGTTCCACGGGCTGATGCAGGCGAACGGTCCGCGTCCAGCCAGTATCAGTCGGTTCTTTTCTCCGGTTGGTCCCGGCAGTTCGATCGGCGCAGACTGGAGCCGGCGCGCTTCGTTGGCATAGTAGCGCAGGAAGTCTACGGCCTCGCGCAGGTCATCCTGCGCGTTGCCAAGCGTCTTGCCGGCTTCGCGCACGATGACCGCCATCAGCTGCGCGCGATTCTGCTCGTAGAGGTGCGCCGTTCGATCCAGCATGTCGGCACGCGCATGCACGCCTGAACGCTCCCACGCCCGGAATGCCGCGACGCTTGCCGACACTGCCAGGTCGACCATCGCCGGCGAGGCATCGCGCACCTCGCCGAGTGTCCGTCGGCGGTCATGCGGGCACAGGATCGGGCGCGGCTTGGCGTCACCCTGTACCGGATGGCCGCCGATCAACGGTGTCACCGAGTAGTCCCGGCGCAACGTTTCGCCCATGCCGTCGAGCAGTTGCGCGCGCACCGATGGCTCGTAGAGCGCCAGCCCCTCGCTGTTGCGTCGGGACGGGCCGAACAGGTGCGGCGGACGCGCGAGCCATTCGGAGCGCACTCCGCCTTCCTGCTCGTTCAGAACCGTCTCGACCGGATCGCGAATGATCTCGGCGATCGGCAATTCCTCGTCGGCGATGCGATTGACGAACGACGTGTTGGCACCGTTCTCCAACAGCCGGCGGACCAGATAGGCGAGCAGATCCTCGTGCCCGCCGACCGGCGCATAGATCCGGCACGGTCGATCGTACTCGCCACTTTCGACGATATCCTCATAGAGCGCTTCGCCCATGCCATGCAGGCGCTGGAACTCGAACTCCGAATCGCCGGCCGCAGTCAATGCCGTCGCGATCGTCTGCGCGTTGTGCGTCGCGAACTGCGGATAAAACGCATCGGGCTCGCCAAGCAGCAGGCGCATACAGGCGAGATACGACACATCCGTGTGCAGCTTGCGCGTAAACACCGGGTAGTCGTCCAGTCCCTGCTGCTGTGCCCATTTGATTTCACTATCCCAGTAGGCGCCCTTGACCAGTCGCACCGGGATGCGCCGCTGGTTGCGCTGTGCAATCTGCCGCAGCCAACGCAGGACCGGCACGCTGCGCCGGCCGTAGGCTTGGACGGCAAGACCCAGGCCCGACCACCCCGCCAGTTCCGGGGCCGCGAGCACGCGCTCGAAAACGCCGAGTGACAGGTCGAGCACCGACTGCTCTTCGGCATCAATCGTCAGGCCGATGCCTTGTTCGCGCGACAGTGCCGCCAGCTCGATCAGGCGTGGTACCAGCTCTTCATGCAGTTGTGCTTCCTTCGTCGGCTCATAGCGCGGATGGATCGCTGAAAGCTTCACCGATAGGCTGGGCCGCTGCATCAGGACATGGTTGTGCTCGGACATGACCGGCCCCGCGATGCGGCCAACCGTCAGGAGCGCATCGCGGTAGCGTTCGAAGTAGAGGTCCGCGTCGGCTTGCGTTTTCGCCGCCTCGCCGAGCATGTCGTAGGAGAAGCGATACCCCCGGTCGACCAGCGGTTGGGCCCGCTTGATTGCCGCATGGATCGTCTTGCCGAGCACGAACTGATCGCCCATGACGCGCATCGCGCGACGCAGCGCCTGGCGAATGACCGGTTCGCCGGAGGAGCGCACTAGTCCCTTGAAAAGCCCGCTCAACGAGGCGCGATCCTCGTCTTCGCGCACGCGCACGATACGTCCCGTCAGCATCAGCCCCCAAGTCGATGCATTGACGAAGAGCGAGTCCGAGCGCCCGATATGTTTGTCCCACTGGCCGCTGCCGATTTTTTCGGCAATTAGTGCATCGGCCGTCTCCGCATCGGGGATGCGCAGCAGGGCCTCGGCGAGGCACATCAGGATGACGCCTTCCTCGCTGGTCAACCCATACTCATTGAGAAACGCATCGAGCCCACCATGGGTCTGCTGATCGGCACGCACATGCGTGACGAGCCGGCGCGCCAATTCGGCAATGCGCCGGCGCTCGTCGCCGGTATAGATCGCCCGCTCTGTCAATCCGCCGACGAGACGTGCCTCGTCCATCAAATGATAGGCGGCGACCTCGTCGCGCGGCGGCACCGCCGGCAGTGCGATGTCCGTGGAGCTGGATAGCTTCGTGATGACGTTGCGCATGAAATCTGTCTCAGGTTGGAATACAACACGGCAGTCGACAATGCACAGTCTTCCGCGTCTCGGGAAGTCAGCGGATTCGGGTCTGATCCTACCTCAGATTCATCCCTTTTGACACGACCTTCGCGACGCCCGACCTCCCAGTGCGATGCGGCGGTTCCTGATTGTACTCGAACATCAGATAAGCACCCTTGATAATTCGCCGGTCTGGCGGCAAAAGAGGGGGGAGTGCCTGCCAATTCTGGCCCATCACGCAAGGCGATTGACGACGACAAAATGAGCACATCCAAAGTTCAAATTGTCCGCACCACCAAGGAACTTCGCGCCATCGTTGCCGCATGGCGCCGCGATGGCCATCAGGTTGCGCTGGTGCCGACCATGGGCGCGCTGCACGCTGGCCATTTGTCGCTCGCCGAGGAGGGCCTCAAGCGCGCCGGTCGCGTCGTGATGTCGATCTTCGTCAACCCGACGCAGTTCGCACCGGGCGAGGACCTCGACAGCTATCCGCGCACGTTCGATGAGGATGTCGAGAAATTCGAAACCGCCGGCGGCCATCTGATCTGGGCGCCGACGCCCGGTGAGATGTACCCTGACGGATTTGCCACGCGCGTCATCCCCGAAGGCGCCGCAAGCGGTCTCGAAACGGATTTCCGGCCGCACTTCTTCAGCGGCGTCGCGACGGTGTGCTGCAAGCTCTTCACGCAGACGCTGCCCGACTATGCGATGTTTGGCGAAAAGGACTATCAACAGCTCTGCGTCGTGCGCCAGATGGTCCGTGACCTCGATCTGCCGCTCGAGATCATCGGGTGCCCGACCATCCGCGAAGCCGATGGCCTGGCGATGAGTTCACGCAACGCCTACCTGTCGGCCGACGAGCGCAAGACGTCCGTTGCGATCCATACCGTAGTAACCGACGTCGCCGCACAGATCGCAGCCGGAACCGAGATCGCGCAGGCCTGCGAGGAAGCCGAAAAAAAGCTCAAATCTGCCGGTTTCGGACAGGTCGACTATGTTGCCGTCCGCGATGCCGAAACGCTGGCGGCCGCCGACCATGTCGGCGACCGGCCGTTGCGGGTGCTTGCCGCCGCCTGGCTCGGCAAGACGCGGCTGATCGACAACATCGCCGCCGGCCCGCAAACCCACTAGAACCTGGGCCCCGGTATCACTCCGCCGGCTGCCGCCCTCGGCTCAGCATGGTTTCCGCGCCGCGCATTTCGCGCTCGAGCCGACGTTCGGCATTGCTGCGCGGGCGCACGAACCGGGCCAGCAGGACATAGATGGCCGGCGTCAGGAACAGCGTGAACACCGCCGCCATGCCAAGCCCGCCGAACACCACCCAGCCGATCGATGCGCGCGCTTCGGCGCCCGGTCCGCCGCCGAAAATCAGGGGCAGTCCCGCCAGCACGGTCGACACCATCGTCATGACGATCGGGCGCACACGAAGCGTCGCCGCGTTGCGCGTCGCACTTGGCACGTCCTGGCCGTCGTCGCGCAACTGATCGGCGAACTCGACCATCAGGATCGAGTTCTTTGCCATGATCCCGATCAGCATCAATACGCCGATCTGCGAATAGATGTTGATCGTGGTGCCGGTCAGCGCCAGCGCGAAGATCGCCGCGCACACGCCGAACGGCACGGTCAGCAGCACCACCGTCGCGCTCATCAGGCTCTCGAACTGCGCGACCAGCACCATGAACACGATGATCGTGGCAATGATGAAGGTGATCTGCAGATCGTTGGACGTCTCATTGAGCGTCGCTGCCTGGCGCAGGAACAGCAGGCCGACCTCCGCCGGCAAGACCTGTTTTGCGACCCGCTCGATACCGCGCACGCCCTCGCGCAGCGAATAGCCCTCCGCCTGGTCCGCGAAAATCTCGACCGCCCGGCTCTGGCCATGGCGATCCAGTTCGGCCGGCACGCCGCGTTCGGAAAACGAAATCAGGTGCGCCAGCGACACCATCGTATCGTCCGCGCCGCGCACATAAAGGCTGCGCAAGTCGGATGGCGATGTCACCGACCCGGCCGTCGCCGAGAGCATGATCGGGATGTTGCGGTCGCCCACGGTAATCTCGCTGACTTCTGTCCGGTCGACCAGCGCGCGCAACGTCGCCGACAGATCATCGATCGTCACGCCAAGGTCGGAGGCCTTGCGCCGATCGATGACGACCGCCAGCTGTGGCTGGGTGGCACGAAACTCGACCCGGAAATTGCGCACTTCCGGCGCGTTCTGTTCGAGCCGCTCGACAAGCTTGCGCGCTTCGGTCGCGAGCACATCGTAATCACTGCCAGTCAGTGCGAACCGGATGCCGCGGCCCGCACCGCGCAGGCCAAGACTGTTGCCACCGTAGGAGCGCGCCCTCGCGCCGGGGATCTTGTTCAGCTGCGGGCGCAGCTTCGCCTGCAGCTGCTGCTGCGTCACCGTGCGCTCGGACCACGGCACCAACGGCGCCAGGATATAGCCGCGGTTGATGTCGTAGCGCCCGGCAATCGAGAACAGGTCCTTGACGACGCCGTCGTCGATCAGCGGCTGGATCACCTGTTCGACGCGCTCGACCTGGCGGTCCGTATAGCGCAGCCCGACGCCGTCCGGCCCGACCAGCCAGACCGTCAACCGGCCACGATCCTCCGACGGCAGCAGTTCCTCGCCAAGCTTGGGATACGTAATCGCCGCCCCGACGATCGCCAGGCAGCAGATCGAGATGAACACCAGTGGCGCCGCTAGCACGCGATCGAGTACCGCGGCATAGGCCCTTTGCAGGCCGGTGCCGATGCGCTCCAGGAAACCGAACTTCAGCAAACCGCCGCCCGCCCCCTGCAGCCGCGCCGCCAGCATCGGCACCAGCGTCAATGCAACGAACGAGGAGATCGCGACGGTGACAGCGAGCACGAATCCGAACTCACGAAACAACCGCCCGGCATCCGATGGCAGGAACGAGATCGGCAGGAACACGCAGATCAGCGTCGCCGTTGTCGCGACCACCGCAAAAAACACCTGCCGTGTGCCGATGACCGCCGCCGCCTGCGGCTCGACGCCTTCCGCGCGCAGGCGCTGGACGTTCTCCAACACGACGATCGAGTCGTCGACGACCAGCCCCGCCGCCAGAACCAATGCCAGCAGGGTGACGAGGTTGATCGAGAATCCGAGCAGCCAGATCGCGGCAACCGTGCCGATCAGGGCAACCGGGATCGCCACCGCCGGGATCATCGCCGTGCGCACCTGGCCGATAAAAATGGAGATCACCGCGACCACGATGAAGATCGCCAGCGCCAGCGAAATCAGCACTTCGCGGATCGCGCCTTCGACGAACAGCGAGTCGTCACTGGTCACCGTGACCTTGATGCCATCGAGGCGCTGATTGAGGCCTGCCACGACCTTCCTGACCGCCGCCGCGATCTCGACCGTGTTCGACTTGGCCTGCCGGATGATCCCGAGATTGATCACCTCACGGCCGTTGAGCCGCACGAGACTGATCTTCTCCTTCGGCGCAAAGAAGACATCCGCGACATCACCAATACGAACGTCACCCGAAATGATGAGTTTCTTGATCGCCGCCGGCGTCCTCGCCGATGCATCGGCGCGCACCAGCACGGCCTGCTCGTCTGTTTTGAAGCTGCCGGCCGGCACATCGGTATGGGCCCTTTGCAGGACCCGCACGACATCGGCAACGGCAAGACGGTAGCTGGCAAGGCGCAGCGGGTCGATCTGCACCCGCATCACGCGCTTGCGGTCACCGAACGTCGTGACATCCGCAATGCCGTCGATGGCGATCAGTTTGGCGATGATCTTGTCTTCGACGATGCGGCTGAGGTCCTCGATCGGAAACTGCTCGCTCGACACGGCGAGGCGCAGGATCGGACTGGCGTCGGCATCGGCCTTGACGACCGTCAGCTGCTCGACGCCGTCCGGCAATTGGCGCGCTGCCCGGCTGACGGCTTCGCGTACATCGTTGGCGGCGTCTACCAGGTTGATGTTCGGGGCGAACACGATATGGATACGGAAGTTGTCCTCTTCGCTCGACGAGCGCACCGTCTTGATGCCGTTGACGCGCGCCACCGCGCTCTCGACGACACTGGTGATCTCGGCATCGACCGATTCCGGTGTGCCGCCCGGGTAGTTCGCGCGCACCGAGACAACCGGGCGATCGATATCGGGCAGTTCGCGCACTTCGACGCCAAGGATCGCGCTGATCCCGGCAACGATGATCAACAGGTTCAGCACCGCGGCGAGATACGGCCGACGGATGCTCATCCCGGGCAAATCGTTGGCATGGAATGCCATGCAGTCCTCGCATCGTCGCGCGTTAGTCGCGCTAATTGACCTTGACGGATGCCCCGGCCGGCTTCTTCTTCGGCGCATCACCATCGGCAATGGCGACCTTGCGACCGGGCCGCAAGCGTTGCACGCCTTCGATCACGATCGGGTCGCCGGGCTTCAGGTCACCTTCGACCAACACGGTATTGCTGTCGCGACGAACAATCTTGACGGCAACCCGCTTCGCTTTGACGCCGTCGATCAGCCACACGTAGTTGCCCTGCTGATTGAACTGCAGCGCCAGGTCCGGAATCTTCGGGAACATCTTGCCCGGCAGCTTCAGATCTATCGCAAATGACATGCCCGGGCGCAGCAAATCGTCGTCGTTGGCGACCTCGGCGCGCACCCGGACGGTGCGGCGCGTGGGATGCACGCGACTGTCGATGCCGCGCAGGACACCCTTGAAAACGCGATCGCTAAAGCCGGGCGTGCGCACATCGACCGTCTTGCCGGCACGCAGACGCGGCAGGTAGGCCTCGGGCACGTCGAACTCGACCGTCAATTTGGCGCGATCATCGAGCGTGACCAGCGCCGTCGCCGGTGTCACGCGTTCACCGACATCGACATTGGCGATGCCGACGATGCCGGCAAATGGCGCGCGGATCGTGTGGTCGGCGAGCGTCACCCGGGCGGCCTGCAGGTCGACCCTGGCCTGGTCCACGAGCGTCTCGGCATCGAGCACCCTGGCCTTCGACTGCACGTTCTTGCGGCGCAGGCTGTCCGCGCGCCCGAGCAGCCGCTCGCGACCCTTCAGCTTGGAATCCGCCATCGACACGGCCAGCCGCGCCTGGCGCGAATCGAGTTCGATGATCTTGGCGCCCGCTTCAAGGCGATCGCCGGCACGGGTATGGACCTTGGTCACCTCGCCGGATACTGCTGCGAACAGGGTCACGTGTCGCACCGCCCGCGCAGTGCCGATGCCGGCGAACACCAGGTCGTTGCGCCCCTGCTCGACCGCCTGCACCACGACCGGCACGGCACGACCGCGGCGGCGACGTTTTGACTTGCCCGCCTTCGATTCTCCCGATGAAAACAACCCCGTCACGGCTGCCGCAACCGGCTCACGCGCCAGCCAGACAACCGCGCCGATCGCAAGGATCACCGCGGCAATCAGGCCTTGTGAAACGAACGACAGCGGCTGTCGCATATAGTGAAGCTCCGGGTCGGTAG
>JBPCVZ010000095.1:0-3054 GCA_051010015.1 Hyphomicrobiaceae bacterium
ATCGAAAGCACCAAAGAAGAAGGACTCGCCTCCGGCTTGGGCAAAGGCGCTCCGCTACGTACCAGTACACCTGAAATGATTCTTCTCTCCTCGTCCTGAAATGTGTGATCGACAGCGATGGAGCCGAACTGTAAAGACTGCAAATTCTATATTCCGCCATTCGCTCACAAAAGCGAGTATTTTGAGCGGAAACATCCGGCTCGATGCAGGCACATATCGCAAGCGAAATACGGACGCGTTGGCATGCTTGATGCCGGCCGCGCAAGGGGCATAGGGTATTACGGATTCTGCGGCCCTGAAGCTCGCTTGTTTGAAGCGAGCACAGCAGATGATCGAAATATCCGCTTGTCGGCCATCACAGGCCAGTAGACCAAGCTCAATGTCCGGAGTTGGCCCGGAGGACTCATAGCGGTTTGGGCAGAGCATTTCCGCTCTACCCAGGTACTTCAGGCGTCGACCTGCTCAGCAATTTCCAGGGCATCATCAACTTCGATTCCTAGATATCTCACTGTGCTTTCGATCTTCGTGTGGCCAAGGAGCAATTGCACGGCGCGTAGATTGCCGGTCCGTTTGTAGATCAGCGTTACTTTGGTCCGTCGTAGCGAATGTGTCCCGTAGACAGATGGATCTAACCCAACCGAAGCGAGCCATTGGCCAAGAAGACGGGCATATTGTCGTGTGGTCAGATGCGCACCGTCGGCACTCCGTCCAGGAAACAGGCATTGACCTGGCGTTCTGCCACTTCGCTTGAGATAGCTGTCGATGGCTTCTCTCGTTTGCTCCGTCACTTCGAATTTGACCGGTCTACCGGTCTTTCGTTGACGAACGATAGCCCGATCAACGGCATAGCCTCTGGGCGCAATATCGTCCACCATGATGCCAACGACATCGCAGCCGCGAAGTTTGCTATCAATTGCCAGATTGAACAGAGCTAAATCGCGATCTTGACGTTCCAGCTGCAATTTGGTGCGAATGGCCCAAACATGCTTTGGCCTGAGTGGCGGCTTGGGGCCGATTAACTTGCCCTTGTTCCAGGGCTCCCGATTGGCATTCGGGTATGCGGCGCTTGATTTTTCAGTCATGATTTTCTCCTTCGTTTGGGGAGAATTTAGACTGGTTGGCAATGTACGAACCTCGACGCCTACTGGCGTGCTAAAGTTAATTCTCACGAGCCAAAGTGGGACAAACAAGCTTTGGCGTTTTAATGCGCTCGAACTGCAACCGATTAGAGACAAGCACATGAAGTCAAAAGACAAGTCGGCAACTGACCCTCCATGGCTCGACCCGAGTAACAATCGTAAAACGCCCTACTCTGACGCCGAACTTGCGGTGCTCGCAGAAGATTTCATTGCCAGAATGTCCGATACGACGGCTTGGAAAGAGCTTTTCAGCGATGTTGGCGAAGAGAAAGCGCGGCAGGTTCTCAAGGAGCGGCTGGCAGCCCAAGATCCCAACAATCTGGTCAATTGGGAACCTGATGGGTTGCTGCACTGATCACGGGCCTTTTCCCAAAGGATCCGATCATGGAGAACCAAGTGTCCTCCACCAAGTCACATACTTGGACGTTTCGGCCGCGTTTCAGATCCGGCGCGTTCGGTTGGCGCTCGGATTTGCCGATTAAGCGCATCAAAGAGGCAATCGCAGAGATCAAGAAGGTAGCCCGCTCGGACAAGGTTCTGGCTGCCGACGGTGCTGTGACTTTCCTAGAGAAGCTATCTCCAGCACTTCAGCACGTCGATAGTTCATCGGGAGCGATCGGCACCGCCGCGAACCGTGCTCTTGAAGCTCTCGTGCCGATCATTGCCGATGCGGCCGCTGGCGACAAACAGAGGGACAAATGGCTTGAGCGGTTGTGGCGTGCAATCGAAGACGATCAGATTCCCTATATGGAATTGCTTCCCGATCACTGGGGCACGCTTTGCGTAACCCCCGAGCGAGCCTCAGGTTGGGCAGACCGCTTCATCGAAGGCGTTCGATTGGCGTGGAGCCCGGATTTCCCGCCTGGAGGTTACTTCAAAGGCACCGCTGTTTGCTTGAGCGCTTTACATGCGGCCGGCCGTCATGATGAGTTGTTGGTTCTTCTGGAGTTGGCGCCTCACAAATTCTGGCACTATCGCCAATGGGGCGTTCGGGCATTGGTCGGTTTGGGTCGGCCTGATGCCGCGATCCAATACGCCGAAGATACCCGAGGTCTCAACCAGAGCGACAACGAGATATCGTTGGCCTGCGAAGATATCCTGCTGTCCAATGGAAAGTGGAAGGAAGCGTATGATCAATACGCATTCGATGCGAACCGACGAAGCACCTATCTGGCAACATTTCAGGCGATCGCAAAGAAGTATCCTCAAGTTGAGGCCGAGGTCATTTTGCAGGATTTGATTGCCAGCACACCCGGTGACGAAGGCAAATGGTTTGCGGCAGCGAAATCCGCCGGGTTCCTTGGATTGGCGGGTCAACTTGCCAACCAGAGTCCCTGTGACCCAAAGACACTCATGCGTGCGGCGCGGGATCGCATCAGTTCCGACGCGGACTTTGCGCGGTCCGTCAGTTTGGCAGCGTTGAAATGGATGTTGCGCGGATATGGCTACGAGCTAACGACTATCGATGTCATAAACGCGCTTGACCTTGCTCTAGAGGCCGCTCGGAATGGCGAGTGCGAAAGCGAGACGGTTCAACGAATTCGTGAACTCGTCAATGATTACGAAATCCTCCAGCCGTCGATCGTCCAAGTCCTGCGCCAACGACTGTCCAGTCTGACCAGTTCTCCGGATGCCTGAGAAGGCATCAGTTGGATTGTGGTGCGGTAACGCAATGAGTTCGCATAACTGATGGAGCTTCGCTACGTGGCGCGCAGAACGAAGACGCAACCGACTTGGAAGGACGTGAAGGCAGCGATCCAGAACTTTGATCGTGAAGGCCTTCAAGGACTGGTACGCGATCTGTATTCGGCAAGCAAAAGCAACCAATCATTCCTGCACGCGCGCCTCAACCTGGGAACCGGCCAACTCAAGCCTTTCAAGGACACAATTAGTCGATGGATCAACCCGGATATCA
>JBPCVZ010000096.1:0-2828 GCA_051010015.1 Hyphomicrobiaceae bacterium
TTGTTGCAGTCGGTGCGGCAGCTCCGCCGAACCGCGCGCGCGGCACCTGTCCATCGTCGAACGAAATTGCGATCAGCCTGGTCGACACCAACATTGATCGCCTCGAAATGCCGGCGCGCGCCGATGAACGCCCGCGGGGCATCGTCGACCTGTCGCGCGCGCACGTTGGCGCCTATGTCGACTGGGCGGCGACCTGGCCGCCGGCGGCCGGCGCGCCGACGCTGGAACCGCGCAGCGATGCCCCGGACCACCTGATTCTCGACGGCTTCACCTATGAACATCTCGAAAATCCGGCAGGTGTCGCGGTGGCGGCGGATGCGACCGGCGGCAGACGCGAGCGCGCCGGGCAGCACCGTATCGCCTGGCTGCTCGGCCAGGCCGACGCCAATACCGAGCGCCGCTTCAAGCCGCAGGCCTGGGTGTACCTCTCGAAGCAGTTGACCGCCCAGGGCCTGGATCGTGACGCGCGTCTGATCACGATCGAGCGGCGCCGGCGCGAGCGCATGAGTCGCTGGAGTACGGCTTCGGCGCGCTGGGAAAGCCGCTTCCTGGATTGGTTTGCGCTCTACGGCTTCAATCCGTGGCGCACGGTCATCTGGATGACGGCGGTCATCCTGCTGTTCGCCGGCGTCTGGGCCTGGTCGGCGTCGCACTGTGGCCGTTCGGGATGTTTCGACGAGCGCGTTTTCGTGACCGCCAAGCGTGATGCGTTTTCCACCGAGCAGTTTACGCAGCGGTATCCGGCGTTTCATCCCCTTGCCTATTCCTTCGATGTGTTCGTGCCGTTCGTCAGTTTCGGCTTCGAGGATCATTGGCGGCCCAACGTCAACTACGCGCCGCTTGCCACATTGCGCCTGCCTCATATCCCCGCGTTCGTCTCCGGTGAGACCGATCGGAGGCGGATATTCGCGGATGTGACGATCACGACGGGTGGGATCCTCTATGTCCTGCTGGTCGTCGAAAAGGTGCTTGGACTGATCCTAACATCGCTGATGGTGACGGGGTTTACCGGTTTGCTGCGTGGAAATGAGTGAAAGCGGGGGCGACTTGCGAATGTGCCGGGCATTCGGCAGACTGCAGGTCCATCGTACGTCTCACCGGTAACACCATGCGCCGTCTTGTTTTTCTCCTCGTCCCAGCGATCCTGCTGTCCGCGATGCCGGTGCATGCCGGTTCGCTTGCATCGTGTGCCGGCGCGGCGACGCCGGACGCGCAAATCGCGCTGTGTACGCAATTCATCGATGCCAATGCCGGCAGCGGCAAAGAGCCGGCGGCGCTTGCGGCGGCCCACGCCCATCGCGCCGCAGCTCATTACAAACGCCGTGACCTCGACCGCGCGATTGCCGACAGCACCCGCGCCATCGAGCTCGATGCGACGCGCGCGGACGTCTACCTCACGCGCGCCAACGCGCATTATCGCGCACGCCGCTATCGACAGGCGCTTTCCGATTTTACCGGGGCGATTGCGCGCGATCCGCGCCTCGCGCGTGCATACGACGCCCGCGGTGTGACGCAACGCAAACTCGGCCTGCCCGACGACGCCATCCGCGATCACAGCAAGGCGATTGAAATCGACCCGGGCTTTGCCAAGGCCTACCGCAATCGCGGCAATGCCTACTACTACAATGGCGATGGCGCCCGCGCGATCCGCGATTACAGCAAGGCCATCGAACTCGATCCGCGCTATGGCAACGCCTACGGCGACCGCGCCGCGGCCTACGAGCAGGCGGGCCAGGCCGATCTCGCGATTGCGGACTACACGACGCTGATCGCACTCAACCCGAACAGCGCCGATGCCTACAGCGTGCGGGGCCTGGCTCATGAACGCAAAGGCGACCGTGCCAATGCCATCGCGGATCATCGCAAGGCGCTGTCGATCGATCCGGCGCATCCCCTGTCACGCGCGAACTTGAAGGCGCTGCTGTCATCCCAGTAGAAGCCGGTCGTCGACGGCCGGTCAGTTGACGCCGGCAACGTAACCCATGGAGGCGCCGATCTCGGCGTTGATGACGAGGTCCGCAAACCCGTCCTGATCGGTCGGCTCGCGGTTGATGATGACGAGTTTGGCACCATTGTCCTTGGCCATGATCGGGAAGCCGGCGGCCGGATAGACGACCAGTGAACTGCCAAGCACGATGAAAAGGTCCGCGGCAAGCGTCGCATCCTGTGCGCGCAGCATCTCGTCTTCCGGCATCGATTGGCCGAACGAGATCGTGGCCGTCTTGACGATGCCGCCACACGTGACGCAGGCCGGAATAGTCTCGTCGTCGGCAAACACGTCCTTGGCCCAGGCGATTTCGTGGCGCTTGCCGCATGCGAGGCAGGTCGCGTAGGTCGCGTTGCCGTGCAGTTCGATCACGACGTCATCGGGCACGCCCGATGCCTGGTGGAGGCCGTCAATATTTTGGGTGATGAGCGCCTTCAGCTTGCCGTCGTCGTGCAGGCGGGCGAGCGCGCGATGGCCGGCATTGGCCGTTGCCGTGCGCATGGTTTCGTCGGTTGCAAACTTGCGCCGCCAGGCTTCGCGGCGCATCTCCTCAGAGCGCATGAAATCGCGGAAATCGATCGGCTGGTACTTGGTCCAGATGCCGCCGGGCGAACGAAAGTCGGGAATGCCGGACTCGGTCGAGATACCGGCACCGGTAAAGGCGACGACGTTGTTGGCATCGACGAGAAGCTGTTTGAGTTCGTCAAGGTCGGTGGTCATGGCGGCTCCGGCGGTGAAGGCGTGGGGCGGTGGCGGCGAAGTGGCACCACTATAGCCAAGCCGCCGCGCCAGGACCAAGTCGGCAAAGCGTCATGGCGCATCGGCTTGTGGTGGTTTCGAC
>JBPCVZ010000097.1:0-3106 GCA_051010015.1 Hyphomicrobiaceae bacterium
CCGGCACCGGCGACCGGCGAACCGAACAGCATGGCGGCCGGGTGCTTACCGGACCAGTAGTGCGTCCATGCGAAGCCGCCTTCGATCAGGCCCTTGTCGACCGCGTCCAGCGTTTCCTTGACGCCGACCACGGCGCCGGCCGGCAGCACTTCGATCTGCACTTCGCCGTTCGTCAGATCACTGACGTCCTTGGCGAACTCTTTGAGCATGTGCACTTCGTCAGCTTTTGCAGGAATAACTGACTGAATGCGGATCTTGACGGACTTCGCCTCGACCGTGGCGGGTGCAAACACGGACGCGATCGCCATTGCTGACGAAGCTGCCGCGATGCCAAGCATGCGCTTGAACTTCATATCCTATCCTCCCAACCAATTTCGGTTGTTGAGCCCGGCAACCGCCGAATGCTTGCTAGGCGGGCCGCGCTATCCATTGTCAGATCGCCTCCAAATTCTCGGATGCGAGAACTTAGCGTCTCATTTCAGGGTCTTTAGCGCAAGTTGAAAGTTAACGGGGCCAACTACGCCGAACGTACGATTCGCGCCAGGGCGCCGCCGATCGGCTCAACCCGCCTCGCGCTCCGGTATGCCTTGGCCGATCCGACGTGCGGCATCTTGCAGCAACTCGACGTGCTCGCACGCCTGCGCGATCGACAGTCGCGATGTCGGTGCATGCACGGCCAACGAGGCGACATAGCGCCCGGCTTTGTCGAGGATCGCGACCGCCACTGCGGTCATGCCGGCGATGAACTCCTCGTCATCCAGGCTGTAGCCACGCTCGGCGGTCTTGACGAGGTGGCGCCGCAGTTCGTCAGGCGCCGTGATTGTGTTTTCCGTATAGGCCTTAAGCTCGATCTCCTGCAGCAGACGCTGGCACTGCTGTTCGCCGAGACTCGCGAGGTAGAGCTTGCCCGAAGAGGTCGCGTGGAACGGCACGCGGCTGCCGACCGGAAGCTGCAGGCGCAAGGGCCATTCAGTTTCGACCCGGTCCCAATAAACCATGCCCGTGCGCTCGGGCACGACGAGATTGCAGGTCTCGCCGATTTCGCGGGCAACACGCTCCAACACCGCGTGCCGCGCAACGTAGACCGCCCGCCCCGAGAGCACCGTCTGCGACAAATCGATCAGCCCCTGCCCGGGTACGAAGCCGCGCCCGCCGATCTGGCGCCGGATCAGATCGGCCGCCAACAGCTGCTCACACAAGCGATACACCGTCGCCTTGGGCAGGCCCGTGCGCTCGGACATTTCGTTCGCTGTAATCGGGACCTCGGCACGCGACACTTCGCGCAGCAGGACGATCACGCGAACCGAGCGATCGGGATCTTCGGATGGGTTGTTCACGTCGGCATCCTGACAATAAATCCGACTGCCAAATCCAATAAACGCGGGACCGAGCCCTCCCGGCACTGCGTTAGAGCTTTGACAGATGTCGAAAGTAATCTCATAAATGAGAGGCGATCGTCCAGTATTTGCGAATCTTATCACGCATCTGGGAAACGACCGGTTCATTCCTAACGCGTTTCGAGCCTCCGAGGAACCATGGCGGACAATTCTGGTCAGACATTCGATTATATCATTGTTGGCGCCGGTTCGGCAGGGTGCGTGCTCGCAAACCGGCTCTCGGAGGACCCTCGCGTGCGCGTCCTGCTGTTGGAAGCCGGCGGGCCGGACAGCAACCCCTGGATCCACATCCCGGTCGGCTACTTCAAGACGCTACACAATCCCGAAACCGACTGGTGCTATCGCACGGAGCCCGATCCCAATCTGTCCGGGCGCAGCCTCGACTGGCCGCGCGGCAAGACCCTTGGCGGATCATCCGCGATCAATGGCCTGCTCTACATCCGCGGCCACCACAGCGACTTCGACCATTGGCGCCAACTCGGCAACGCCGGCTGGAGTTTCGAAGAGGTGCTGCCCTATTTCAGGCGCGCCGAAGACCAGGAACGCGGCGAGGATGACTTTCACGGCCAGGGCGGCCCGCTCGGCGTCTCCAATATGCGCATCCAGCGCGAAATCTGCGATCGCTTCATCGAGGCGGCCGGCGAAATCGGCATTCCGAGCCTCAACGACTTCAACGGCGCCGAGATGGAGGGGGCCGGCTACTTCCAGCTGACCGCTCGCGACGGCCGGCGCTGTTCGACCGCCGTCGGCTACCTGCATCCCGTCAAGGGGCGCAAAAATCTGCACGTGGCAACGCATGCCCACACCAAGCACATCCTGCTCGACGGCAAACGCGCGACCGGCGTCGCGTTCGATCGCAACGGCGTCGCCGAAACCGCCGCAGCTACGCGTGAGGTGATCCTGGCTGCCGGTGCCATCGGCTCGCCGCAGATCCTGATGCTCTCCGGCATCGGCCCGGCCGCCCACCTGCAGGACCACGGCCTCGACGTCGCTGCCGATATGCCCGGCGTCGGCGCCAACCTGCAGGATCATTTGCAGACCCGCATGGTCTTCAAGACGTCGCGCCCGATCACCCTCAATGACCAGTTGCGCAATCCCCTGCGCAAGGTCGCAATGGGCATCGAATACGCCCTGACACGTCGCGGCCCGCTGACGATGGGCGCCAGCCAGGCCTGCGCTTTCGTGCGATCACGCGCCGAACTCGAGGCGCCGGACATCCAGTTCCACGTCCAGCCGCTATCGGCCGACAAGCCCGGCGACGGCACTCACAAGTTCTCCGCTTTCACCAGTTCGACCTGCCAACTTCGTCCGGAAAGCCGTGGCCGCATCGAATTGAAGACCACCGACCCGCACGATCATCCCGCCATCCACCCGAACTATCTCGACACCGAACTCGATCGCTGGACGACCATCGAGGGCATCAAGATCTCCCGCCGGATCATGGCCGCGCCGGCGATGGCGTCGGTGATCGCCAGCGAGCACCTGCCCGGCTCCGATGTGCAGTCGGACGACGAACTGCTCGCGGCCGCCCGCGAAATCAGCCAAACGATCTACCACCCAGTCGGCACCTGCAAGATGGGCAGCGACGCCATGGCCGTGGTCGACGAACGCCTGCGGGTTCACGGCGTTGGCGGCCTGCGCGTGGTCGATGCCTCGATCATGCCGACGCTGACCAGCGGCAACACCAACGCGCCGACCATCATGATCGC
>JBPCVZ010000098.1:0-90652 GCA_051010015.1 Hyphomicrobiaceae bacterium
CGATGGCGACTGGTCGATCACCTCGCGGCATCGGGATCTGACCTCTTTACACATGACACAATACGTCAACGCAGATATTGACGAACCGCCTGATAAAGGTCAATGAACAATTTGTAGACATAAACGGGCGTTCACATCCATGAACACGCAGGTTAAATCGGCCGGACGCGTACTCGACGTTTTGGAGTTCATCGCGTCGCATGACAAGCCGATGTTCCTGCGCGACATCACGAGCGCCCTCGCGATTCCGAAAAGTTCGGCACATATGCTGTTGTCGACATTGTGCGCGCGTGGCTATGTTACAGGCTCGGCGAATTCCGGGTTCAAACTGGCAGGCGAATTGGCAGAGTCACCCGGTTGGGTCGGCGGCCATCTGCGCCTCGTTACACGGCAAGCACAACCGGTGATGAACGAGCTTGCAAACGCGTTGATGGAGACCGCGGCGCTTGGCGTTCTCAAGTCGAACTTCGATGTCCGCGTCGTGATGTACAAGAACAGTCCAGTCGAAGTGCGTTATGACATGACGGACACGGCCGAGCTGCCGGGTTACTGTTCGGCGATGGGTTATTTGCTGCTGGCGTACTCGGATCCGTCGGCAGTCCGCGACTATCTCGACGGGATCGACATCGAGCCGCTCACCTCCAAGACCGTGATCTGCAAGAAGGCCATCATGCGCCGATTGCGGCGGGTGGCGGCGCGGGGTTATTCGATTCACGTCGACGAACGACTAATGGGCGCGAGCGGCGCGGCTGCACCGATTCTGGCACCCAATGGCAAGGTGGTCGCTGCCTTAAACATCTCGACGGTTACGCCGCGCTTCAACGCTAAGCGCGGCAGCATCATCGATCACCTGGTCGCTGCAGCAGAGCGCATCGAGCACGATGCCTTCGGCTCCGCCATGCCGCGACAAAGGCCCGGTATGAGGTAAGCAATGAGTTTTCGTGTCGGCGTCGATATTGGCGGAACGTTTACGGATTTCTTCGTCTTTGACGAAAGGAAGCGTTCGACAGAAACGCTAAAAGTTCTGTCGACCCCGGAACAACCGGGCGCGGAAGTCCTGACCGGTCTCCAGCAACTCGAGAAGCGCTTTGCGATACCAGGCAGGGACATTTCCTACTTCACGCATGGCACAACGGTCGGTGTGAACACGGTCATTCAGCGCAAGGGCGCGACGCTCGCGCTGTTGACGACGGCGGGCTTCGAAGACGTCCTCGAAGTTGCCCGATTGAAGATGCCGGACCCATATGATTTGTTTTCGCGCCGGCCGGTGCCGCTGGTCGAGCGCGAGCGGGTCTTCGGCATCACAGAGCGGATGCTGGCCGACGGGAACGTTGAGACGCCGGTCGATGAAGAAAGCGTGCGCCACGCCATCGAAGGCGCACGCGCCCGTGGCGCCGAAGCGATCGTGATCGCCCTGCTGCATGCCTACGCCAACGGTGCGCATGAGCGACAGGTGGCAGAACTCGCCAAATCGCTGGCGCCCGACGTGGACATTGTCTTATCCAGCGAAGTCTGGCCGGTGATCCGCGAATACGAGCGCACGGTGACGGCGACGGTTTCGGGCTATGTCCAACGGCGCGTGGCCGGATATTTGACATCACTGCAAGCGGCACTGCGCGAGGCGGGTGTCACGACGGAGCCAATGATCACCAAGTCCAACGGCGGAGTGATGCGCGCCGAACTGGGCAAGTCGGCACCCATTCAGATGCTGCTGTCGGGCACTGCATCGGGCGTCATCGGCGCCAGCCATGTTGCAGCGCTAGCCGGCGAAGAAAATGTGCTGAGCTACGATGTCGGCGGCACCAGTGCGGATGTCGCCGTTATCCAAAGTGGCAAGCCGGCCTACGGGACCGGTGAACTCGTCGGTGAATTCCCGATCTATACACCGACCGTCGCGGTTACCTCGATCGGTGCCGGCGGCGGCTCGATCGCGCATGTCGACAACCTTGGCGTCCTGAAGGTCGGCCCGTCCAGCGCCGGCTCCAGCCCGGGCCCAGCGTGCTACGGGCGTGGCGGCGAGCAGGCAACGATCACCGACGCCTATGCGGTGTGCGGCTGGCTCGGGCGCGGCGGGCTCGGCTATGGCGCCGTGCAGGTCGATGTCGCAGGAGCGGAACGCGCCGTCGGTGCCATCGCCGGCCGGCTTGGCACCGGCCTTGAGCCGACCGCAGAAGCGATCATCAAGGTCTCCATCTCCGGTGTCTTTCTCGAAGTCTCGAAACTGCTGTCGCGGCAAGGGGCCGATCCGCGTCAGTTCGCACTGCTTCCGTTCGGCGGTGCCGGTCCGATGATGGCTTGCCTGCTTGCCCGCGACCTCGGCTTCCAGAAGATTATCGTGCCGCCGGCGCCGGGCGTTCTCGCCGCGTATGGCGGGCTGATCGCAGATGTCCGCAATGACTTTATCCAGACAGCGTTCGTCGATCTCGATGAAGCCAGCGCCGCGCCGCTCAAGGCGATGGCCGGGAGCCTGCGCGACAGGGCATTGACCTGGTTGCGCCAAGAGCAGCAATTCGAAGGTGAAGCGCGATTGGCGTTCTCGGCCGACATGCGATACCGCGGCCAGTCCTACGAGATTGAGGTGCCGCTGGATGCCGACTGGCTCGACAACGGCGCGCTCAAAGCAATCGCCGCCGCATTCCACCGCGAGCACGAGCGCGTCTACGAGTACGCGGACAGCGACGCTGACATTCAGGTGATCAACCTGCGCCTCGTTGTTTCGGGTACGGCTGACCAGCCGGAGTTCGAGGCCGGCGAACCGCAACGCCGTGCCGCCGAGCCATCGGAGACGACGGAGGTGTTTTACGACGACTCCTGGCGCGCAGCGAAAGTCTATATGCGCGAGGAGCTTCGGCCCGGCGACTACTTTCCTGGTCCGGCGATCGTGCGCCAGGATGATTGCACGACATGTCTTGTCGAAGGCTTCGACGCCGAAGTCGACCGACACGGCAACATCATCATTTCAGCGTGAGGATGGGCACATGCAGATCGATAATGTCACACTCGAGATCCTCAAGAACCATTCCCGTGCCGCCGCCGAGAGCATGGCCTACACGCTCTACCGCACGGCCCATTCGACGTTCGTCAAGGAAACCGAGGACTTCACGACCGGCCTGACGACACCCGCGGGCGAGACGTTCGCCACGCCAACAGAGCTGGGTGCGACATGGTTCGTCGGCCTCAACTATGGCCCTGCAATCAAGTCGATCGAGAGTTACGAGGAAGGCGACATTGGCATGACCAATGACCCCTACTCGGGCTTCGTGTGCACGCATTCACCGGACATGCATATTTGGAAACCGATCTTTCACGATGGTGAGATCGTCGCCTATTCGGTTGGCCACATTCACAACACCGACGTCGGCGGTGCGGTCCCCGCGTCGCTCTCGCGATCGCTGACCGAGGTGCATCAGGAAGGAATTCGACTGCCGCCGACAAAGGTTCTGCAGCGCGGCGAGTTGAACCGTCAGGTGCTCGACATCTATTTCGCCAATGTCCGCGCACCGGAGCAGAGCTGGGGCGATCTCAAGGCGCAGATTGCAGCTTGCAATACAGGCGAGAGCAAAGTCCGGGAAATGATCGCCAAGTTCGGCGTCGAGACGTTCAAGCATGGCGTCGAACGGCTGCTCGATTATGCCGAAGCGCAGGCACGCGAGATCGTGCGCGAGATCCCCGATGGCGTTTATGACTTCGCCGATTACATGGATGAGGATTCCGTCGACGGCAAGCCGTGCCGCCTGCGCTTGCGCCTCGTGGTGGAAGGCGATGCTCTACGGTTCGACTTCACGGGCACGGACCCGCAACTCGAATCTTCGCTGAATATTCCGACCGGCGGCGACGAACGCCACACCTTGCTGTGCGTCGGCATGGTCTACACGCTCTATTCGATCGACCCGTCGCTGTTCCTGAATTCCGGGATCGCGCGCATCCTGT
Source organism: Hyphomicrobiaceae bacterium (assembly GCA_051010015.1). Lineage (GTDB taxonomy): Bacteria > Pseudomonadota > Alphaproteobacteria > Rhizobiales > Hyphomicrobiaceae > CAJQQK01. Next base: position 3,931 of record JBPCVZ010000098.1, read on the forward strand.
CGTCCGTGCTGCCGGCCGGCACAATGATCAACCCGCAGTTCCCCGCCGCGGTCGGTATGCGCACGCTGTCGGCGAAACGCCTGCAAGGTGTGATCCTCGGCGCCTTCGCGCGCGCCCTGCCCGGAACCATGCCGGCCGCCGCCGCCTCCGGCGGGCCGATCATGAACATCAACACGACCGACAATCGCACCGGGCGTCGCGTCATGGCCGCGATCAATCCGATGGTTGGCGGCGCCGGCGGACGCGACATCGAAGATGGTGCCGACGGCTCCGGCGCCAACCAGGGTTTCCTCAAGAATACACCCGTCGAGATCACGGAAGCCGAAGTGCCGATGCGCTTCCAGCGCTACGGCCTCAAGTGCGATTCCGCTGGGCCTGGCAAGCATCGCGGCGGCTTGGCAACCGAAATGGCGTTCCAGGTCTTTGCACCGAACACCCGCATCACCGCGCGCAACCGCGATCGCTCCGTATTTGCTGGATGGGGCATGCGCGACGGAAAGCCGGGTGCCACGTCATCCTTCATCCTCAACGCCGGGACCGAGCGCGAAGTCAATCTGCACAACACGGATATCGTGAAGATCGGCCCAGGCGACACGATCTATGTCGCCTGTGGTGGGGCGGCCGGTTACGGCGATCCGCTGACACGTGATCCCGACGCCGTACGGCTCGACGTTGCGCGCGGCTTCGTGTCGCCGGCAGGGGCACGCGCGGGCTACGGCGTGGTGATCGACAACGGAAAAGTCGACGCGCCGGCAACGCGCGCAGAAAGGGAACGCCTCGGCAGCGGTGAACGAAGTAATGCGTTCTTCGACTACGGCGCGGCGCGCGATGCGCACGAAGGCATATGGACGGAAGCCAACTATGCGACGCTGGCCGAACTGCTGGCACAAGTCCCCGTGCACTGGCGCTTCTACCTGAAGCACCGGCTATTCGACGCCCTCGCTGCGTTACCGGCAGACGGCCGGCATGGTGACGGTTCTGAGGTCAGGCAGATTTTCGCCGAGCTTCTCGAGGAACATCCGCAGCTGGCCATAAGCGAGACAGCCGGCGCAACCGGATCCGCGCCATGAAGATATCGTTCGAGAGCCGTAGAGTGCTTGTCACGGGTGCCGCCCGCGGTATTGGCCAGGGCATCGTTCGGGGCTTCCTGGAAAACGGTGCCGAGGTGCACGCCGTCGACCGTTTGGGCGATGAACTGGCTGCGTTCGCGCAAGCGATCGGCGCGGACGGCGATGGTGCCGACCGGCTGACGCTGCATACGATCGATCTCGGCGAGCCGTCCGAGGTCAAGTTGCTGATCGATGCCGGCGGCGATGAACACTTCGACATCCTCGTCCACGCGGCAGGTGGCGTTCGCGGACGCCATCCGGCGCCGATCGAAGCCGTTAGCGATGACGACTGGCACGCCATCATGGACGCCAATGTCACGAGCAGCTTCAACCTGGCGCGTGCCGTGGTGCCGGGCATGAAGGCGGCCGGTCGAGGACGGATCTTACTGATCTCATCGCCGGCCGGTCTTGGCGTCAGCCTCACCGGCATTCAGGCCTACGGTACGGCCAAGGCGGCCGAGATCGGCTTCACCCGCCAATTGGCGGCAGAACTTGGCCGGTTCGAGATCACGGTCAACTCGGTCGCGCCGGGCTTCATGCCGACAAGCCCCGACTATGTCCGCCAATGGCAGGGTTACTCACCGGAAAAACAACAATCGATCATCGAGGGCATCGCCTTGAAGCGGCTCGGTGAACCGGCGGACATCGCCCATGCCGTGATGTTTCTCGCTTCTGACTATGCAGGTTACATAACCGGCCAGGTGCTGTCCGTCAGAGGCGGTCCTTGATGCGTGAGGTGGCGTGATGGCCTATGTCGTGGCGCTGGATGTCGGCGGGACTTTCACGGATGTGATCCTGGCCGCGGATCAGGGCGGTCAGTTCTGGGTGACAAAGTCTGCCTCGGTCCCGGCCGATCCTGCGAGCGGTTTTTTCGGCGGCGTCGACAAGATACTGGATCTTGCAGGCGTGAAGCCGGGTACACTCGCAAGCGTTTTGCACGGATCGACGGTCGCCACGAACGCGATCCTTGAGAGTAAATCGGCACCGGCCGGCCTCGTCACGACGGCCGGGTTTCGCCACGTACTCGAAATCGGTCGCGCGGACATTCCGAGGCACGCGAACCTATACTCCTGGGTGAAGCCGACGCGTCCGGTTCGCCCGCGCCACATATATGAGCTTGGCGAGCGCACGCGGGCCGATGGCAGCATCATCACGGAGCCGGACGAGCGTGAGCTTGAGAAGATTGCGCGCGAAATCAAGCGCGATGAACTGGCGGCTGTCGCCATCCTGTTTCTGCACAGCTATGCGAATCCGGCGAATGAAGTGCGCGCTGCGAAGATCCTGAAAGAGCTTCTTCCAGACGTCGAGTTATCCGTTTCGTCGGATATCCTCCCGGTCTTCCGGGAGTACGAACGCGGCATGGCGACGGTCCTCAATGCCGGTGTGCAGCCGATCATCGGGCCTTACATCGGCAAGCTCAAAGCCGGGCTCGGCGAGCGCGGGATTGCAGCACCGCTCCTTGTCATGAAATCGAACGGCGGTGTGTTTCCGCCCGAGATCGCTGCCCGGCAACCGATACACCTTGCGCTCTCCGGGCCCGCCGCCGGTGCCAAAGGCGCCGCCCACGTTGGCCAGGCCGCCGGTTTCAACGATCTCATCACTCTCGACATGGGTGGCACCAGCACCGATGTTGCGCTAATCCGCAAGGGCGAACCGGTAACATCGAGCACCAGCCAGGTCGCTGAATTTCCGCTCGCGTTGCCAATTATCGATATTCACACCTTAGGTGCCGGTGGCGGATCGATCGCACACATCAACGCAGCAAGTGCCCTGGCGGTCGGGCCCGAGAGTGCCGGCGCACACCCTGGCCCGGCGGCCTACGCGCTTGGCGGCACGCGTGCGACCGTCACCGATGCCAATCTCGTGCTCGGGCGCATCCCACCAACATTGCTCGACGGCGAGATTGCGCTCGATGGCGAACGCGCCGCCGATGCGATCCTGCAGGACGTTGCGCGACCACTCGGAATATCGGTTGAAGAAGCTGCGCGCGGCATCGTCGAAATCGTCGACAACAACATGATCGGCGCGCTCAAGGTGATGTCCGTCGAGCGTGGCCTCGATCCGCAGGAGTTTTCCCTTTGCGCGTTTGGTGGTGCCGGTCCGGTTCATGCGGCGCGCCTAATGCGCCTGCTCGGGGCGCCACGCCTGCTGGTGCCGCGCCACCCTGGGATTCTCTGCGCCATCGGCTTGATGTCGGCCGATTTCAGGTATGACTTCGTCGTCACGTGCATGCAGCGCGCCGGCGATTATGACACCGACCTCATCGGCGATACCTACAGGCAGCTCCTGGAGCAGGCCGACGCCAAGCTTGCCGAGGACGGCATTGCACGATCGCGACGCGGCTTCGAACTGGCCGCCGATCTGCGTTACGCCCAGCAGGGCGTCGAACTGACGGTCAACCTCGGAACAGACAAGGTTTCGGATGAGACGATCAATGCGCTGTGCGCCGCGTTTCACAAGCGCCACGCGGAACTCTACACCTTCGCGGACGATGACGCCGACGTCGAGATTGTCAATTTGCGCGTTGTTGCAACCGGGACCATCGATCGCGTTCAGCCGCCGACCATCGAGCGCGCGCCGACCGGAGAGAAACCGCGCGTCGATGGCGTCAGGCGGGCTGCTCTGGATTGCGATGAGATGCACGACGTGCCGGTATTCCGGCGCGAAGCATTGTGCGCCGGGCACAACATCACCGGTCCGGCGATCGTCGACCAGCTCGACTCGACGGTCTGCATACTCGAAGGGCAGCGCGCACGTGTTGATGATTACGCCAACCTGGTCGTCGAGGAGGCAGCAGCATGACCGACCGTCAACACGCAACCGCCGCGGCGGCGGCATCGGAGCTCATCGCGCAGGAACTGATCAAGGGCAGCCTGAATGCTGCCCGGCAGGAGATGGAGGCGCTCATCGCGCGCACGGCGATGTCGCCGTTCATTCGCGAAAAGAAGGACTATTTCACCGCATTCCTGGATCGCAACGGCCAACTCGTCGTCTCGACCGGCATCACGCTCGCCGGTAATCTTGTCGATGCCGTCCTCGAACACTACCCCGCCGACACCATGCGCGATGGTGACCTCTACTGGTACAACGATGTTTACGGCACGAATGGCGCCGTTACCCAGACCAACGACACGGTGTTCTTGATGCCGGTCTTCGACGGCGACCGGCTTGTCGCGTTTTCAGAAGCCTGGGGTCACCTGTGGGATGTCGGTGGCACGTTTGCCGGTTCGGTCAGTCCGAACACGACCAGTATCTTTCATGAAGGAATCATGATTCCGCCCGTCCGGGTTCTGCGCGACGGCATTCTCAACGAGGAAGTGGTGCGGATCTACGCACGCAATTCACGGTTCCCGGACATTATGAAAGGCGACCTCAATGCGTTGATGGCTGCATGCAAGCTCGGCAAGCGGCGCCTCGAGGAACTCCTGGCACGACACGGCGCGCCTGCCGTGGAACGCAGTTTTGAGATCATGCTGCGCGAGTCGGAAACGATCCTGCGCGACAAGATTTCCGAGATCCCGAACGGGACTTGGCAGTTCCAGGATTGGATCGATTCCGATGCTGTCACCGACCAGTCGTATCAAGTCAATATCCGTCTGACGAAAGGCGATGACGGGCTTGCGGTCGATCTCAGCGGTTCTTCGGATCAGGCGACGGGGCCGATCAATTTCGTGATGGACGACAGCGTCGTTGCACATATGACCGGGCTCTATCTGACACGCGATGAACCGGCCGTGCTTATGAATGCCGGTTTTGGACGGGCGATCGAGCGCGTGACCAAACGGCCGGGAAGCATCGTGTGGCCGGACTTCCCGGCTCCGGTGGGGCTGCGTTCGCACACGATGATACGGGTCGCGACCGCATTACAGGGCGTCCTGGCGCTGGCGACCAACGGCAATGCTTCGGCGGCCTCGTGCGTCTATGTCCTCTATTATCTGCGCGGTGCGGCGAACTCCGGTGCGCTCAAGTTCTGCGTCGAAGGGCTCTCGGTTGGGTATGGTGCGCGCCCGACAGCCGATGGCATCGATGCCGTCTACTTCGTTGCGCAGGAAAACTATCCTGTCGAGTTTGCCGAAATGGAGTTCGGCATCGAGATCGAGCAATTTGGGCTTCACAAGGATTCCGGTGGGCCCGGGCGCTATCGCGGCGGCTGCGGGATCGTCCGTGACATCCGCATCGGGCTTGATGAAGCGGTGCTGGGCGTACGCATGGACAACTGCCGTTACCCCGCATTTGGCGTGAACGGCGGTAGGGCCGGCCGGGCGGGAAGTATCGTCGTCAATCCGGGCTCGGCTAACGAGCGTGTTCTGCCAACGATGGGCGATGCGATTACCGTGCGGAAGGGCGACCTCCTGCGCATGATAACGCCAGGCGGTGGCGGCTGGGGATCGCCCTTGGACCGGCCCGCCGACGATGTCCTTGGTGATGTGCTCGATGGATTCGTCTCGCCACAGAGTGCGCGCGATGGCTACGGTGTCGTCTTATGCGATGCGGATCGCAAGGTCGACGATGCGGCAACCGCGCAGCGCCGCTCGGCGATGTCACGCCACACGACGATGTTCGATCAACGGGAAGCTGTCAGGTCAGATTGACTCGCAACAACGAGTTGACGAGCAAGCAATTCAAGGATGAAGTCTGACCTGTCAGGCGATGCGTTCTGTGCGGGTCAGGCAATGTAACACTGGTCGGTACGCCCTAGTCCGAGGCGCCGCAATCGCTTCTTGGCGCAAAGTGGCTATACGGGGCCATCTGTACAGTCTGTCGCCTCGGCCGACGCATCGGACGGAAGCAGCATCGGCTTCACTGTGGGTTCTCCGAGCGTCGGCGAAGTTCTCGCGGTGACAATCCGAACTGCAGCCTGAACGCCCGGCTCATTGCACCCGGATTTTGATACCCTGTCCGTACTGCAATCTCTGCGACGGGCAGGTGCGTGTTTTCCAGCAGGCGTCGTGCTGACGCGAGCCGGAGATGCTGGTAGATCTGAACGGGCGAGGCTGCAAATTCTCGTCGAAATTCCCGCTCAAGTTGCTTTTGGGTCGTTGCGACATGGTCAGCGATGTCACGGATCGTCAGCGGCTTTTCTATTGCAGCCTGCATGACTGTGAGTGCATGAGCGGTTTTGCGAGACTTGGGAATGTAGGGAGCAACGGAAGTCGCTCGTGTCGAATTCTGCATGAAGAGTGCCCCAACATCGAGGCTCAACGACTGGCCTGCGGTTCTAGAGATCAGGTAATGCGCAAGATCAAGTGTGGTCGAGGCGCCGCCGCACGTAATCACGTCGCCGTCAATGACGAAACTCTTCTGCACAAATGTCGTCGCAAGAAACTGCTCCGAAAACACATCGGCCACATCCCAATGGATTGTCGCACTGCGCCCGTCGAGGAGCCCAGCGCCAGCGAGAAGCCAGGCGCCGGTGTCGAGACCAACGATTGTGTCTGCGGTCTGAGCCGCCTTGCGCAGAAGCCGCCGGGTCGCTCTTGTGTCAAGGTCTTTGTAGCCGTAACTCGAGACGACAAACAGCAGGCCATCGCGGCGCTGCGACGCTATCGTGGCGTCAACTGCGATCTGCAAACCACTCGACGAAGTGACCGTCCCGCCGTCGATTGCGAGGGTTTGCCAATTAAACACTTTTCGGCGTGCAATGTCGTTTGCAGCCCGGAACGGCTCCAGCAGGTTGGCAAGACAGTAATTGGAGAACCGGTCAAACAGGAGGATATCGACTGGTACTGCCCAATCACTCACGGTTGACCATCTCTGCGTAATTTTTGTCGATCCATGCACAGTCATTGTTGCGAAGTTCGCTAAGTTCCACCGATTGGTCAATGCTTCGCGGTGATGCCTTATGCCCCTTGTCATGAACAGCGATGTATTCATCACTTGTGCCGTCACGGGCTCAGGTGGGACTCAGGATCGTAGTCCGCACGTGCCGCGTTCCCCGGCCGAGATTGCCCAAAGCGCAATCGCGGCGGCGAAGGCGGGCGCGGCCATCGTCCACTGTCATGTTCGAGATCCAGAAACCGGCACGCCGTCGCGCGATCCCAAGCTTTACCGCGAATTGACTGAGCGCATTCGTGACTCACACGTCGACGTCGTTCTAAATTTAACGGCGGGAATGGGCGGCGATCTTGTCTTCGGATCGCCGTCGGCGCCGCTGCCGTTGACTGAAGCGACCGACATGGTTGGTGCTGAAGAACGTCTGGTCCATGTCGCAGAGTGCCAGCCGGAAATCTGCACGCTTGATTGCGGCACTATGAATTTCGCGGAAGCGGACTACGTCATGACCAACACACCGGGCATGCTTCGGGCGATGGGTCGGCAAATCACGGAGCTGGGCGTGCGACCCGAAATCGAAGCGTTCGATACCGGCCATCTATGGTTGGCCAAGCAATTGGTCAGTGATGGTGTGCTCGCAAGCCCGGCACTTGTTCAATTGTGCATGGGTATTCCCTGGGGGGCACCGGACGACCTCAACACGTTCCTGGCAATGGTCAACAATGTGCCCCGGGATTGGGTCTGGTCAGGATTTTCGATTGGGCGCAACCAGCTTCCTTACGTTGCCGCAGCGGTGCTTGCCGGGGGGAATGTCCGTGTCGGCCTGGAGGACAATCTCTGGTTGGCCAAGGGGGAACTCGCGACCAACGAGGCGCTGGTGGAACGGGCAGTCACGATTGTCGAGGCGATGGGTGCAAACATCGTGCGACCAGCCGCGGTGCGGGAAAAACTCTGCCTGAGGAAACGGGCACCACGATGAAGAAATGCGCAGCCATCATTGGCGGTGGAGTGATTGGTGCAGGCTGGGCGGCCCGCTTCCTACTTATGGGTTGGGACGTTGGGATCTTCGATCCCGATCCGGACGCAGAACGCAAAGTCCGCGAGGTCATATCAAACGCGCGGCGTTCGCTTCCCGGACTCTATGACACCGCTCTTCCCAACGAAGGCAGGCTTTGTTTTTACACGAGCATCTCGGATGCTGTCCGGGAGGCGATCTGGGTGCAGGAGAGTTGCCCTGAACAGATTGAGATCAAGCATCGCATACTACGTGAGATCCAGGCAGCCAGCAGGGTCGATGCCGTTGTCGCATCCTCTACCTCTGGCATTCGCCCTAGCCAATTGCAGCAAGGCTCCGAACGGCCCGATCAGATCATCGTCGCGCATCCCTTCAACCCTGTTTATTTGTTGCCGGTAGTCGAACTGGTCGGAACGGAGTGCACCGTGCAGCAGGCGCATGCAATCATGGGCCAAGTCGGTATGAAGCCTATACATGTTCGTCGTGAGATCGACGCGCACATTGCTGACAGGTTGCTGGAAGCCGTCTGGCGGGAAGCGCTCTGGTTGGTCAATGATGGCATCGCGACGACAGCTGAAATCGATGACGCTATCCGGTTCGGTTTCGGGTTGCGCTGGGCACAGATGGGCCTTTTCGAAACCTATCGCATTGCTGGCGGAGAAGCCGGCATGGCGCACTTCATCAGCCAATTCGGCCCGGCTCTCAAGTGGCCCTGGTGCAAGTTGGTCGATGTGCCAGAACTCACGGACGAACTTGTCGGTAAAATAGCGCGCCAGTCAGACGAGCAATCGGGCCACTATTCGGTTCGTGAACTCGAACGCATCCGCGATGACAACCTCGTTGCGCTAATGCGCGCCTTGAAGGGAAGGAACTGGGGTGCGGGTAGCCATTTGAATGAATCCGATAGGTTGTTGGCCACGCCCGTTGGCGCGGCCGAACGCGGTGCTCTTCGCACGGTGGATCGCACCGTCCCGGTCGATTGGGTCGATTACAATCGGCACATGAATGAGGGTCGCTACGGCCAGGTATTCTCTGATGCTGCAGACAGCGTACTCGATCGTATCGGAGCGGATGCCGCCTACACAAAGAACGGCAACAGTTTCTTCACAGTCGAGACGCACACCCAGTATCTGCACGAAACGTGCGCCGGCATGCGCGTGTGGGTGGACACTTTCGTTCGCCAAGCGACTGGCAAAAAGCTGATCCTGCATCATGAGATGTACGGCGATGGTGTCAGTGGCTTGCTCGCGAGCTGCGATCAGACACTCGTCCATGTCAGCCTGGAGACTCGACGCGCGTGCGAACCGGACGCCGAAGTCAGCCGAAACATGGAGGTGTTGGCTGTGCAACACGCTGCGTCGAACAGTGGTCAGGGCTAGTCCGAACCTGCCTCGGCCGGCCAGGATCGTACCTTGACACAGAAAGATGGAAGCCAGACATGACAACAGATGCACTGCCATGGACGCCGGATTTCGAGAGCTACGCGATCGTACATCATCTTAAGGCGGTCGCACTCGATGGTGATGCCGTGCAAGTGCGCTGGAGCGATGGCAAGCAGAGCCAACACTACGCTTTGTGGTTGCGCGAAAACAGCCCGGATCCACAGACGATCCATCCGTTGTCTCGGGAGATGCTGCTCGATCCGCTGGATATTCCTTCCGACATTGCACCCGCCGAAGCGAGCGTTGCAGATAACGGCTCGCTTCAGGTCGTTTGGTCCCACGGTGGATTGGTCAGTGCTTACCACCCCGGCTGGCTGCGGGCGCATGCCTGTTTTGAGGATGACTGGACGGCGGTTCAACCGTCCACCACTGTGGTGACGTGGCACGCTGCATCACTCAGTGAGCCGCCAACGTTCAATGGTGCCGATGCGCTGAGGAACGAGTCGGTTTATTTGCAGTGGCTGGAGGCTCTGCATGATTATGGTTTGGCCCGACTTGAAGGTTTGCCGCTTGGCCAGGGCACCCTGGCAGAAGTCGTGGAACGGATCGGCCCGATGCGTGAAACCAATTTCGGGCGGACGTTTGACGTTGTGGTAACGGCTGATCCAAACTCGAATGCCTACACAACGGCGGCGCTCGTTCAGCACATGGATCTCGCCACGCGCGAGTTGCCACCGGGCTTGCAATATTTGCTATGTCGAGAGAATTCAACCAGTGGCGGCGAAGGTATTTATACGGACGGGTTTCGCATTGCTGCCGATATGCAAGCCGACGACCCGGAGCATTTCGAGGCACTCCAGTCGATTTCGTGGGAGTTCAAGAACCGCGCCAAAGACTGTGACTACCGCGCGGTTGGGCCGGTTTTTTCCCATGATGCGAATGGTACCATTACAGCAGTACGCTATACGCCCTGGCTGCGTGCCCCGCTCAAAGCGCCGATCAAGGAACAGAGGCGGGCCTACGCGGCCATCCGAGCCTTCATGGCCCGCAATCGCGATCCGAAATATCAGGTGCGCTTGACTTATAGAGCCGGTGACCTGCTCGCCTTCGACAACCGTCGAGTATTGCATGGCAGAGCCAGCTATGACTCCAACGTCGGCAATCGCCACCTTCACGGCTGCTATTTGGACCGAGACGACCTACTGTCCTGCATCCGAATGTTGCGGAGGCGGAACGCATTCTAGCTGATGATACACTAGGTCTGACCTTGCGGCACCGACCGGTGGAGCAATCCACCTACTGCGCGCCGCTGACGCCCAGTTCGTTGAGCCATCGTCGATAAACAACCGACAGCTTATCGGCACGAACGTGGAGTTCTTGGCGCAAAGCCTCCGGAATCATCGCCGGTCGCTGACTGTTGACGATCGGCACGTCCTCGCCGAACACGTCGTTGTTGCGTGCCGAGATCCGAGCCTCACCGTCTTCCTTGTCAAAATTGGCACTGGTAAGGACCCACATTAGCGTTACGTCATCCTCTACCGGCGTCACCGGCATGAAGTGGGAAAAGCACCGCTGCGCGTCAAAGGATTTCATGAGATAGGGCATGAAGGGCCGCGGAATCCAGAACCGATACGTACTCTCGACAGGCTGTCGCCGATGATCGCCAGCCGGCTGTGACACCTTGATCGGGCCGGCGCGCAAACCATCGTTGGTCTGTTCGACATCATAGACCTCGATCGGGTCGGGTGCGCCGGCCTGCCCCAGCATCGCATCATGGACGAACGGGAAATGCGAAACGTCAATGACGTTCTCAACCGCCCGTGGCGCGCTCGCCTCGAAAGTATAGGGCCCAGTGAAAACCTTGAGAAAGTTGTCGTCCTCCCATTCAGGATGCGCTGGCACCTCGTTCGTCGGTTCGCCAAGACAAACCCAAATGAAGCCGCTTTGCTCGCAGCAATGGTAAGCTTGCGCCCGCGCCCGACTTGGAATTGGATCACTCGGTTGCGCTGGCATTAGCGTGCAGCGCCCTTCGTTGTTATAGCGCCAGCCATGGTAGGGACAAACGAGTTCGTTCTCGTGAACGTGGCCAAGCGACAGACGCGCGCCGCGATGAATGCAAAGGTCCAGCCATGCCATCGCCTCGCCGCCGCTGCGCCACAGGACGAGATCCTGCCCAAGCAGGCGAACCCTATGGACATTGCCGTCAGCCAGGTCCTTTGAACGGTATACGACATGCCATTCATTTCGGAGAACATCGCTTTCGATCATCGTGCCGCCTTCCCCATGCATACATGCTCACACCGCGTCTTGTGACATCGGCATTGGCGCCCGTCAGAGAAAACGTCCACCGCGTTCGAGCACTTCGATTTCGTAGCCGTCTGGATCCGCAAGGAAAAAGAAACGGGCGATACGCTCGCCTTCCGGCGCGAATTCGACGATCTTTCTCGGAGCCAGACCAAGTTGAACAAGGCGCGCGTGCTCGCTTTCGAGGTCATCAACGGAGACGGCGAGATGGCCATATCCATCACCTAACTGATAGGGGTCGGATCGGCCCTTGTTGACGGTCAGTTCTAACTCGAAACCTGTTTCAGGATTACTCATGTAGACAAGTCGAAACGTCTCAAAATCGAGCGTGTCCGCCACTGTGAGGCCGAACGCCTTGCTGTAGAAATCCACAGATCGCTCGTCGTCGAGTACGCGGATCATCGAATGAATCAACTTTGCCATCATCGCCTCACTCATCAATTGGGCTGCCGAGCACTTTCTGACCAGCCTTCTCGATCGCATCGATCCTGGTCTTGCCTTCAGAGCGCCAGTGTAAGACCATACGCACTCTTCTGCGAAGTCGAAACCTCATCCAATCGCAACGATAGCCTGGGCGAGCGCAGATGAATACCGGGTAGGTCGGGCAATTGAACGAATTGGTCGGGAGACGTTCACATGGGAAATATCTCGTTCGGTTGGTTCCTGCCGACTTTTGGCGATACAACTGCGTTTGGCCTAGAGAGCGCTCGTATCCCTCCCGGCAATGCTTTGTTTGATGACGTTGCTGCGGCGGCAGATGAAGGCGGCTTCCAGTATCTGTTGATGCCTGTCGCGCCGAACTGCTGGGAAGCAACGATTGTCGGTGCCTACTATGCAGCGCTCACGAAGCGCATCGCGCCATTGATCGCCATTCGCTCCGGTTATGTAAATCCGACCCAGTCTGCAAAAATGTTTGCAACGCTCGACCAGATTTCCGGCGGTCGGGCGGCAATTAACCTGATTGCTGGCATCAGCGATGCCGACACGCTCGCTGACGGCATTCCGGACGACAAGACGGTGCGTTATGAAAAAATGTCGGAAGAGGCCGCGATCATGAAGCGGCTGTGGTCGAGCGACACGCCGATCGACTATCGCGGCAAGCATTATAACGTCAACCAAGTCATCGACACAAAACCGCTCCAGCAACCGCACCCACCGTTCTTTCTTGGCGGCGGCTCACAAGCGGCGGCTGCTGTATCCGCGGCGCACAGCACGGTTCATCTTTTCTGGGGGGAACGACCATCAACGATCGGAGAGAAGATTGTTGAACTACGCAAGCAAGCGGCAGAACACGGTCGGGAGGACATCATTCAGTTCGGGATGCGATTGCACGTGATCTGCCGTGACAGCAATGACGAGGCCTGGCAGGCGGCGCACGACCTCATTCGCAACGCCCCACGCCTCGAGCAGATCGAAGCGTTCAGCACCGGTCGCGACGCGATCGCGGACGTGGCCAGGACCTCGGAGGCTAATCGGCAGGTTTGGAAACTGCTCGAAGAATCCGGCAATGACATGAAGATTCACCCGCACATTTGGACCGGCATCTCGACCGTTCGCGTCGGCGCCGGTATCGCCATTGTGGGTGGGCCAAAGGAAGTTGCGCAGACGATCGACGAATACGTTGAGGCAGGCTGCACATCGTTCTGTTTCTCCGGGTATCCGCATGCCGAGGCTGCACGCGACTTCTCGGAGAAAGTCATGAGGCCCCACTTCGGCAGTCGCCTGCGGAAAGGCCTGCCGCAAGATCGCACGCCCAGTTCTCAAATGTGAGCCTATTTCGACGCCGAAGAGCTGGCGAATCAGGCGTGCTTGGCAAGTACTTCGGCGGCGCTGGCGCCACGAGCGCCAAATCGACATCGCCAGACGAGGGCAGCCGATGCTCTGCTATCTGTTGCTAGTGAGGTCGGCGCGACGGCCAATCGATGACGGACGGCATAAAACTCTTCTACGCCTTACCATCCTACAGCGTAGGCGACGCGCCGCGGATCCGCCCCAGCTTTTTTCATGCCTGTCTCGCGATCGTCCAATATCGTGCAGATTGAGCCTGCGAGCCACGTCCTGTCCGGCCAGCGTTCGACACGGTGGCCGCGTGCTGCCAGTGCCTCAACGGTGCTTTCGTCCACACGGCCTTCGATCCTGAGCAGGCCCGGATGATAGTCATGCGGCTCGAACGACGATGGGAAGGAATAACTCGCAAAACGGGGATGCTCGACGGCTTCCTGTGGTCCCATTCCGAAGACGGCGATGTTGGCGAATGTCTGAGCCATCGCCTGCGTCTGAACATCGCCACCGGGCGTTCCGAATGGCAGGAACGCCTTGCCATTGCCGCGCACGGCAATGGCCGGGTTGGGCGTCAGGCGCGGGCGTTTGCCGGGTGCAATGGAGGAAGGGTGGTCCGGGTCGGTCCACGACTGAACGCCCCGCGGGCTAACGTTCATGCCCGTCCCCGGCACGACGGCGCCGTTATACGAGCCATCCGACGGTGTCGCGGAGAACACGTTACCGGCTTCATCGACCACACAAAGATAGGTCGTGTCCAATGCGCCGGCCGGATGCGGTTCGCCGCCTGGCGGACTGGCGGCCGGCGTAGCCCGCCACGGCCGCCCTGACACGTCGCCGGCCGGCGGCATTTCTGGAAAAGCATTTGCCATGTTGATTCGGCGATATTGTGCGGCGGCATAGGATCCGGACAAGAGCTTCTCGATCGGTACATCTACAAAGCGTGGGTCGCCGAAATAGGCATCGCGGTCCGCCATGGCAAGCTTGGTCGCCTCCACATGGGCGTGAATATAGTCTGGACTGTTGTGCCCAAGCGCTCGCAAGTCGAACTGCTTCAATATGTTGAGTTTTTCCAACAAGGCAGGGCCTTGGCACCAGGGGCCGCAGGCAAAAACGTTCCAGTCCCCGAACTGCGAGGAGACAGGGGCCTCAAAACCGACTTCGAACGCGGCCATATCGGCCATGCTGAGCCAGCCACCGATGGAGGCATGATAATCGGTGATCTTCTTGGCAAGGTCACCTGTGTAGAAAGCATCGCGCGCGGCACCGAGGCCTTGTAACCGGTTGCCGCCTTTGCCAAGCGCAGCTGCTTCTTGATCAATCATGAACTGAAGACTGCTTCCGAGGTCTTCTTGATAGAACAGCTCTCCGATTTCGGGCGGCTCGCCGCTGTTGGCGAGATAAATGCCGGCTGCGTATGGGAACGCCTGATAGCTCGACTTATTGCTCATGATCGTCTGACGCAACAGCGCGTTCATGGGGAAACCGTCGCGGGCAAAGCGCGTCGCGTAATGCGCCACGTCGCCAAAGCTCATTGTGCCGTGATGCTCGAGCGCAGCGATCCAGGCGGCCGGTGCCGCCGGCACGACCGTGCGCAACGGACCGACGGGAATTGCGCCGCCGTGCTGCTCGCGGAAGTAATCAATGTTTGCAGCGGCCGGCCATCCGCCAAGTCCGGATATCGTGATCATTTCCGAGCGCTGTGCATCCCACAGAATGATCGGGGCGACGCCTGCAACGCTGACCAGATCCGACTGCAGCACGCCAAGGGCTAGTCCGGCGGCGACGCCCGCGTCGGTTGCATTGCCGCCGGCCTGAAGTATCTCGAAGGCGGCCTGGCTTGCATAGTGATGTCCGGTTGAGACGGCAAAGCGGCTTCCCTGGATTTCTGGACGTTCGCTCGACATGACATCTCCTCGCTGTCTACGCTGACATCACTGCATTGACGACCACCGACCACCTCGCTGTCAACGCCTCGAGCCGCGGCCACTTGGACAAAGACAGCAGATGGGCGATGACTTAGAGTGGTCGCTGAGCAGAAGACGGTTGCGGAAGGAGATACCCAATGGCGAACACTTCGGAGACTTGGACCTGGCTTGATGGTGACTGGCACGAAGGCAATGTGCTGGTTGCCGGACCGCGAACGCATGCCTTTTGGCTCGGTTCCTCGGTCTTTGACGGTGCCCGCGCATTCGAGGGCGTAACCCCGGATCTCGACAGCCACTGTGTGCGGCTCAACAATTCCGCCCGCGCACTGAGCTTGGCTGCGACCCAGTCCGTCGAGACGATCATGGGCCTGGTACAAGATGGACTGAAGAAGTTCAAATCGAACGAAGCAGTCTACATTCGACCGATGTATTGGGCGGACGACGGTGGTGTCTCCGGTTCTTCCGTGCCGCCCAATCCGGAGACGACACGTTTTCTCCTATGCCTCTATGTTGCGCCAATGAATCCGCCCAAAGGCTTTTCGATCACGCTGTCCCCTTTCCGCCGCCCGACCGCCGAAACCATGCCGACCAGCGCCAAGGCCGGCTGCCTCTACCCAAACAATGCGCGCTGCGTGACGGAGGCGAAATCGCGTGGCTTTGACAATGCCCTTGTCCTCGACATGCTCGGCAATGTCGCGGAAGCCGGCACGTCGAACCTGTTCATGGTCAAAGACGGAGTCGTCAAGACACCAGCTCTGAACGGCACGTTCCTGGCCGGTGTAACACGCCACCGCACAATAGAACTTCTTCGGAGCGACGGCATTGCAGTTGAGGAGACGACGTTGACGGTGGCCGATTTCATGGATGCGGATGAAGTTTTCTCGAGCGGCAACAACTCCAAGATCGTCGCGATCAACCGCATTGAAGACCGTCAACTGCAGCCAGGCCCGATGATGTTCAGGGCGCGTGAACTCTACTGGGATTGGGCGCACAGCAAGGCCTGACGAAGGCGAAACCGCACTGCACCTGGCGATCGAACAGCGCTTGCGGTTCGTTTTGATCCATGGCTTCATCTCGTATGCGGTGCCTGTGTCAGCGGGCCCGCATTTTCGACGTGATGGAGAGAGACAATGGATCCCGTGTTGAGAGATGCCGCCAAAGACGTGCTGATTCGCTATGGTGGTGATGAATTTCCCAATCTCTTTCGATCAGCGAGAGGCAGCATCGTCACCGACGATGAGGGCCGCGAGATCCTTGATTTCACGTCTGGGCAGATGTGCGCCACACTTGGTCACAATCATCCAGCGATTACATCGGCCATCAAGACAAGCTGCGATACAGCGCTGCATATGTTCTCGGGCATGATCCCCGAAGCGGTCGTGCGCCTTGGCCGGCTGCTAGCGGACTGGGTCCCTAAGCCACTGCAAAAGTCGCTGTTTCTCAATACCGGTAGCGAATCGAATGAAGCGGCGCTGCGCCTCGCGAAGATCACGACCGGCGGTTATGAAGTAATTGCGCTCGGTGGTTCGTGGCACGGTACGACGGGTGGTTCGGCCGCGGCAACGTTTGCCAGCGACCGACGCGGGTATGGCCCGAAAGTCCCTGGCAACCATGTTCTTCCCGAACCGAACGCCTATCGCTGCCCCATCGAACACTGTCGCGATTCCTGCGATATGTCATGTCTGCGCGTCGGCTTGAAAATGTTCGATATGGCGTCGGATGGCGAGCCGGCTGCGATCATCACCGAGCCCGTAATTTCGGCAGGCGGGATCATCGTTCCACCCGAGGGCTACTTCGATCAACTCAAGACGGCCGCCCATGAACGCGGGATGAAGCTCATTTTTGATGAGGCACAAACAGCTTTCGGGCGACTCGGCGTGGCAACGGCTGCCGAGAAGCTCGGTGTCGTACCAGACATTATGACAGTTTCCAAAACACTTGGCGGCGGCCTGCCGCTTTCGGCGGCAATCACTTCCACCGAGATCGAGGAAGCCGCACAGCGCGCCGGGTTTACGTTCTATACCTCGCACGTCTCCGACCCGCTGCTGGCCAATGTCGGAATCGCGGTTCTGCAAACCATAACGCGCGAGGAACTGATGCCTCGCGCAGTCACGATGGGAGCGTATCTCAATAAGGGGTTGCGAGATCTGCAACAGCGCCACGAAGCCATCGGAGACATACGTGGTGACGGATTGCTTGTCGGCGTCGAGTTGGTCAAGGACCGGCATGGTCGCGAGCCCTATCACGAGCTGGGCGCTCTGACGACGGAGCGCTGTTTCGAACTGGGATTGTCCATGAATATACGACGACGTCCCGAGCGGGGTTCGGTTTGGCGCATCGCCCCACCGCTGACGGTCACCGAAGATGAGGTTGATCGCGCCGTCAGCATTCTTGATCAGGCACTGACGGAAAGCCTGGACAAGTTATAGGTCCGACGGCGTGGACTTGACGGCACGCTTGATAGCTTGTGCCTTGTCGGCAGCCTGATAGTGCCCGATGGTGAAACGGCACAGCGCCTGGAAAGGTCTTGCGCAGCCGGCAGGTGTTAGGTGCCAAGATTGCCGGACGGCATGGGCCAAGCTTGGCGCCCATCCGGTTAACTGATCAACGCGGCGTACTTGTCGAGGAGAGGCAGAACGACATCGGTGCTCTCTGACGGCAGTGGAAGGATCACGCGACGGGCGCCGAGATCGGAATGGGCCTTGACAGCCTCAGAGTCTGCACCGCGCGCATAGAACATGCTCAAGGCAATGCTCGATGGGTCGCGACCGATCTTGTCACAGGCCTCTTTGATTTGAGATAGACCGTCATCGATGCTGTGAACGTCACCGAGCGGTAACCAGCCATCGCAGAATTCGGCAATATGTGCGGCCGTCTTCGGGCCCACAGCGCCGCCCATCAGGATTGGTGGATGCGGTTGCTGTGTCGGTTTCGGCCACGCCCAGCTTTTATCGAACTGGATGAGATCACCCTGATAGTGAACCTCATCCTCGGTCCAGAGTTGCTTCATGAGCAGGATTTTTTCACGTAGCAGCGCTCGGCGCTGATTGAAGACAACGCCATGGTTGCGCATTTCTTCAACGCACCAACCATAGCCAATACCAAGCTCGAAGCGTCCATTGGAAATCATGTCCAGACTGGCGACTTCCTTGGCGAGCCATATGGCATCGCGCTGCGCAACCAGTGTGATGCCGGTTCCGAGCCTGATCTTTTCTGTGACTGCGGCGCAGGCAGCCAGCCCGACGAACTGGTCATGTGCCCGCCAGTACATTTCCGGCAGAGGCGGTGCGCCCTTTCGTCCACCCCATGGTGTTTCCCGGCTGACGGGGATGTGGCTGTGCTCTGGAAACCAGAGCGATTCGAACCCGCGCGCCTCGACTTCCTTGGCAAGCTGCACCGGCTGGATCGACTTGTCGGTCGGGAAGATCATCACTCCAATATCCACGTCACGTCTCCTGTTGGTTGATCTGCCATTCCTCACGGCGATGTTGCTTGATCGCGCGATACCGCCGTCATGTTGCTTCAGCCAGCGGGCTCTGGCAAGACGACTGGCTCCAATGCGGGCTTGCCAAGAACCAGATCTGAGCCCTTCTCGGCGATCATCATAACGGCGGCATTGAGATTTGCCGAGATCATGGCTGGCATGACCGACGCATCAATGACCCTCAGACCCTTTAGGCCGTGAACCTGCAGCTGATCGTTGACAACTGCAGTTTGGTCCGTCGACGGGCCCATTTTGCATGTGCCCATGACATGGTAGGTCGTATTACCCCAGCGGCGTGCCGCGTCGAGCATTTCATCGTCGCTTTGGACATCCTCGCCAGGGTAAACCTCGCCGTCGAAATAGGCTTGCATGGCATCCGTGTGCATCAGGCGCCGCGCCAGTTTTACCGCTTCGACGGCCATGCGCCGGTCGCCTTCGGTATCGAGGTAGTTCGGTTGAATGCGTGGCGCTGCAAATGGATCAGCGGACATGGCAGTAACGAATCCACGGCTTTCCGGTCGATGCTGCCAGGCGGCCACCGTATACCCAGGATGATCGTCGAACACGCCATGTTGCCCATCCTTGAAACTGGCCGGCGTGAAAATGAACTGCAGGTCATTGCTGCGTGTCTCAGGATTGGAGTGCCAGAAGCCATACACCATGGTGGCGCTCAGGTTGACGATACTTTCGCGGCCGACGAGGTATTTGCCAATCTCTGCCAGCAACCTCAGGCCCCGCGCGCGCTCATTGAGGGTCTCGATACCTTTCACTCGGGCACTCAACCGAGGGGCATAGTGATCCTGCAGATTGTTGCCGACGCCCGGCAATGCATGGTTGACCTCGACACCAATCGAAGAAAGGTGCCCAGGGTCTCCAACGCCGGAAAGCTGTAGGATCTGCGGCGAGTTTATGGCGCCACCACTGACAATAATTTCGCGGTTGGCTTTCAATTGCAGCAGTTGACCGTTTCTCCCGCCCATCGATACTTCGACGCCGATCACACGTTTATCATCCAGGATTATACGTGTGGCGTGTGCGCCGGTCTTGACTGCCAGGTTTGAGCGCGATTTTGCTGGATTGAGAAATGCGGTCGCCGTACTCACCCTTCGCCCCTTGTGGGCCGTTCGCTGTACGTACGAAATGCCCTCCTGCACTGCGCCGTTGTAGTCGGGGTTTTGCGGGATGCCGAGTTCCCCGGCGCCGGAAATGAAGGCGTCGCATAGCGGATGCCTGATCGGAATGTCCGCCACGGTTAGCGGGCCTGATCGTCCCCGGTATGTATCATCACCATCGCCGATACGTGTCTCGCAGCGGCGGAAGTAAGGCAGCACATCGGCGTAACCCCAGCCGAGATTGCCACGTTGCGCCCATCCATCGAAATCCAACCGATGCCCGCGGTTGTAGATGTGGCCATTGATCGAACTGGAACCGCCCAGTGTCTTGCCACGGGGCACCGGTGTTACACGTCCGCCTGTGCCGTTCGATGGCTCGGCCTGATAAAGCCAATTGAGCTTGGGGTTGACGAGCGTCTTGATGAAGCCAGCTGGTATGTGGATGTACGGGTTCCAATCGGGTGGCCCTGCTTCCAGAAGGCAGACGCTATGTTTTCCCGTTTCAGTCAGTCGATTTGCCAGGATGCACCCAGCCGATCCGCCGCCCACAATTATGTAGTCATACTGCTCATTCATTTTTCGATCCTCCCACTGCCGGCCGTGCTGCTGCCCGAGTATATGACCTTCGAGGCGGTGCGATTGCCAGTCTTGTAGGTTGTGTTACCGTGACGATCAGCATGTTGGTCATCGACAGTATCTTGGGCTGCCGGTGTTGATTGGGCCTGCTTGGCGCTTCGCTAAGGCTTGCCCACTAGTGAGGGAGTTGTTGAGCAATGTTGGCCGGTCAAACAGCGATCGTGACAGGCGCCGGGCAAGGCATTGGTGAGGCAACAGCGCTGGCTTTGGCGCAAGCAGGAGCGAATGTCGTCGTTTCCGATATCGACCCGTTGCTCGCGCAAAAGACGACAGATGCAATTTTGGCAGCGCAGCATACCGGCATCGCCGTCACGGCTGATGCCGGTGATCTCGGCGATATTCAACGGCTCGTCGATGAAGCGACATCGGCATTCGGTAAAATCCACATTCTCGTCAACAATGCGGGTGTGACGCGGCGCGCCTATATCATGGACATAACGGAAGCTGACTGGGACCGTATTCATCGCGTGAACGCCAAAGGCGTGTTCTTCTGTTTGCAGGCCGTGGCGCGGGCGATGATCCCCTATCGCAGTGGTCGCATCATCAACATCGCATCAATCGCTGGCAAAGGTTACGCGGGAACATCAAACGCAGCCTATGCGGCAAGCAAGGGGGCCGTCATAAGCCTAACTCGAACGGCGGCGCAGCAACTCGGACAACACAACATCAACGTCAATGCCGTTTGTCCCGGCGTGACACGAACAGCCCTGTCCGATGCCAATCTGCAGGTGCGTGCGGAACAGGAAGGACTGACTATCGAGGAGATGGCGGCGCGCCGGGCCGCAATGATTCCGCTCGGTCGTCCGAATGAGGCGCGAGATATAGCCGATATGGTCGTCTTTCTCGCATCCCAAGGTGCCCGCAATATCACTGGGCAGACATACAATGTTGATGGCGGGATTATCCCTGAGTAGCGCATCTTCGCGCATTTCCGACGAGCGAAAGGAGAGCGCAATTGTCGCTTGGAACAGTTTTGGTAACTGGAGCGGGCGGATTGCTTGGCTCTTACGTCGTTCGAGAGTTGACCGGAAAGGCCAACGATATCGTTGGACTGGACATTGCGGCACCTGCCGATGTCCACGGTCTTTCTACTTTCAAGACAGGTAGCATCGAGGATGCCGAAACGGTACGCGACGCTGTCAGCGGTTGCGATGTTGTTGTTCACGTGGCAGCGCGGCCGAACATTTGGAGCGGGCAAGGCCACGAAATAATACACACCAACGTTACGGGCACTTGGAACGTTTTGCAGTGCGCTGAGGAGGCGGGCGTCAAACGTGTGGTCATCACGTCAAGTGACTCAGTTGTCGGCTATACCGTGCTTGAAGGCGCGATGCTGCCACCGGAATATCTGCCGGTTGACAGGGCTCATCCGTTGCGGCCGACTGACCCGTATGCTCTTAGTAAAGCGCTCTGTGAGCGCACAGCGCAAGCGTTTCTGGATCGGGGAAAAATGGAGGTCGTCGCCTTACGTCCGGTCTATGTACTTTATCCCGAGTTCGAGTGCGAGGTGGTCGCGCGGGCCGCCGATCCAGACGGATATAAGGGACCAGCGGCGGGCGGGCGACAACCAGCCGGCGGCGGGGTGATGTGGCACTACGTTGATCCGCGTGACGTTGCCCGTGCCTTTCGATTGGCGCTCGAAGCGGAGCGACCGGGCTTCGGGCCCTACTTCATTTGCGGGCCTAATACGCTGGCACCGGATTCTACCATTGAGCGTCTGGCCCAACGTATGAACGGTGTGCGTGTTCCCGTAAAATCGCCGGCGTTATATGACACGTCACCGTTTGCGCCACTCTATGACCTGACTGAAGCGCGGGACGCATTTGGCTTTACCGCAGAGCACGATAGGCGTCGGGATCTGGTCGGTTTTGGTGAGTGATCTCGGGCGATCAGCCCAAGCCTAGATCGATGGGTTCTTCGAAATGAAGTGAAACCCTTTGATTGTCGGCCGGTTTGCAAGTTCCCGCACCAGTGTGAGCAAGGGTGTTTCCATCACCGGATAGTCCGTGTTGATTGGTCCGGCTTCCTTGAGAGCACGGTATTGCTGATCGTCGTAGAAGGCGGCCAGCAGCAGATCATCGTCATTTGCGAACGGTCCACGGGAAGCGCGCAGGCGTTTGAGCGCAGGCGGCACCAGCGCGCCCGGGCGCTCGGTGATCGGTTCGGTCCCGCGTGTGATCTTGTCGTAAAGATTGGGCTCGATCGTTCCGGCAATTTCTCCGTAGCCGCCGCGAACATACAGGCGGACTTCGTCGGGAACGGTGTCGTAGCGCGCCTTGCCCTGGTCGCGTCCCATGACATTGAGGATCGCCATCGTGACGATGTACTGCGCGAACGGACTGATCACGATCGGATAGCCAAGGTCCATGCGAACGCGACCGGCCTCTTCGAGGATTTCCTCCAGGCGGTCCGCGATGCCGATGGTCTCGAGCTGGTAGGCCAGATTCGACACCATGCCGCCGGCACATTGGTGGTGGTAGTGGAACTCATCGTATTCATTTGGCGTGCCGACCGGCTTGTCCTCCTTTTCGGCAATATACGCCAATCGTTCTGCAACTTCGTTGATTGGTGCGAGATCAATATCGACATCGTAGCCGCGTCGCCGACAATTGGCGGTGAAAAGTTCGGTCGGGCTGTGGGAAACGCCATTGGCAAGCGTCGACGTGGCAGTATGGACGACGTCGACACCATGTTCGACGGCTTGCAGCACGACATAGGGAGCGAGGCCGGAATTGCAGTGCGTGTGGATCTGCAGGGGCATCTCACCGATCGCTTCCTTGATCGCCGGGACGAGCGTGGCAACGCGTTCCGGCCGCAGCAAACCGCTTGCATCCTTTATGAACACGGCGTCGACGCCGTGCGTGACGAGCTCTTTGGCCTTGCCGACATAGTAGGCGTCGGTGTGGACGGGACTGTACGTATAGGCGAGGCCGCCAACGACGTAGAGGCCATGCCGCTTGGCCGTTTTTATCGGAATTTCGAGATTGCGCATGTCGTTGAGCGCATCGTAGGGCGTGTGGTAGCGCATACCGTTGGCGGCGAAGCGCTCCGCGGCAAGCTGCACGACATCGTCGGCGAAGAACTCGAAGGTAAAGAGGCTTTGCCCGCGTGTATGAATAATGAGCGGTGTTTTGGTGATCCACTTGTTCAGTATGCGCATCCGCTCCCACGGATCTTCGCGCAGGTAACGCACCATGACATCAAACACGGCGCCGCCGACGAGATCGATGGCCTCAAAGCCCGCCTCGTCGAGACGCGGCGCGATTTCCTTCATCATCGCCGTGGTCATGCGCGTTGCCCAAAGGCATTGATGGGCATCGCGCAGTGTGACATCGATCAATCGGATTGTGCGTCCCAATTAGCTGCCCTTTTTGCTGAAACGGTCCAAGAACACACGCTCCACCCAACGCGTGTCGATCCGGCTTGAAATGAAGTCTGGATCGTCTACGAGAGCACGATGAAACGGCCGAAGTGTCGAAGCGCCGGTGATTTCGAACGTGTCGAGTGCGCCACGGGCGCGTTCGAGGGCGGCAGAACGGTCAACGTCGTGCACGATAAGCTTGGCAATCATCGAGTCGTAGAATGGCGGAATCTCGATGCCCTGATAGACGAAGCTGTCGACGCGAATACCTTTGCCTTGCGGCGGGCGCCAAGTCGTGACGCGACCGGGTGACGGTCGGAAGTTCTGCGTCGCATCCTCGGCATTGATGCGGAACTCGATGGCATGTCCACCGGGCCAGTCCGACTCTTGCGGCACTGACAATGGTTCCCCGAGGGCGACTCGCAGTTGCTCGACGATCAGGTCATGACCGATGCGCAACTCGGTAACCGGGTGCTCTACCTGAATGCGGGTATTCATCTCGATGAAAAAGAACTGACGAGCGCTCTCGTCGAAAATGAACTCGACGGTGCCGGCACCCTGATAGCCGACACCCTCGGCGAGCTTGACCGACGCATCAAGCAGCGCTGAGCGTTCGTCATCCGACAGCACTGGCGAAGGGCTTTCTTCCACTAGTTTCTGATGCCTTCGCTGTGTCGTGCAATCGCGTTCCCCGAGATGGCGTACCGTACCGTGCGTATCACCGAAAATCTGCACTTCGAGATGGCGCACAACCGGGAAATAGCGCTCCAGATAGATCGCCGGATCGCCGAATGCTTCGCTCGCCTCCTGCGTCGCTTGATTGAACAATCCGGTGAATTGAGTCGCCTCTTCGACAACCCGCATGCCGCGCCCGCCACCGCCTGCGCTGGCCTTGAGCAGCAATGGGTACCCGATTGCGCTGGCCGCCTCGACCGCTTCATCGGCAGTCGTGAACGTGCTGGCAGATCCCGGAACGATCGGGACGTCGTAGTGCTCGGCCGTCGCACGTGCCTGCGCCTTGTCCCCCATCGTACGGATGCACTCCGGAGACGGGCCAACAAAGACCAGGTCTTCGCGCGCGCATCGCTCGGCGAATGTGGCGTTTTCGGCAAGGAAACCGTAACCAGGATAGACAAGTGTGCATGAGGTCTTTCGTGCCACGTGCAACAGCGCGTCGACGTTGAGATAGCTGTGTCGGCTGGGCGGCGGTCCGATGCAGATGGCTTCATCCGCCATTAGCACGTGTGGAGCCGAACGGTCGGCCGCCGAATAGACCGCGACACTCTCAAGCCCTAGCGCCTGACAGGCACGGATTGCGCGAATCGCAATCTCTCCCCGGTTGGCAATCAATACTCGTTGGCGCATGCGCTGGTCATGTTTGTTGGCGGGCTCGGACGAACTGGCAGACAGTTGGCGAGCTTGGATATTGGCAGGCTGAGGAGCGCTGTGCAATTGTATCAAGCATGGCAATGCGCCTATGGTTCTGATATTCGGCCCGGCGGGGAACGGCAACACGGAAGGTCATCGCATGACGTTAACGTTCAAGGAAGTGTCCGAGATCATGAAGATCATCGACGCCTCTGAATGCGAAGAGGTTGTGTTGGAGTTGGAAGGCATGAAGCTTGTCGTGCGCCGCGGCGCAACCGCCAATGCTGGCGTGCCGGTTGCGGCCTCCGTCGCGCCCCCCGCTGCCACGGCGACGCCGTCAGTCCAGGCCGTTGGCCCGGTACCGGGCGAAGCCGCGCAGCAACCCGCTCCGATTGCCGTCGAAGCCAGCGCAGAGGGTGTTCAGGTGCGCGCGCCGATGGTCGGATCGTTCTATCGGCGACCGTCACCGGACCAGCCGCCGTTCGTCGAAATTGGTTCCAAGGTGAAGGCGGGCGACCCGCTCTGTCTCATCGAGGTCATGAAGCTCTACACCACCATCGAGGCGACGGTGGCCGGCACGGTCAAACAGATTGCTGCCGAGGATGCCGGGCTCGTCGAATTCGATCAATTGCTGTTCGTGATAGCACCGGACTGAGTGCAACCCGGCGCGTCGGCAGCTGCATCTCGCAAGGTTCCTACTGACCGTTCACCCTGAATTTGAAAGGGCGCCGGCTCCAGTAGGTTGGCGCGACGACCGTCACCGGCTCCCGGCCGACGATCCGCGTCGCCTGCTGCCAAGCATGGTCGAAATCGCGCGCCGGCGAA
The DNA here is from genome assembly GCA_051010015.1 of Hyphomicrobiaceae bacterium. Classification (GTDB taxonomy): domain Bacteria; phylum Pseudomonadota; class Alphaproteobacteria; order Rhizobiales; family Hyphomicrobiaceae; genus CAJQQK01. Next base: position 30,006 of record JBPCVZ010000098.1, read on the forward strand.
ATGCCGAGCCGGCGAAACAGGCCGGGATTTTCGGTGCCGGCCAGAATGACCTTCGATGCCCGGCTCAGCATGTAGTCGCACGAATACATCAGCCAGAACGGGTGGATCGGGTGGTAGGCATGCGCGTGGCGGTATTGCTCAAGATAGGTTTTGTTCGCTGCAACCGACGATTGGAACTTTGACAACTCCGATATATCCGACACCTGATCGAATAGCTCCATGACCTCTCGCGTCGACGCATAAGTAGCTTCGTCGTACTCTCCCGTTGAAGGATTGAGCCCAATGATCACGCCGCCTTCGCGCAGCACGTGGTCTCCGAGCCAGACGCGCGGCGGATAGCCCATGCCGATCGCCGCAATGAGCGGGTTGTTGGCGCTGCCATAGGCGAAGGCGGCGGGCAGGCCGAGGACAAGCACATCGGCTTGCGGGACGTCGACGATGCTGAAGGCGTCGGCCGCGGCCCAGGCCGGCTCCTCGAGTTCGGGCGAGTAGCCGGCAAAGATGTTGTTGATCGTGCCGCCAGTGCCGCCAATCCAATTGATGTAGAATATCCGCTTTCCCGTCTGCTGTTCGATTTGGGCGTTGATCTCCGCTTTCAACTGGCGAAAGTACATCGCACGATGGTCACCGGTCGTGGTCTTTGGGTGATTGACGACGCGATGGTTGTGATGCGAAGCAATCGAACGCGTTGAGGCAAGGCCGATGGCGGCGCCGGTGCCGGTGTATCCACCCCAACTGTGGGCGACGACCTGGCCGACATAGATCATGAGGTCGGCTTCGAGAAAGCGGCGATTGTGGTCAACGATTGCGCCCCCCGGCGTCTGGCCGAGATCCTTGAGCTCGGCCGGATCGAGACAGTCGTGGTTGGTGACCTGCCCGCTTGGATGGAACGCGTCGAAGATCTCGTTGCCCAAGAAATTGCGCAACTCGGCATCGGTCCATTTCTTATGATTGCCGTTGGCGGAAATGAACACGATGTCGTCTTTGGCAATGCCCCACTCGAGCAGCTTGTTGACGAGAACACCGAGAATTCGTTGCCAAGGCGGTGGGGGCTTGGTTGGATCATCATGGCCGATGGCAACTGTCATGCCCGGCTTGATCAACGACCGGAGCGAGGGCGCGCCATGGGGAGAGCTGAGCGCGGCTTCGAGCAGTGCCACGGGATCCGGATGGACGGGCGGGTCTTGAAACTCCGCAACGACAGCACTGTCAGGCAGGTCAACGGTGATCTTGTCCGCACCGAAATCGATATCGACGTGTTTCATAGGATCGTTCCGCGTTCGATGATGTCAGCTATTGTAGTGGAATCTGAACCCAGGCTTCTCGACGCTGACCATGGTTTTCGCTGGTTGTTTGTTCAGCTCCTTGATCAAATGCAGCACTGGCGATCCAACCACGCTGAACGCTTGCGTATCAATCGTGCCACTGATGGCGGTATCGACCAATTCCTTGTCGAAGAAGTAGCGGAGCAACCGTTCGTCGTCTGAAATGCTGGGATATAGCTTGCGTAGTTTCGGCACCACCGGTTCGAGATGCGGTGGTGTGAGCGCCACCTCCTTCGGTCCGCGCTCGACGATTTTGTCGAGCACATCAGGTGCGATCGGGGCGAGCAGCCTGCCATAGTAGCCGAGCGCATATTTCTTCATCTCGAGCGGCACGATGTCATAGCGCTCTCCGCGCACGACATTGAGGGTCGCTTGGACGCCGATCAGTTGGGCAAATGGGGTCACCTGTATGGGGTAGCCGAGTTCAGCGATCACGCGGGTACTTTCCTCGAGCACTTCAGGTAGCCTGTCGCCAAGGCCGGCAGCATCGAGCTGTGCCTTGAGGTTCGAGTGAACGCCGCCGGGAATCTGGTGGCCCATGAACGACGCATCGAAATCGCGTGGCGCGCCGCGCGGTTTGCCGGTTGTCTCGGCGACGGCGTCGAGATGCACGCTGATTTCGGCGATGAGTGCATCGTCGATGTCGACGTCGTAACCCGCGTACCGCAGGTTTCGCACGGTCGTTGTCACGGACGGCGGGGCGTTGGCATCGGCCAGCGGCGGCACGGAAGTGTAGAGATGATCGACACCGAGATCGATAGATTCGAGATACGTCTGCTGACACAGCCCGATCAGCCCGTGACTGTGCAGGCCAAAAGGCATGTCTCCCATTTCCTGGCTGATGGCTGGCACAAGCGTACGCGCGCGTTCCGCGGTAAGAATGCCGCCGGTATCCTCGATCATGAGTTTGTCAACGCCGATGTCGTCGATGAATTCACGCGCCTTTGACGCATACAACTCGTCGCTGTGGACCGGGCTGAGGCTGTAGGTCAGCCATCCTGTCACCTCGGCTCCCAATTTGCGCGCATGGCGGATCGCTGGTGCAATGTTGCCAAGATCATGGAGGCCGTCGAAGGCGACGAACTTGGTTATGCCGTTCGCGAACAACCGCTCGGCCCAAAGTTCGCTCAGATCATCGGGAACCATGTCGAAGCCGAGCACACACTTGGACCGGAACAACGCCTGCATCGGCGTTCGCGTGATGCGCTCGGAAAGCAGCCGGAGCCGTTGCCAAGGATTCTCACCAAGATAGCGGACGCATGCATCGAACTGAACGGCGCCGACGACTTCAACCACGTCGAAGCCGGCGCGATCCAGCCGCTCGGCGGCGGGTAGCATCATCGGCGTCGTCATGCGGGTTGCCCAAAGGCACTGCTGCGCGTCGCGAAAGGTCGTATCAACCAAACCAATCCGCTTCATGATTTGAGGTCCTCGGCAGCAAACGTCCAGGCCGGCAAGTGCCGGTTTCATTGGACCGGTGGTTGTCCATCTATTAAAGATAACCACAGACGGAAAGACGTTGAAAGATGGCCTGAGTGACATCGGGGCGCTGCAAACGAGGGGAGGTCTATGGAAAGCATCATCCTGCTTCTGGCTTTGGTCGTCCTGATTCTTCTCGGATCGCCGATCGGTTTCACCCTGATCCTCTTGCCGACAATATATGTGCTGATCACCGATGCGGCACCGCTCACGCTCATTCCGTTCAAGATGTTTGACGCGATCGATTCGATCCCGCTGACCGCAATCCCGTTCTTCATGCTGACCGGCGAACTGATGACCAGCGCGACGATTACCGATCGGTTGGTTGAATTGAGCCGACGCATGATCGGGCGTATGCGCGGCAGTCTTGCCCAGGTCAACGTGCTGGTCAGCATGTTCTTTGCCGGCATGAACGGCTCGGTCGTCGCAGATGCTGCAACTGTCGGTTCGCTCTTGATACCCGCCATGAAACGCGCCGGTTATCCGTCCGCATTTGCGGCCGCGATTACGGCTGTGAGTGGAACGATTGGGGGGATCATTCCGCCCAGCATCGCGATGATCATTCTGGCGAATGCCGGTGGCATCTCGGTTGGCGCGTTGTTTGCGGCCGGGATCGTTCCGGGCCTTCTGATCGGTTTCACGTTGATGTTCATCAACTGGACATTGGCAGTGCGCCATGGCTATGAGCGCAGCGAAGAAGCCTTTAGTTTCGGCGCGCTCGGCAAGGCGGCTGGCGCGGCATCGTTTGCGTTGATTATCCCGATCGTGTTGGTTGGTTCGGTGGTTGGCGGCATCGCCGGCGTCGTCGAGGCCGGCGCCATTACCGCGACAACCGCACTGATCGTCGGGCTGTTCATTTATCGCACGATCACCTGGACGAACTGTAAGGGTGCTTTTGTGCGCGCCTTCCGGACCAGCGCTTCCGTCTTCATTATCATCGCTGCGGCGGGCCCGTTCAGCTGGCTGCTGACCTCCCTCGGTGCCATCAAGGAACTAGAAACATGGTTGCTGACGTTCAAGGATGATCCGCTGCTCTTTGCGTTCGTCATCGTAGCGTTCATCTATATTCTCGGGATGATCATGGATGCTGCCGCGAATATCATCGTCGTCGGTCCGGTGTTGATCCAGGTGATGGTCGCAGCAGGCTATCCTGAAGTCCAGGCAGCCATGGTCTGTGTCGTTGGGTTCCTGATTGGCACGGTGACGCCTCCGCTCGGCGTTGCGTATTTCACGACCGCCGCGATCGCCAAAGCCAGCCTTGAAAATGTCGCGCTTGCGATGTTGCCGTATCTGCTGGCCCTGTTTGGCTTGTTGTTCCTATTGGTCGTCGTGCCGGATGTGACGATGTGGTTGCCCGGCGTGTTGGGCTTCGTCAAATAGCTGGAGCTGACGGATGGTCGATTTTCTCGTCGCGATTGACAAATGGTATCGCAATATCTTGGCCGGGATCTGCATGCTCGCACTGTTCTTGATGGTGGCCTTTACGGTCTACACGGTGTTCATGCGCTATGTGTTTTGGGACCCGCCGGTGTGGGGCGACCTGATGACCGTCCTGAGTAATATTTGGCTGGTCTTCATCGCGCTCGCATTGACGGTCCGGGAGAAAGAGCACATCGCGCTCGATTTCCTCTATACGCGCCTGCCGTTGTTCTGGGGCTTCGTGATTCAGTTGTTGTGGGCCATCATAATATTCGCGCTTGGTCTCGTGATCTGCATTTATGGTTATGAGGCGGCCATCACGAACTTCGGTAAGTACTGGGAGATGTGGTACTTCGCATGGCAGGACGGCGGTTTTGTCTTCAAGCCGAACTATATGCCCAAGAGTTACCCGATGATGATCCTGCCGTTGGCCGGCGGCTTGATTGCTTTTTCAGCACTGGTTTCCGGCCTTGAAGACATCTTTCGCTATCGCAACGGCACCTTCACGGTGGCAGCCGGCAGTTCAAGCGGCTGAATTGGCGCCCGCCTCAGTTGGCAAAAAATTGGGGGCCAACCCGGCCCCCAATTTCATTTCACTCTGGCTGAACGCTGCTATAGCGCCTTCGCCGCCTTCAGCTTGGCGAGGAGATCGGTCAGGCCCTGCTCTTTCAAAGCACGTTCGGCCATCTTGGCATCGTAGGTGCCTTTTGCGCCCTTCCAGGCCAACACGGCACCGGCGTTCCATTTTGCCTGCTCTTCCGCGTTCGGCTTGTAGTATGTTTTCACATTCTTCTTGATATTGGCCGCGCCTTTGGCGGTCCATTTGCCATCCAGGGCAATGGCTGCCGGAATTGTCTCATCCATCGCCTTTTGGAGTGCTTCCTGGGCCCACTTCGGCAGTTTCTGGAAACGCTTTTCATGCATGTAGATGACGTTGGCACCCCAGGCACCGCCCATAATCGTATAGTGCTTTGTAACTTCATGCAGCTTGCTAAGGTCCTGCCAGGGCTGCTGCACATACTGGCCGTTGACGACGCCCGTTTGCAGACCTTGGTAGAGCTGCGTCCAATCGTATGGGATCGGCACCCCGCCCCATGATTTGATCAAAGTGAATTCGACCGGGCTCTTGGTGACCCGGATCTTGATCCCTTTGAGGTCTTTCGGCTCCTTGACCGGGCGAACGCTGTTGCCAAGCGCGCGAAAGCCGCCAACCGAGAACACACCAAAGACGCGGAACGGTGTCTCCTTCAAAGCGCGCGCATGCAGCTCCTTGCCAAACCAGCCCAAGGCAAGCTTGTTCGCGTTGTCGGAGTCCTTGAAGATGAATGGTAGGTCGGTGATTGCGTAGGTGGCGGAAAAGTTACCGAAATTCGCCGTTGAGCTCGTTGCGATATCGACAAGCCCCTGCATCGCCTGCTCGCCGCACTTCTGTTCACCACAGATTGATCCCGACCAGTGCGGCACGACCTCCATCTTTCCGCCCGAGTACTCTTTGACCTTAGGCATCAGCACTTCGACGATTGCCTGGCCCATTGACACTTTTGGGTTGGCGACCGTGCCGAGTTTTAGAGTGATCTCTGCGGCAAGCGCCGGGCCCACAAGCACCGTCGAGGCAATGGCCGCCGTTGAGGCGAAAGTCACGAATTGTCCCAACTTCATTTTCAGCGTTCTCCCTGGGTCAGGCCGGCCTTGCCGGCCCGCAATTTGAATCAGGCCGTGCCGAGTAGCTATCTGATGAGCTGTGGTTGCCGTTCAACCATTGCGCGATCTTTGCGAAGTTCACGTCAGGCTGGACCAACGATATTGCCGCTGCATGTTCAGACGAGCCACGAAGCACCGATGTTATCATTGACATCGATTGCAAACGCTACATTGTCGCATAGGGCCCGTCAAACAAAGGGTTTGCTGTTGCTCGCCATGGCGCGCCAATCGATAGGTACGATGCGATGAAGTTTGGAACGTTTCACTTGATGGAGCAGCCGTTTAGCAAGACGGAAGCGCAAGTCTATCAAGAGCAAATGGTGCAGATGCAGCTTGCCGATACGCTCGGTTTCGACTGGGTTTGGCTCACCGAGCATCATTTTTCATCGTTGCCTCACGCACCCGATGTGCCGGGAGAATACTGCGTAAGTGCATCGCCATTCGCGATGGCGTGCGCCGTCTCGCAGATAACAAAGAGTGTGCGCATTGGCACGGCGATAAAGGTGTTGCCGCTCGAGCATCCGCTGCGCACGGCAGAAGACGTTGCAATGGCAGACATCATGAGTAACGGACGCATCGATTTTGGCGTCGGGCTTGGTTATCGCCAGTATGAATTTGATGGCCTTGGGGTTCCCATCGAAGAGAAGCAGGCGCGGTTCGAAGAGGCATTGAAGATCGTGCTGGGCGTATGGACGACCGATGAATTTTCCTACGATGGCCAATTCTGGAAAGTGCCGCGGATGACGCTGGTGCCGCGCCCCCTACAAAAGCCACACCCGCCCGTGTGGTATGCAACGCGCCTCGGAACGCCCGCCGCCATCGATTTCGCAGCCAGGAATGATTATCGCCTGCTATGTGCCTGGGCGCCGCGCCATGATCTCAAACTGACGTACGATCGCATGGCGCGCGCGCATTCCGAGCGCGGTCGTGAAGGCAAGCCGTTTGACTTTACGTGCCTACGCCACGTGTTCGTGGGTGAAAGTGATGCCGACGCCAAGCGACGCGGCACGGAATACATCGAGTACTATATGGAATCGACCAAGTTCTTTCGGCCGATCGGTGACCACGAACGCGACGAAATGATTTTCGGCGGGCCGCAGACCTGCATCGATAAGATCACCAGTCTTGGCCTCGAAACCGGGGTCAACAATCTTATTTGTTGGATGAACTTCGGTGGCCTGCCGCAAAACATGGTCGAAGCCTCAATGAAACTGTTTTCGCAAGAGGTCGTTCCCGGCGTGCGCAAGTGCCTTGGCTCAACTCAGTCCTTGCATTGAACGATGCATCAATTGCAATGATTCACGACAAGACAATACGTTCGTCATCGGCGTCCAACGACGGCGAGCCGTCCGAACTCGGTTGCTTCGTTGTCTGGACTGGCTCGGCGCCGCCGCCTTGTGCAATGCTGACGAACCGGAAGGTTTGAAACAAGGCGCTAAACTCATGACCATTACTGTCGCACTCCTGATAAAGTACAACAACGACAAGAAGAAAGAGATGCTCGACGCACCGAGCGACCGTGCCGCGGTTTCTCGCAAGGCCGTCTCTGCCATGGGCGGCAAGCTACTTCATGCCTGGGGGACGTGTGGCGAATACGACATGATGTTTGTCTATGAGATGCCTGATATGACGACTGTCGCCGCGAACATGCATCTCGCGGAGGCAACGGGAATGTCGAAGTACCACAAGATCATCCCTCTGTTTAGCAATGAAGACTTTGTTGAGTCTCAAAGACGTGCCGGGACCCTGCGCGACAGTTATTCCGGCGTCACCTGATCACTGGCTTTGCTGTGAGTGCGCGACGCCTGATCGGGAGGCGATTGCTTGACGTGATCGGCAGGATGCGTGCTAAGAGCCGAACTGTTCGTGCGACGGGTATCGCCCTTGCCCCAACCGCCACCGCCGGCTGTCTCCATGATTAGTTTGTCGCCTGCCTTTAGATGTCCAGCAAGCGTCTTGGACCCTAGGGGCGTGTTTGACCCGTCGACATGATGGATCAAGAAGCGCGCTGTCCGGCCGTCACTGCCGCCGGCGGCGCCCGGTGCTGGGTGCAACGCCCGCTCGAACAGCAGCGAGAATTGGACGTCGTCGACAAGTACAAGCACGGATCGGCGCACGCCCATACCACCATCGTCAAGGCCTTTGCCGCCAGACCCGTCGATCAGTTCATATGCATCGATCCGGATCGGTAACGCTGCCTCAACGGCTTCGATCGGCAGGTTCATGGTGTTTCCCATGTGCACGCGATGACCATCAAGGCCGGCACCACCACTGGACGCACCCATGCCGCCGCCGGTGGTTTCGAGATGCACGAACCGGCGATCTCGAATTGGGTCGACGCCACCAATCGCCCAAACGCCGGCACATCCGTAACTCGCACCAATGGCCAATTCCGGTGCCGCCGGTGCTAGCGCTTCTAACAGCAGGTCGACCAGCCGGTTGGACATCTCGGTGTTGCCGGCCACCACAGGCGCCGGATATCGCGGGTTAACAAGGGTTCCTTCGGGAGCAGTGACGCGGAGCGGCCGATAGGCGCCCGAATTCGGCTGTACTTCGCCGCCGGCAAGTGCGAGGAGGACGTAGTTGCATGCCGATGTTGTGACGGAAAGCGGCGCGTTCATAGGGCCACGAGCTTGTGACGCGGTCCCGGTAAAATCACAGTGGAGAGCGGTGCCGGTCTTTTCGATGGTGACGTGAATGCGCAGCGCACCATCACCGCAGTCTTCGACAAAGCCGTCGCCGTCGAGGTGCCGGGTGGCCGAGTAGATACCATCTGGCAACTTGGCAAGTGTTGCTTCAATGAGGCGATGGCTATAGGTCTGTGTCGCGCCCAGGATCTTAACCAAGGTCAAGGCACCGTATCGCTCGGCCAGGCTCTCGGCGCGTTCGACGCCGCGCGTATTGCCAGCGATTTGCGCCTTGAAATCTCCGATGCGATCCAGCGGAACGCGAACATTCGCGAACAGCACTGACCAGAGTTCGTCGTCGACCACGCCGGCCTTGATGATCTTGATCGGCGGCAGGCGCAGGCCTTCCTTGATGATCTCGTCGGTGACCGACGAACTGCCGGGTGTTGCGCCGCCGACATCCGGCCAATGGACACGGCTTGCCGCGAAACCAATCAATTGATTGTCGGCGAAGATCCCCGTGAGCAGCGTCATATCTGGTAGATGCGAGCCGCCTGAATAGGGATCGTTGTTGAGCACGGCATCGCCGCGTTGCCATGTCTCGGCCGGATAGCGTGTGAGGATGCCGCGCGCCGAGTGCGGCATGGCACCGAGGTGTACGGGAATGTCGTTGCCTTGTGCGACCACCTGGCCATGAACGTCCAGGAGCGCACATGAAAGGTCGGCGGAAAGGCTGAGCAGCGGCGAGAATGACGCGCGCATAATAGAAGACTTCATCTCTTCGCAGATCGCATAGAGGCCGCTGCGCACAACCTCGAAGGTGACCGGGTCGACGCCGTCGAATAAGGCATTATCGTTTGTTGTCGTGACGCTGGACATTATGCTTCCACCCCAATCGACAATGAACCGCTCTCACCAACCGTGACGACTTGTCCGTCCAGAACGCGAATGGTAGCCCCAAAATCCTCGATGATAACGGGTCCGACCAAGCGTTCGCTGGGCGATAACGACCCACGGGCGACTACATCCATCGCGACGTGATCGTCGCCTGATATCCAAACCTGTCGCGTGCGTCGTGATTGCATCTCGCTGTGCGTCGCGCTCTGACGAACACGGCTGCCTTGGAACACCGGTGCACGCGCAACGAGGCGCAGGTTGACGATCTCGACCACATGGTTTGGTAGATCGAAGCCATAGACCTCGATGTATTTATCACGAAAGTGGCGTTCTAGGTTGACGGGTTCCAGGTCACCATCTCGGTCGGCCGACACAGTCAATTCGAACAACTGGCCTTCAAAGCGCAGGTCGATGTTCCTCTCCGTTACGCGTTCCAGTGCGTCATTGGCAACGTCAGCTTGCATCAACGTGTCGGCTTTGTCCTCAAGCGCATGAAATAATTTGCGTAGCGCATTGGAGTCGACCTGCGAGACCCGGCGCAGATAGGTCTGCACAAGGTCATGACGGTACTCTCCGAGGATCGTGCCGATCGCGCTGAACAAACCCGGATAGGCGGGTATGATAATCCGCGGAATTCCGACGTCACGGGCGATTTCCGCGGCGTGCAGAGGGCCGGCGCCCCCGAAGGCGACCAGCGCAAAATCGCGCGGGTCCAGGCCGCGGCGCAGCGTTGCCAAGCGTACCATCTCGGCCATGTTGGCATTTGCAAGTCTAAGTATCCCGAGCGCGACAGTACGTATTGACCAGCCAAGCGGTTCGGCCAAATGCCGCGCGATGGCGGCTTCGGCTAGATTGCGGAAAATGGCGACATCTTCGTTGGCAAAACCGTCCGCAGCGATATGCCCCAAGACAACGTGCGCATCGGTGACGGTGGGGTGTTCGCCGCCCTTGCCGTAGGCGGCCGGCCCTGGCGCGGCGCCAGTGCTCTCCGGGCCGACCTTGATAACACCGGCCGAGTCCAGCCGTGCCACTGAGCCGCCGCCGGAGCCAATCTCTATGATATCGACAGCTGGGCTCGTGATCGGGTATCCGCCGAGGTTCCGGCCATTGACGAATTGATCGGCATGAAATTCCGTGCTGAGGCGTGGCTCGCCGTCAACGATCACACCGGCCTTCGCGGTTGTCCCGCCCATATCGAAGGCGATCAGGTTCGACCGTCCTTCGACGCGACCCAACGTAGCGGTGGCGATGACGCCAGCGGCTGGCCCCGACTCGATAAGGTGCACGGGGTAGCGCTTGGCGTTCGTTGTGGATGTGAGACCGCCGTTCGATTTGGTGATCGAAAGCGTGTCGATCTTGCGGACACGCAATTGGCTCTCGAGTGACTCGACATAATGAGCGACGGCAGGACCGATATATCCGTTGACGGTCGTCGTGCTGGTTCGTTCGAACTCACGGAACGCACCGCTGACATCACTCGACCGGGTGATGTAGATATTCGGGAAGGCGTCTCGGAGCGCGTTTGCGAGCAGGCACTCGTGAGCATCGTTGGCATATGCATGCAGCAGACTGATGGCGACGGCCTCGACTTTTGACTGCCGCACGAGTTCGGCCAGACGCTCGATCTCGGCTTTGGTCAACCGTTTCTCGATGCTGCCATCGAATAGGATCCGCTCATTGGCTTCGAAACGCAGGGCGCGCGGCGTCAATGGCGGTGATACGACGGGCTTCATATCGTAAAGGCGCGGACGTGCCTGGCGACGCAGGGCGAGGACATCGCGGAAACCTTTTGTCGTGATGAGGGCCGTGATGGCACCGCGCTTCTCGATCAGGGTGTTTGTGCCAACCGTTGTCCCGTGAAAGATTGCGCTTGCCTGCATCTTGGTGCGCTCGACAAAGCGATCGACGCCCTGAACCGCTGCATTGGCCGGATTGTCCGGGGTCGATGGCAGTTTGAAGACGGCGGCCACGGTTCCACTGTTGCGGTCTAGCGCGAAAATATCGGTAAACGTGCCGCCGACATCGATGCCTATAGCAATATCTGGGTGTGAGGGAGATTTGATCATTCTAGACCTGCGATTGGTTTGTCGGCGTCTTCTATCGAGCGCGCCAAGATATTGCGATGATGCATCACATTTCGGTAGGGTGTGAAGACTGCAAAGTTGACGCTGATCATTCGGAAGGTTGTTCAGTTTGGAACGAACGCTCCAAAACAATTTGAAGTCGAATGAGATCCACTTTCTGCGAGTTTCGTCGGAAGTGCGCCAGTGGCGACGCGCAGAGACGTGGAACCGACTAGAATGACGCAACAGGCAACGGAACATGGCAATCACTGAGAATCGCAATGACCTCATCTTCCATCCGGACCCGCGGTCTGTTGCAACAGGTCGTGCTGCTCGGTTGCAGTATCGAGCCAAAGAGCTCGCACCATTTACGCAGACGACTGGCGTTGCCGCCGGATATGTGCAGGGCAGCCCGGTAATCATTCCCAGTGTCCTCGCTCTCGACTTTCTGACTATGTGTCAGCGCAACCCAAAGCCTTGCCCGCTCATCGCGGTTTCGAACCCAGGTGATCCGTCGCTACCGACGCTTGGTCACGATATTGACGTGCGTACAGATATCGGCGGTTATCGCGTCTGGCGGCGTGGTGAACTTGTCGATGAGGTGGCCGATATTGGCGGATTATGGCGCAATGACTTCGTCACCTTCGTCATCGGTTGCTCCTATTCTTTCGAAGATGCCCTGATGCGCGACGGGCTCGAATTGCGCCATCACACGGAAAATTCATGTGTGCCGATGTATCGAACGAGCCTGCCGCTGGTGTCGTCAGGCCCCTTCTCGGGCAACGTGTGTGTGTCGATGCGTCCGTTCAGAGCACGCGATGCGATCCGGGCCATCGAGATCACCAGTCGATTTCCACTGACGCACGGTACGCCGGTCCATCTTGGCGATCCCACGGAAATCGGCATCACGGACCTAGCGGCGCCGCTTGTCGGCGACCCTGTCACCGTTCGTCCAGGGGAACTACCAGTGTTCTGGGGATGTGGGATCACACCACAGTATTCCCTGCTTTCGGCGCGGCCGGAGATCGCGATCACGCATAAGCCGGGATGCTTGTTGGTCTCGGATGTATTGTCGACATCGGATGCGATGGATCTGCCGGCCGTGCAAAGCTCGAACGTCCACTGAAGCGGTCGGCAGTCATCAGGCGCCACCTGTCAATACGGCTGGCGCAGAGCTCACGTCAGGGGCCGTCATTTGATCTAAGCGGTGATCACGTGACGGCACCTGAATGTGCTTTGTCCCGCTGATTGGCGATGTGCGGCACAATGATGCCAATCGCCAACAATGCGAAGAAGGCCAACAAAATGATGATCTGCTGGTCGAACACGTAGCCAAGACCGACAATCGCAGCGGACCCAAGCACGACACGCAAAAGTGGACCGATGGGCCGGAGCATATAACCGTACATGGCAGCCGACCCGGCAATGCTTGCCAGCACAAGGCATCCGATCGCTGTCCATCCCTGGATACCCACCTTGTCGGGAAAACCGAGAATCGCAGGCGTAAACGCCATGGCGAACGGCAATAGATACCCGACAATGGAGAGGCGGATCGAATGCGCGCAGGCCTCGAGGAAACCGCAGCCGGCTATTCGACTGGCCGCCAGAACCGAAAGTGCAACCGGCGGCGTTAGAGTTGAGAGGATGGCGAAGTAGAAGGCGAAGAAGTTGGCGGCGAACATGTCGACACCGGCGTCGATCATCAGCGGAACGACGGTGACGAACATGACGACGTAGGCAACCGGTGTCGGCAATTCCATGCCGAGCAAGATGGCAACGACGGCTGAAATCAGCAGGATCGGAATGAGTTCGACGCCGACGAGACCAATAACACTCTGGCTGAGCTTCGTTGCGATATTGGTGGTCAGCGCGACTTGCGCCAGGATGCCGACAAGCGCCAGGATTAGCGCCAACTGCGATCCAACCTTCGCGGCTTCGGTAAATCCTTCACTCCATTGCGCTAGGCTGGGCCGGGTCTCTTTTTGAACCAGGGCTACCAAGACCATCGTGAGAATGCCCGCGAACGCCGCATAACCCGGTGAGTAATAGCCAACCAGCAGCCAGATCACGACCGTCATTGGCAGCACGAATACGGGAAGCGTGCGCAGGACGAGGCGCATGCTAACGTCCATCTTGGGTGGGTTGAGGCCGGCTGAACGGATAAGGAAGTAAACGCCGATGCCCGCGCTGATATAGAACAGCAGCGCCGGAATCAGCGCTTTCTTCATAATCTCGACGTAGGGCACTTCGAGGAACGACGACATCAGGAATGCGGCCGAGCCCATGATCGGTGGCATAATCTGACCGCCGGTCGAGGCGACGGCCTCAATGGCCGCGGCATGCTGTGGTTTGAAGCCGGTTTGCTTCATCGTCGGAATGGTAGCCGAGCCTGTCAGGACAACGTTAGCGACCGCTGCGCCCGTGACAGTGCCAACGAAACCGGAGCCGATAACCGCTGGAAACGCTGCGCCGCCGCGTACCAAATTGCCCACTGCCTTGCCGAGTTCGAGAAACAGCGGCAACACGCCGGTATAGCGAAAGAGTGATCCAAAAATGACAAACAGAAAGATCACATCCGCGGAGACCTTAAGGATCGGACCGAACATTCCGAGCGTGAGGCTCGCACCCATGTACGACATGATGAAGTTCATCTCGTACTCCGGGTGACCTAGTGCTCCGGGGATATTGTGCCCCCAAATGAAGTATACGATCGAGGCAAGCGTAAAGAGCGTGATGATGCCGCCCCAGTGTATCCAGCACAGAACCATGATTGCCGAAACGGCAAAGCCGGTCACGATCATGGCCGTCTCGGTGATGAAGGGTTGCGAAAGCTCAAGCTCCAGCGCATTCACGGCATAATATGCCATGGTCGCGAGGCCGGTGATCAGGGCATAGACTGCAGCCACCATCTTGAGCTTGTTGATGCCACGGTCCCAACCGGCAGCTGCATCTGCGATTGCAGCAAGCGCCGCGATGACCAGGATGATGGTGAGATGCGCAATGTAGTGATAGGTCGAGTCCCATATGTTCACATGGACAAGCAGCATGTGGTAGGCGACGGCGGCGATGCCCAGCACCGTCATTAGCCATTTTGCGGCGCGGGCGACGCCCCATGATGACGTCTCCTGGGTCGGACTTTCGGGCGAGGTCATGCCGATCAGCCTTGGGTATTGGGCCGACCAGCATGCCACGTGCCGGCTGCACTTTAGGAAGGCAAGCTGATCGACTGTTCAAAGGGATGTCGGACGCGCCAAATCGTCATTGGCGCATCGCACGGATGTTGAATAAGTTACTTGAGGATCTTCGGTTCGATACCGAAATCCTTGCAGGCCTTGAGGGATGCTGGATGCGGCTCGATGCCCTTCGGCACGATGCACATGCTGGCTCGTCGATAAAGCTTGCCGCCGCCGAGGTATTTGCCGGCTGCAGTGTCGATCTCCAGATAGACCTTGGTCAACTCGTAGGCATAATCATCTGGAAAGTCCTTGTGCGATGCCATGAAGACATAGTCGCCCATGCACTCAAGCTTTCCCTTCTGTCCGGGAATTTTTCCTTCCGCGATGTTGTGAGCAACGAACGGTGCATTGAAGTCTTTATTGACCTTTTCGACCGCCGATTTGGGAATTGGTACATGGAAGTAGGGACGTCCCGTCGCCGCCAGTTTTCGCACCGGTCCAGCCGGGAAGACGACGGATTGGTCGGTTGTTATGGTTGCGATGCCGACAGCCACTTGCACCTTGCCATCGAGCAGGGCGGATGTGCCAGCATGATTGCCGAGGTATTCGAACTTGGCGTCCGTGACACCCATGCCGTTCTCGATCGCCTTGCTCGTGAACAACGCCCAATGGGTCTGTGACCGTCGGCCAAGGCCGATACGTTTTCCGCTGAAGTCCTTGATGGACTTGATGTTCTTGTCGAGTGTCGTGAACCAAATGCAGTTTGACGAGCGCGTCACGACCCAACGAAAATTGTCGCGCTTGATCGGCTTTGCGAAGAAACCTTTTTGTGCGGTATCGGCGGCCCAGAGAGCGCCAGTCGATGACCAGAATGTCGTGGTTTTGAAGCGCTTCTTGTTGTTGGCCATTTCCTTTACGTTGTAGACGAAGCCAGGGCTCTCCTGTGCGACCAGTCGCATCCATGGATGCTTCTTTGCAATCAAGCGTTCAAAGATGACGACTTGCTCGGTGATGCCGGCACCAAAGGGGGCAGTCAAAGAAGGCACGCGCACCTCGTCACGCGCTTGGGCCGTGCCGGCGATTGCTGCAGCCAAAGTGAGAGCTGATGCACTTGTCGCAACTCTGCGAAATCCAATTTTCATGGCAATGATTTCCTTCCTCGCTAGTGGTCAAGAATTGCTCCGGCTCATTTTGTCGTCTTTTTGGGAGAAATGTTCCCCTGGCTCGTTGTAGAACGCAAGCCTTCAGGCAGCGGGCACGCCGGCACGATATCAAATCTCTGATCAAGCTTGTGATTTAACGGGGTCATGTTGTTTCACGGTTTGCAGCATTTCATTTGACTTGCCCGCGTTCTCGTAAACCGGTGTGAATGCGTGCATCTTGTCAGGCCTGGATTTATGGGTGCGGCGGCAGCTGCTGAGGGAATTTGTGAAGGAGAGCATTGTGCGAGACATCAAAGGTAAGGTTGCCTGGGTCACAGGTGCCGGCACGGGCATTGGCGAGGCAGCCGCGATTGCCCTCGGAAAGGCCGGAATGAAGGTCGCGCTTACCGGACGACGGCAGGCGTTGCTCGAGGATGTTGCCGCGAAAATCGAAGGGGATGTATTGGTCAAGCCAGCCGACTTGGCGGATTGGCTCGCGGTCGAGCAGGCCGCGCGAGACATAAGCGAGGAATGGGGGCACGTCGATGTTCTCTTCAACAACGCCGGCGTTAATATTCCTGATCGATCATGGTCTCGGGTTAGCCCGGATGGCATCAAGACACTTATCGACAACAACCTGACCAGCGTCGCCTATTGCACGCAAGCTGTCCTACCAATCATGCGCGCGCAGGGGGACGGGCAAATAATACACACATCTTCGATGGCCGGACGCATCGTTGCGCCTGTGTCCGGACCAATCTACACTGCTGCCAAGCATGGCGTCGTCGCGCTCAGTCATACGATCAACCTAGAGGAATGCACAAACGGTATCCGCTCGACCGTAGTTTGCCCGGGCGCAGTCGCCACACCGATCATGGAACAGCGCGACCCGCCGGAACCGGCCGAGGAATTGGCGAAGATGGTGCAGCCGTCGGATATGGCCGAAGTGATTGTGTTTCTCGCTTCACAGCCGCCCCATGTATGCATCAACGAAATTCTTGTTACGCCCACTCACAATCGTGGCGCTATCGCCCAGATGGATGCGCAGCGCGCACGCCAGAAAGGTGTTTGATGGGTGTTAGCGACAGTTCTTCGGGTTGTCGCTTTTTATTGCGCAGACTATGGCGCGCGCACGCCTTGAGCCGTACGTGCTCTTGATGCGTTCCTCGAAGTAAGACCACTTGTCGCTGGTATCGGCAATCGCCGCCTCAACAGCTCTTGAAAAATTGCCTCGGATTTTGCCACGGCTCGACCGTGCAACTTTTGCGCGGCCGGTCCTGATGTCGATCAGGCCCTTATCTTTGTTCAGTACCTTGTGGCGAACACGCAGCTTGTCACCATCGTAGGTACAATACCTGTGTTCGGGAATACCTTCGAAACATCCGCTTATCAGGCCATGCGGCATACGTTTGCGCAATCGCGGATCGAGCCACGGTGCCCGTCCCGAGCGGCCAAGCCCCGGCGGATTGCTTGGACCGACGGATTTGTTTGCCGCCCGGTCTGTCCAGTTTGTGTGTGAGTAAAAGTCCTGCGCCGCATGAAACGCAACACCAAGCGAATCGAGCACATTGCATTTGGCACGCCCTTTTTTGCCATTGAAGACACATGGCAAGAAAGTTGGAATCTGGCTGTTGTCGATACGGCCATGCTTGTCTGCCACAGTGCCGGCATAGCGAATGGCATTGTTGAGATGCCTGAAAATCCATTTGCGGCATTGGTTCAACTTCTCGGCGGCAGCCATTTTACTCTGCGGATAGCCCGGTATGTTTAATGTGTCGCCGCCGTCGCAATGTGCAAACGGTTTGCTGATCAGGCCACGTAGTGGGTTGTCAGGGGCACCGACAGCGCCGAAAGTGCCGCGCTTTCCCGCCAGCTCGGACAAGGTTTTTGAGCCGAAGCCGAGTGAGCGAAGCGCCGATTTGGTAATTCGTTCATGCTCGGCATGTTGTCCAAGAGTGTTGATTGTACCAAAGGCAGATACGGGCGATGAAGTAGTAAGGACGATCACAAGCAACGCAAGCTTCTTCAGCATTTGTTGATCCACCGCAGACCGTGTTTCGAAGGCAATCGGTCTATCCTGCCATGAGGCGAGACGTTGATTTCCTTTTCTAAACGACTTCGATGATGGTGACGTTCGCGACGCCGCCACCTTCGCACATAGTTTGCAGTCCCCAAGTCTTGCCGCGAGCCCTGAGAGCATTGATGAGAGTTGCCATCAATTTCGTCCCCGTGGCCCCGAGAGGGTGGCCGAGCGCAATCGCTCCGCCATTGACATTGAGTTTTGTCGGGTCGGCACCCGTCGCTTTCAACCACGCCAGCGGCACGGAGGCGAAGGCCTCGTTGACCTCAAAGAGATCAATATCATCCAGTCGCATGGCAGCTTTTTTGAGCGCCTGACCGGTCGCCTCGATTGGTTCCTCCAACATGATGACGGGATCGCCTGCAGAGACATGCATTTGATGAATTCGTGCGATCGGCGTCAGGTTGTGCGCAATGAGGGCGCGCTCATTGACGACAAGAGCTGCAGACGCACCGTCACATATTTGGCTGGCGTTGGCTGCCGTGATTCGGCCGCCGTCTTGAATAGGTTTGACACCCTGTATGCCCTCGATTGAGGCGTCTCGGCGCACGCCCTCATCTGTGTCATGAATACCGTTGTCGACTTGAACGCCGACGATTTCGTTGGCAAACGCGCCAGCTTCGATGGCTGCGGCCGCTCTCCGGTGACTGGAGAGCGCGAATTCATCCAGCGCATCTTTGCTCAAACCGTGTTTCTCGGCGATCATCTCTGCGCCTTCAAACTGGCTGAATTGATCGTCGCGCGCGTAGCGCTCCTTGACTCGTCGGCTGAGCGGACCTTCGCCAATGCCAGCCTTTTGGTGAAGCGTGAAGTTTGACATCATGGGTACGCGAGTCATGCTCTCGGCTCCAGCGGCGATGACAACGTCCTGGGTACCCGACATCACTGCTTGAGCTGCAAACTGAATTGATTGCTGCGAGGAGCCGCACTGGCGATCGACAGCGACACCGGGCGTCGTTTCCGGTAGGCGAGAGGCCAGGATGGCATTGCGCGGAAAGGCATAGCACTGTTCGCCAGATTGCATCACACAGCCAAGGATCACGTCCTCGACCGCACCCGGGTCAAGATTGGGGTTTCTGTCTATCAGCGCATTGAACGTCTCAGCGGCAAGATCGGCCGGATGCCAATCCCTAAGTGCTCCATCACGGCGTCCGCCGGCGGTCCGAACGGCATCAACGATATAAGCTTCGGCCATGTGTTCCTCACTTTGATCGGTGGCAAACAGAATGCCAAACTGATTGGCAGGCGAACTCAGTTCGAACCGATTGGGCGGTGTTCGGAATAACAGCTGCATGCTCAATCGGCAAACGTTCACGCGCAATCCCGAGCGCTATCGTTCTATGGAAGTTTGCCTAGTGCGCGTTGATTCGTGTCGATTCGACAGTCGTCCATATCGACGCCTCGGCTCCGGCAACCTTGTTGACAAGGCCGCGTTGATCCGCCTCCCGTGCAGAGATGGTCGTGCTGTTCGGGACGACGGCTCGATGTCTACCATTCTCTTACCAACAGCCATGACCGCTTTGGCTACTTCTTTGAGCCAGTCGGAATCTTGTTGAACGCGACATCTTTGTCGACACGCACGTCCGAAGGCAGACCGAGGACGCGCTCGGCGATAATGTTGCGCATCACTTCATCGGTTCCACCGGCAATCCTGAGTGCAGGTGAGTAAAGCAAGGCCTCCTCGAAAATGCCCTCGAGCGGCATATCACTGCCCGCGTCAGGTCCGGCCATGCCGAGAAGGTCGAGGCCAAAGGCGGAAATATCCTGCAGTTTGGGCGCGAGTACGAGCTTGTTGATCGAGGATTCCGGACCCGGCGTATCGCCGCGCGAGAGAGCTGTCATCGTGCGAAAGCGTGTGAACTTCAGTCCTTCGCCCCGCACATACCACTCTGCAATCCTTTCTTCGATCGCTGGATCGTCTGCGAGCAGGCCGTCGGGTCCGTCGGTCTCCTGTACAAGTCGAAGCAGCTCATCAACATCTGGCCCTGGTGTTTCACCAATCGTGAAACGTTCGTTCATCAACGTCGTCAACGAAACTCTCCAGCCATCGCCAACTGCGCCAAGACGCTGACTGTCGGGAATGCGTACATTGTCGAAATAGACTTCGTTGAAGTGGCTTGAACCGGACATCTGCTTTATCGGCCTGATGTCGATTCCCGGCGACTTCATATCGAGGAAGAAGTACGTCAGACCCTTATGCTTTGGCGCATCGAAATCGGATCGCGTGACAAGAACTCCGAAATCCGAGTAGTGCGCACCTGATGTCCAGATCTTCTGACCGTTGATGATCCAATCGTCGCCGTCACGTTCTGCACGTGTGCGCAGGGCTGCGAGATCCGAGCCACCTGCGGGTTCGGAGAAGAGCTGACACCAGACCTCGTCGGCCCGCAGTGCCGGTTGGGCGAAGCGTTCGATGTGTTCGGCTGTACCCCAGGTGCAAACCGTCGGCAGGCACATACCAAGTCCGATCTGGAAAAAGCGCGGGTCGACATCGAACTTCGCTTCCTCCTGCGAGAAGATCACTTGCTCGATTTGCGAGCCGCCGCGACCGCCCCATTCCTGTGGCCATGCAATGCCGGCAAATCCGGCTTCGGCTTTCTTGGACTGATAGGCTTTTGCAGCCTCCAGTGCACCCGGCTTATCCTGCCCCCGGCGATAGCCGCGCACTTCACCTGCTTCGCGCCGTTTGGCGTTTTCTTCGAGGAAGGCGATTGCCTCGGCGCGGAACTCGGCTTCTTTATCCGTATCACCAAAATCCATGGGTCTCGTCTCCTGCCTCAGGCGGCTTGTGTTGGTGCGGTGTTGCGGGCCTTGAGTTCGCGGGTCAGCCGGCGTTTCCATTCGCCTGGACCGCCCAGCGCCAGTCTCAGCAGGCTCGCACGGCGATAGTTCAGATGGCAGTCACCCTCCCAGGTGTATCCGATGCCGCCATGCGTCTGGATGTTCTCTTTGGCCGCCTGCCAACCGGCATCGCTTGCAGAAATCCTGGCGACGCTTGCGGCAATCGGCAGTTCGGCAGAGCCGGTCGACAACGCCCAGGCGCCGTAATAGGCATTCGATCGCGCAAGTTCGACGGCCACGTAGATGTCAGCGAGCTTGTGCTTGATTGCCTGGAACGATCCGATCGGGCGTCCGAAAGCGTAACGCTCTTTTGCGTAGGCAGTTGCCATATTGAGTGCTGCCTGCGCGGCGCCGACCTGCTCGAACGCCATCATGACAGCGGCTCGGTCAATCAGGCGCTGCACGTCCAGCGGACTGCGTGCAGCCTCAAGCGGTTCTGATTGCGCGCCTTCGAAGCTCAACCGCGCCAACGAACGGCTGGGGTCTATCGTCTGGCTCACATTGACCTGCACATTTGGCTGGTCGAGTTTAACGATATGCAACCAAGGTCCTTGATTGTCTGACGGTGCCACAACGATAGCAATGTCGGCGCACTCACCATCAGAGACGGCAACTTTCTTCCCCGTCAGACGTCCAGCTCGCGCTCGAGCTGCAAGTAACTCCGGGCGAAAGGCACCGGGGCGTTCGGCAGCGCCGAGAGTCCCGATTGATTTGCCTGATGCCAATGCGGGAAGGTAAGTGTTCTTCTGTTCACCACTGCCAAACAGCAAGAGCGCTTCAATCGCGGAATAGACCGATGAACTGAACGGAACC
The DNA here is from genome assembly GCA_051010015.1 of Hyphomicrobiaceae bacterium. Classification (GTDB taxonomy): domain Bacteria; phylum Pseudomonadota; class Alphaproteobacteria; order Rhizobiales; family Hyphomicrobiaceae; genus CAJQQK01. The sequence goes on from JBPCVZ010000098.1 coordinate 51,569, forward strand.
GGCGCCAAATGCATTCCGATCTCCTCTGCCAGTACGCAGGCAGCAAGGTGTCCGAGGTCGGAGCCACCATAAGCCTCAGGTACCGTGACGCCGATCCAACCCATCTCGGCCATTTCGCGCCAAAGCTCGGCGTCATGCGATTGATCGCCCTCAAGGACGCGCCGTGGCGCCTCCGGCCCGCACTTGTCGCTCAAAAACCGACTGGCCTGTTCACGCAAAATCTTCAGTTCTTCGGGAAAATCGAAGTTCATTGTCCAAACCTGTTCTTCTGCGGAGCAACTTGCTTGCTCCTCGCATTGCCTGTGTCACGCGCGCCGTTCCTGATTCTTTTCCCAGTAGGCATCACGCAGCTTTCGTTTGTAGAGCTTGCCGTTCTCTTGGCGAGGAAGTTCTGGAACGAAGTCAATCGATTTCGGACATTTCACCGGGCTTAGTTGAGCGCGGCAGTGCGCGATCAGCTCTGCCTCGAACTCAGGGCCGGCAAATGCCATATCCACCGGATGCACGACGGCCTTAACTTCTTCGCCAAACTCAGCGTTTGGAACGCCAATGACGGCGGCATCGTAGATCTTGGGGTGCTGGACAAGGACATTCTCGGCTTCTTGCGGATAGATGTTGACTCCACCGGAAATGATCATATGCGCCTTGCGGTCTGTTAGGTATAGGTAGCCTTCTTCGTCGAGGTATCCGATGTCACCCAAAGTGCTCCATCCGAGGCGATTTCGCGAAGCCGCGGTCTTGTCGGGATCATTGTGATATTCGAAAGTTGCGCCACCCTCGAAGAAGATCGTGCCTTCCTGCCCAACCGGTAAGGGGTATCCCTCCTCGTCGCAGATGTGCACCTTGCCATGGTTCGGGCGACCGACGGAGCCCGGATGGGCAAGCCACTCTTCGCTCGTAATAGATGTATGCCCGTTGCCCTCGGAACCGGCGTAGTATTCTTTCAGGATTGGTCCCCACCAGTCGATCATTTGATGCTTGATTTCGACCGGACAAGGCGCCGCTGCATGAATGGCACAGCGGTGAGTTGTGAGGTCGTAGCGTGTGCGTATGCCCTCACTGAGCCTTAACATCCTGACAAAGTGCGTCGGCACCCACTGGCTATGCGTGATCCCCTGCTGCTCAATGTGGGTCAGCGCCTGCTCAGCATCAAATTTGCGCATAATGATCGTCGTGCCCCCGACACGTAGCGTACGCAGGTTGAAGCCTAGCGGAGCAGCATGATAGAGCGGTGCGGGCGAAAGATATCGGGTCGTTGCATCGATGCCGTATAGTTCGACGCTTCTGCGATAGGTTGGAGAGAGCGTGCCGAACGGTGCCTCTGGCAACTGTTTCCTGATGCCCTTTGGCCGCCCCGTAGTGCCCGATGAGTAGAGCATTTCAATGCCCTCTGACTGATCGCCAATTGGCACCAAGGGCTGTCCTTCGAGAAGCTGTTGAAGATGGCTAAAGCCTGATTGAGATGCGTCGAGCATCAAACGGCGTTCGACAGCTATTCCATCAAGCGCAAGTCGACCCGTTTTTTCAGCAAAGCCCACAGAGGTCACAAGTACTTTTGCGCCGCTGTCTGACAGTATGTAGTCGATTTCCTCGGGCGTGAGATGCGTTGCGATGGCCGTAACCCGAAGTCCAGCGCGCATGCCTCCCCAAACGAGGGGCAAGTATTCCGATCGATTTTCGAGCAGAACAGCAAGACCGTCACCTCGCTGGATGCGCGACGCTCGAAGCAAATTGGCAAAGCGATTCGAAGTTTCCTCGAATTGGCGGAAAGTGACCGTCTCGCCATTGTCAGCCATGATGACCGCCGGCTTATCGGGTTGCAAGTCCGCCATCATGCCAGGGTGCTCAATCAAGGGGCCGGCTCCGTCTGTTTTGCGATGTCACACAGTTGCGCATGTTTGTTGAAGCGCAAACATGCTGGCTTCATCTATCGCGCTCGAGATCATGTGGCGGCGATGATCTGCGTTCGTCGATTTCGTGCAGTCGTTGGTCAACCCTCATCACGCCACTTGCCGTGTTGGGCACGAGCTTCCTGCGTCATTCCCAGTGCCATGAAGCGATAGGCATCGACCCAGGCTGCATCATCAAGGTTCGGAATATCCAATCCCCGATTAAGTGACTCCTTGGTCAGGCAGGCTGCCATAGGAGGCAGTTCGGCGATGTGTGCAGCGACCTCACGCGAGGTCCGCATCAGGTCGTCATGAGGAACCAGCCACTGGGCGAGTCCGATGCGGTAAGCCTCCATCGCTGACAAAGGGAATCCCATTGCCAGTTTCATCGCGTGTCCTTTGCCAATCCAGCGAGCTAGGCGAACGGACCCACCGTAGGCAGGCAAGATTCCGAGCGCGGCCTGCGGCAAGCGCCACTCCGCTTTGTCCGAAGCGACGATCAAGTCGCAACAGTACGTAAGAATGCAGCCAACGCCGATCGCATAACCATTGACGGCCGCGATCGTTGGTTTGGGAAATGCATCGAGCTTTCGCACGACGAAATTCCGCCACTTGGGCAGTTCTTCGAAGAAGTCTTCGATGTCGTTGATCGTGTGTGTATTCGGGTCCTTGAGGTCGGCGCCTGCCGAAAATGCTCTGCCCTGTTCGTCCCCAGTAATGATGACAGCGCGCACTGACTTCTCTGTTGTTAGGCGCTCCAACTCGGTTTCGAGACCATCGCTGAAATCCTTACCCCAGCAATTGCGCGAAGCGGGTCGGCTCAGCGTGAGAATGGCGATACCATCATATTGCTCAACTAGTACGGGCATGGTCGAAGTCCTTTATACGATTATCCGAGTTTTTTGTGTTCACGGTTGGCCGAAGGCTCGCTGCGGCGTGCCTCAGCCCGGTTCCCGTGAGGACGGCCGGTCGCTGCATCGAAACTCACCGGAAAACACAATCGAACGGCGCGACGGCCATCCGATGTCGCTCGGCCAGCATTCTAATCCGGTTGCGCTGGCGCAACATAAGGCAGGCGGGCGCGTGCCTTTGTATCAGCGGCGCCGGCATTTCGGATATATCTTTGATTGTCGTCTGCCCGTACGATGTTGACGTAGGTCGGATCACCGTTCGTGACGTCGTGAATCATCAAGCGGCGCTGCTGATCTGCCGCAATCTCGGTGAAATAGTAGTCGGGGTCCCACCCGTTCATTGCTGCTGCATGGAGGTCCGCCTCAATAACGGCATGGTCAGCGTCACCGCTCTTGTTGACGAGTTCCAACGGGTCGTCAGAGATATTGTAGAGCAATGTATCCTGGCCTTCGAGCCACATATACTTCCAGTGACCTTTCCGGACCATCCGACTTGGCCCTGTCGAACCATCAGCCGCAAACTCCGATATCACCACATCTGACAGGCCGCTGGAATCCCCGGCCAGCGCCGGAACCAGAGACTGACCGTCGATGTCGCCAAGATAGTTTCCAAAACTGGAGCCTTGTGCTGCATCGAGCAACGTTGGCATGACGTCGACGAGCGAAACGTTTTGACCAACACGCGACGCCTTCCAACGATCGGGGAAATGCACAACCAATGGAATGCGCGCCGCCCACTCGAAGAAGTGCTGCTTGTACCACATCCCGCGCTCGCCCATCATTTCGCCGTGGTCAGCCGTGAATATGACAATAGTGTTGTCGGAAAGACCGGTTTTCTCAAGTGTGTCAACAAGAGCGCCGAGTTTTGCATCAATGTACGAGATCATGCCGTAGTAGGCGTGGCGCGCATTTCGGCGATGATCGTCTGTAACCGTGAATAGATGTCGTGCCTGGCAGTAATGCAGGTTGCGGCTGAGGTGATCTTTCTCGCTCAGCGGAATTTCGGGCACGGATGGCAGCTCGATATCGTCGTGCCGGTACAAGTTCCAAAACTCGTTACTGATAACGAACGGAGAATGGGGTTGCGTGAAGGATACCGTCAGCATGAACGGACGGTCATCGGGCGCACGTGCAAGGTCATAGAGGGCCTGCACGCCGTGGTAGGCAACCTCGTCGTCGTAATCCATTTGCATCGTGCGTATCGCCTGACCGGATTCTATGATCGGCGCCATTGTCAGGTTCGTTGGTCGATATTCGCGCCCTTTTGACCAATCAACCGTCCAACCGAAATTGGCGGGATAGATCTCAGTTGTGTGTCGTTTCTCGTAGCCGTGCAATTGATCGGGACCGACAAAGTGCATCTTGCCAGACATCTCGACTCGGTACCCCATGCCTCGTAGATAGTGTGCGAACGTTGGGATGTCGGCGCCAAAAGCGCTCGCGTTGTCGTACATGCCAAAAGAGAACGGCAGGCGGCCGACGTGCAGTGATGCGCGCGACGGGGCACACATCGGCAAGTTGCAGTAGGCGTTCTCGAAAACGACGCCTTCGTTTGCCAGTCGCTCCAGGTTTGGCGCGATGACTTTGTTGTTGCCATAGATCGGCAGTGCCGGCGCTGCCAATTGATCAGCCATGACGAAAAGGATGTTTGGTTTTCTATCGGCCATGGATGAACACTTTCCTTGATTAACCCGTGCAAGCGCTAGACGGCTGGGTCACCGAGCGCATGTGCCAGTTCTTTCATCAAATATACTCAGGCTCCAGCGCAAAAGTGGAGTCGAGCCAGCTGCTGAGGACGGGAACTGACGAGCTACGAGTTCAATCGGTCAACGGGCCGGTATGACGGAGTGCGTACGTGATGACTGGTCTCTAATTGAAAGGCATGGCCTAGGCGCATGGCCGCTGTCTCGTCAAACCAGGGAGCAGCGATTTGCATGCCAAGCGGCATTCCGTTGCCATCGAAGCCGCATGGCACGGAAAGGGCCGGCACCCCCGCAAACGACCAGCAGTAGGTAAAACGTGTGATTTCGCGGATGGTATCAAACCATGCAGCGCCTTCTTGTCCCGCCTCTGCCTTGGGTGCGCCGAATGGAATCGTTGGCGAGAGGATCGCATCGACTTTGCCAAAGATGCCACGCAATCGTTGTTTGAAGCCTTCGTTCCAACGCAAAGCGGCAGCGTATTCGGACCCGGTCACCTCCTTGCCGAGCATTGCACGCGTATAGACATCGCGGCCGTAGTCATCTGGGCGTGCTTCAAGCTGCTCTTTGTGGACGTGATAGGCATCGGCGAGCAGCACCTTGAATGCCAGCAACTCATGACTACGCTCTACATCGCCAAGGTCAATCTCGACGATCTCAACGCCCAACGAGCGAAATACCGCAACGGCTTCTTCCATGGCCGTGGCCGTCTCCGGCGCGAGATCGTCGAAAAACCATCGCCGCTGGATTCCGAGACGCATTCCGGAGACCGGTCGGTCCAGTTCGGCCATGACATTTGGTACCGGCACATCTTGCGAAATCGGATCTTCAGGGTCGTAACCGGCAATCACGGAAAAGATCCGAGCAACGTCTGATACGCGCTTCGCCATGGGGCCAAGAGTGTCGAACCAGGCTGAAACCGGAATGGAACCGCGACAGGAAATCCGTCCAATGGTTGGCCTCAAGCCACTGACACCACAAAAGGCAGAAGGGAGCCGGACGGAGCCACCGGTATCCGAGCCGATCGAGCCAATGCACATTCCTGCCGCCAAGGAAGCGCCCGAACCGCCGCTCGAGCCGCCAGGAATGCGTGTATTGTCCCACGGATTGCGGACGGGTCCATAGTGAGTGCTCTGGCTGGTTGGGCCAAACACCCATTCATGGAGATTGGCCTTGCCAACAATGACAGCGCCGGCCTGCTTTAGCCGGTCAACGATGAAAGCGTCACGATTCGTCATGTTGTTCGCGAGGATCTTGGAGCCGGCCGTCGTAATCGTGCCGGCTATGTCGATATTGTCCTTGATCGACATTGTCATCCCGGCAAGTAGACCACACCAATCGCCCTTGCGTTGGTGTTCATCGATCCGTGCAGCCGACTCTTGAGCAGCATCCGAAAGCACCGTCAACATCGCCTTCGTCTCTGAGTTCCAAGTCTCGATGGCGGTGAGGCTGTCGCGCAGTGACGTGCCTGCGGTTTTTGGATCTGGTGACTGGGTCAATACGCGTCTCCGGGAAGGTTGCCGTCGGGTTGGTCCGCTTATCTGCCTGAGCCCCGTCTGAGGGTTGGCCCAGCACAAATGATATTGCAGAATGACCTCTCCTCGCAATCAGACGTTTGCTATTGAAGTGGGCGAATCGATGCCGAGGGTATTCGGCAACCGAAACGACATCACATCGCATTTTTTGCCTGGGTGTTGTGACGGATTAGATCGTTGGACAGAGCCTTATGAGCATATCAGTCGCGAAAGACCCATTGGAGCTGTTCAAAGCCTGGTTCCAGGACGCTCAAGACAGCGAAGTCAATGATCCCAACGCCGTTACGGTCGCAACGGTTGATGAGGATGGTTTGCCGAACGTCCGTGTGGTTCTGCTGAAGGATTTCGACGCACAGGGGTTTGTCTTCTACACCAACCTGGAAAGCGCAAAAGGCCGCGAGATTGTGAGCGCAGGCAAGGCCGCGATGTGCTTTCACTGGAAGTCCCGCCAGCGACAGGTTCGCATTCGTGGCGCGATTGAATTGGTCAGCGACGAGCAGGCGGATGAATACTTCAACTCGCGGCCCCGGCAAAGCCGGATTGGTGCTTGGGCCTCGCAGCAATCACGACCGATGAAAGGCCGTGGCGATCTGCTCCAAGCCGTCGCGAAATACGCGGTCAAATACGCAGTCGGGCGGATACCGCGTCCCAGTTACTGGTCGGGGGTCCGATTGAAGCCCGCGTCAATCGAATTCTGGCAAGCCGGTGAATTCCGGCTTCATCATCGCATCGAGTATTGCCGCAGTCCCGACGGGACCTCCTGGGAACAAAGGATGCTCTTCCCGTGAGATTATTGCACGTCATTGATGCCAATGAACCCGTAACGCGTTTTCAGATCTCGCGGGCATCGTTCCATCTAAACTGGACGAGCCGAAGCGGCGCCAGGTGACGCAGGATGTTATGCCCGAGGAGTGGCTTCGGCTCAGACACCGGCAGTCCGAGTTCGGTGACGGGCACGCCTTGCAGCGCTTTCGCGAACTCACGGCCGAGCGCGACCGATAGTGCGACACCGCGGCCGTTACAGCCGGCCCACGCGTATCCGTTCGGACCCAATTGGTGAAAGCGCGGCATGAAATCCGTTGTCATGCCGACATAACCCTTCCAAACGTAGTCAAAACCAATGTCACCGATTGGCTCGAACATAAGCTTTAGCCGCGCGCCTATACGTGCCTTTATCCGGTCGACTCCGTTCACGGGGATCATCAAGGCGCCGCCGGTAACGAGCCTGTTACGGGCATCGTATCGAGTAAAATGCAGATCGCCGTGGGTGTCCGATACAGCCTGACGACCGGGAATGATGTGGCGACGCAGATTGTCACCAAGCGGTTTGGTTGCCAGTTGCCAGGAAACGATCGGTACGACCTCGCGTGCGACCGCAGGTGCCAACGTTTTTGCGAACTCTCCTGTATAGGCATTCGTCGCGAGCATTAGACGACGTGCGGACACGCGCCCGTTCGGTGTTTCGATGAGCCAGCGTCCACTCTCCCCTTGCCCAGTGTACTTAAACGATCGAGCTGGTGTGTGGTCAAATATGCGCGCACCGGAATCGATCGCTGCGCGTGCGAGTTCGCGTGCAAGAGCCAGTGGATTGATGTGTCCGCCGGTCGAGTTGGTCCAGCCGCCGTGCCAGATATCAGAGCCTGTCAAGTCGCGAATTTGATTGCGTGATAGCAGTTCGACCGGCGCACCGTGCTTGGACCACTGCTTCACCCGTCGTTCGGCGACCTTCATGCGGCCTGGGGTGTGCACAGGCTGTATCCAACCGGACTGCTCTGCCTCCGCGTTAAGCTCAAACCGGCGCACAACATCAAACAGGTAGGCTGCGCTGTCACGCAACACCGCAACAAATCTCTCGCCGGCGGCGCCATGCTTGGCGACGATATCGTCCGGCTCGGGCCGTGTAAGGGTCGGAATGACTTGCCCGTTATTGCGTCCTGATGCGCCCCATCCGGGCTCCGCGGCCTCAAGCACGGCAACGTCCACACCGTCTAGGGCGAGATGAAGGGCTGTCGACAGTCCCGTAAAGCCAGCGCCAATGACGACCGTGTCCGCGTCAAAGTCACCGTCGAGTGCGGTGAGTTTCGGTCCTGGCGGACTGACGGCAGCCCAGATCGAATTTGGAAGCCCTGGCGTCATAATTTCCTCCTACTCGATTTTGCGGACTATAACAGTAATCGATGAGACGACACCTCAATCCGTAGTTGGCTTGTTCGGGCGATATCAGCCGCTGACGTTGCACCGCCGCTGATAGTGCACCGGCGGGCAACTGGCAGAGGTGTCATTTTGACGAAGATCAATGAGTGCGCTCGCTCCAGCCTTAAGTCTGCGCGCGAATAGTGCCGCGGGCGCAATGTGCAGGATGTAATGATGTCGCTGAGTAGACCCTTGGCTATAGGCGCCCTAACTGTGCTGGCCGCATTGGCTTATCTTCTATTTGGTGGTGGTGACGACGATGCCATTCCGGACGGTATCGTTTATGGCAACGGCCGGATCGAAGCGGTGCAAGTCGATATTTCAACCCGCATTGCTGGTCGCGTTCACCAAATTGCCGTGCAGGAAGGCGATCTTGTGCAACCCGGCGATACGGTTGCGTTGATCGATTGCGCACAATTGGAGGCTCAATTCCTGCGAGCACAGGCGGATATCGCAAGTGCCGAAAGCCAAGTGGCGTCAGCTGAGGCGGTCATTGCGCAAGCCAGCGCCCAATTGATACTTGCAGAACGAGAACTCGAGCGGGCCAAGCGTCTCGTTGGCCAAGGCCATACCAGCCAGGAGACATACGATACGCGGGTCAATGGACGTGACGTTGCAAAAGCCAATCTGGCGGCCGCCAAGGCCACGCTTGTTTCGCGCGAACGCATCGTTGATGCATCGCGCGCCGCTGCCAAGGAAATCAAAACGCAGATTGACGATTGCACGCTCAAGTCGCCGGCGATGGGGCGGGTCCTCTATCGTCTTTCTGAGCCAGGTGAGGTGCTTGGCAGTGGCGGAAGAGTCCTAACGCTCGTCAATCTTGGCGACGTATACATGGAGTTTTTCTTGGCGGCGGCGCAGGCGCACCGAGTGAGTATAGGTGCTGAAGCGCGTATCAAGCTCGACATCCTTGATTTTGCAATACCTGCGAAAGTCAGCTTCGTTTCTCCAAAGTCACAGTTCACGCCAAAACAGGTCGAGACCCCGAGTGAGCGGGACAAGCTCATGTTCCGAGTCAAAGTCCGGGTGCCACCGAATCTGGTCACCAAACACATCGATAGGGTGAAGACTGGGGTCCGTGGCGTCGCTTATATTCGCCTTGGAGACGAGGCAGCACCAGAGTGGCCGGAGTTTCTCAAGAGATTGCCGCCTGAAGCACCATCCGCGACAAGTAAAAAGTGACCGGAGAGTTCGGCATGAACGGCACTGAGCAGCCCGTCGCGGAATTGGTGGGTGTAAGCCATCGTTACAAGACGACGTCGGCCCTGGAAAACATTTCCATTGATATTCCGCCTGCGTGCATGGTTGGGCTGCTTGGACCGGACGGCGTTGGCAAGTCAACGCTGCTGGGACTGGCAGCAGGTGTGCGAAAGATCCAGCAGGGTCGGATCAAAGTTCTCGGTGGCGACATGGCCGATTACAGGCACCGTAGCGCTGTCGGGCCCCGGATTGCTTACATGCCCCAAGGGCTCGGCAAGAACCTCTATCAAGAGTTGAGCATTGCCGAGAACCTCGACTTTTTCGGCAAGCTCTACGGCCAAAGTCTCGGCGACAGGCGCGCACGGATCGAGAGGTTAACCGCTGCAACGGGTCTCAGGCCGTTCCTGGGTCGGCCAGCCGGTAAGCTCTCAGGCGGCATGAAGCAAAAGCTCGGCCTTTGCTGCGCACTGATCCATGATCCGGATTTTCTTATTCTCGATGAGCCGACGACAGGCGTTGATCCGCTGGCTCGGAGGCAATTCTGGGAACTAATCGCTTCCATCAGAGATGAACGTCCGGACATGAGCGTACTCGTGTCGACGGCCTACATGGATGAGGCAGAGGCGTTTGACCGGCTCGTCGCGATGAATGCCGGTCGGATATTGGGTACAGACAGCCCTGCCGCCCTGAAGCAGAAGACAGGCGCGGACAGTCTCGAGGAAGCATTCATTCGTTTGCTACCGGGTGAGGAAAACCGGCGAAGGACAGTCATTGCACCGCAACCGAAAGAAGATGCACCCGCATCCCAGGCGATCGTGGCGCGGAACCTCACACGCCGGTTCGGAGACTTCACCGCGGTTGATCGCGTTAGCTTCGAGATTCAGGAAGGCGAGATCTTTGGTTTCCTGGGGTCGAACGGCTGTGGCAAGACGACAACGATGAAAATGCTCACGGGGTTGCTACCGGCGAGTGAGGGGGACGCACATCTATTTGGCAAGCCCGTTGATGCACACGATCTAGAAACACGCAAACGCGTTGGCTTCATGTCGCAGTCGTTCTCGCTCTACGGCGAACTAACGGTCGCCCAGAACCTGGATTTGCACGCCCGTCTCTTCCACTTGCGAGCGAATAAGCGCGATGAACGAATACAGCAATTGGTTAAGTGGTTCGGCCTTGGTCCACACGTTGATGCGCTTGCCGACGCGCTCCCTCTCGGCTTGCGGCAACGCCTGTCCTTGGCCGTAGCGATCCTGCACGAACCTGAGATGCTCATCCTCGATGAGCCAACGTCCGGCGTCGATCCCGTCGCGCGCGATGAGTTTTGGGGAATACTGATCGAACTCTCGCGCAGAGACAAAGTGACAATCTTCATTTCAACGCATTTCATGAACGAAGCGCTGCGTTGCGATCGAATCTCGTTGATGCATGCCGGCAAGGTACTGGTTTGTGATACGCCACAGAAGATCATTGACGAACGAAACGTAGAAACGCTCGAGGAGGCATTCGTTGCCTACATTGAGGACGCAATTGACGAGCCTGACGTCGCAGAAGCTGTCAGTAGAGAGCCTGCATTGCGGCCTGGATCAATCGTTCCGTCTCGTTCATCATTTGATGAAGGTCGATCCCAGCATTACGAACGTTTGGGCTTCAACCCATGGCGGGCGCTTGCTTACAGTTATCGTGAAATGACCGAGGTGCTGCGAGATCCAGTACGTCTAGGATTCGCATTCATTGGTAGTACCATTCTTTTGTTCATATTCAGTTACGGCATCACAACAGATGTCAACCAGGTCAAATTCGCTGTCTTCGATCAGGATCGAAGTCCGGAGAGTCGAGCCTATCTCAGCCCGTTTCGCGGCTCGCGTTACTTTGAAGAGACGCCGGAGATCGCATCGAAGGAAGATATGGAACAGCGATTCAAGGCACACGGCCTTGCGGTAGCGGTTCTGGTGCCACCACAGTTCGGACGTGATCTAAGGCGCGGCGCCAGGCCGGAGGTCTCGGTTTGGATCGACGGCGCCAACACAATGCGTGCCTCGACCATCGCAGGCTACGTTACCGGCACGCATGCCCTATATCTGGAGGCGCGCAATGAACTGACAGGGCAGGCGGCGCAATCTTCTCCACCGGCGGAAATCGAAATGCGTTATCGTTACAACCCTAGTTTCGAAAGCATATTCGCAATAGGTCCGTCTGTCCCAGCGATGCTGCTCATTCTTTTTCCCGCAATTCTAATGGCCGTCAGCGTGACTCGTGAAAAGGAGATCGGGACGATCACGAACTTTTACGTAACGCCTACGCGGCGGCTGGAGTTCTTGATGGGCAAGCAACTTCCCTATATCGGAATTGCGATGCTGAATTATCTGATCATGACCTTCATTGTGATCACGCTATTCGGTGTCCCGCTAAAGGGTAGCTTCATTGCTTTAACACTCGGCGCGCTTGCCTACTCCGCGGCTACTACGGCTTATGGATTGGTGATTGCCACCGTAACGTCGAGCCAGGTGGCCGCAGTCTTTGCCACTGCGATTTTGTCGCTCATGCCAACATTCCAGTTTTCCGGATTTCTACAACCAGTGTCGGCGCTGGAGGGCGGAGCACGGGTGATTGGAAATCTGTGGCCGGCAACGTACTACATGCACATGAGCGTGGGTGCCTTCACAAAGGGACTAGGATTCATCGAATTGCTTCCCGATCTGATTGCTCTTTGTGCCTTCGTTCCCATTTTCTTGGCTGTTTCGGCATTCGGTCTCAGAAAGCAGGAACGGTGATGCGATGCGCTCGTTCTTGAACATCTTCTGGCTGGGCACCAAGGAAGTGCGCAGCCTGTCTCGCGACATTGTCATGATATCTCTGATCATCTGGGCTTTTGGCCCGGGCCTCATGATGCGTGCAGCCGGCATCAAAGAGACGGTCAACAATGCCTCCGTCGCGTTTGTCGATGAAGACCGTTCGGCGCTGTCGCGTTCACTGATGGAGACGTTAACCAAGCCCTACTTCAGGGCGCCTGAAGTCATCGATGCAAAGGAAGTCGATCAGGCTATGGACAACAGCCGCTATACGTTTGTTGTCGTTATTCCACCAAATTTCGAGCGAGACATACGTGGACGTCGGAAGCCTGAAATTCAACTGAATATCGATGCAACTGCTGTCACACTGGCAGGAACGGGCACGTCCTACATCCAGGCGATGATTCAAAAGCGGATTGCCGACTATGCGCAACGATCGGACGCGCTCAGCACTTCGGCGGTCAATGTCGTGATGCGCCGCGCATTCAATCCAAACGGCACACAAGTCTGGTTCCAAGCAATCGTGGCACTGCTCGACCAAGTGTCGATATTGACGATCGCTCTGACAGGGGCGGCACTGTTGAGAGAACGTGAGCACGGCACGATCGAGCATCTGCTTGTTATGCCATTGACCGCATTCGAAATCGCGATGGCGAAAGTCGCTGCCAACGGATTGATCATACTGGTGGCATTCGGCGTTTCGATGATCATGGTGGTGGAGTACGCCTTGGAAGTTCCCATTGCTGGTTCGCGCCCTTTGTTGTTTCTAGGTGCGGCGCTTTATCTGTTTTCCGCGGCGGCCATCGGCATGTTTCTAGGCACCATCGCCAGAACGATGGCACAGTTCGCTTTGCTTATGCTTATGACGATCATGCCGTTGCTCATGCTGTCCGGCGGCATGACACCGATTGAAAGCCAACCGGGTTGGTTGCAGCCCATCACTTCCTTCTGCCATCCCGGCACTACATGGCATTTGCGCAGGCAGTGGTTTTTCGCGGAGCCGGCCTGGACATCGTTTGGCCTCAGCTTGTTGCCCTCGCAGGGCTGGGAGCGACCTTTTTTACCGGCAGTCTGCTTCTGTTTCGTCGGTCGATCGCAACGATCAAATAGAGCTTGGCAACCATGCCACGGCAATGGCAGCGGTTGCCAATGCGATATCCCGAGATCAAAAGGCGAACCGAGCTTTTCGAAGATCTCGCAGAGATGTTTTGATGCCTGTCAATGCGTGCTGGGACAAGGTTTACCGAAACTGGCCTCGGAATTTCGACGAGCCCTGAGCAGAGGAATCACAAAATGAGGATTAGCAGTTTTTTGGCGGGCGGGCTGATTGCTGTTGCCTGCAGTGTCTTGACACCGGCGCTTGCGCAGAACCTTGCGAAAGGCGAGGCGCTTGCTGAGCAGCGATGTGCGCGTTGTCACGGTATTAAGCCTGGACAGAAGAGCAAGCACGGTTTGGCGCCTACGTTTCCAAAAATTGCCAATCGGTATTCGGTGTGGGGGCTGCAAGAAGCACTGGCAGAAGGCATCGTCGTCGGTCATGCGGATATGCCTCGCTTCGTGTTCTCACCGGAAGAGATCAACGATTTACTGGCTTTCATGGACACGTTCAGCCGAAAAAAAGGCAGTAGCCAATGACGGACGATCGACTGGAGGCCGAGCATACGCCTGCGGCCGTGCGGCAGCGGCTCGCCACAATGCCTCGACCGTCCTATCTACGCGATTGGGTTTATGGTGGCATTGATGGGGCGGTGACGACGTTTGCCATTGTTGCCGGCGTGGTTGGCGCTGAGCTGAGTGCGCGCGTGATCTTGATATTGGGGCTCGCCAATTTGCTCGCTGACGGATTCTCGATGGCGGCCGGAAACTATAGCGCCACCAAGAGTGAGATTGATGACTATGATCGATTGCAGGCGATAGAACGCCATCATATCGCGGCGGTTCCGCATGGAGAACGTGAAGAGGTGCGTCAACTACTCAAGAGGCAAGGCATCAGTGGGGAGGCGCTGGAACAAGCGACGGCGAGCGTGACGGCAGACCCGGATCGTTGGATTAATCTCATGATGCGGGAAGAATACGGCCTTGCAAGCGTGGTCCGCTCACCAACAAAGGCCGCAGTGGGTACGTTTGCGGCGTTCGTCTTGTGTGGTGCTGTTCCGCTATTGCCGTTTGGGCTCGGGTTGCCGCAGGGCTTCGAGATTTCGATCGTAGTTACCGGTTGCGTATTTGCAATGATTGGCGCGCTCAAGAGCCGCTGGTCGCTGGCACCTGCATGGTGGTCTGCAATGGAGACGTTGTCGATTGGTGCGGCAGCGGCGCTGGTCGCCTATGTCGTCGGCAGCCTTCTCAAGTCGATTGTGTGATCTCCGGACTCATTGATTGGCTGTTTTCAAGCTTAGAATGTAGGCGATGATATCGTCCAGATCATCACCTCTGATGATCAAGTTGGGCATCGTTGGGTGTGGTGATCGGAAAAACACAAAAAGTGCCGTTCGCGTGATACCGGCGGTATTGGCGATTGTCTGAAAAGGCGTTGCCGCGGTGACAGGTGATGAATTGCCGTCGCGGACAACTGAGTGACAAGAGACGCAATGGGTCTGGGCGTAGATTTTGCCTTTATCAGGGCTGCCGAGGGTGGCTGCTTGCACTGAATTGAATGCCATACAACCCAAAGCTCCAACGACCAGACGAAAAGACAGCATTGATTTCGGAATGACCATGACGGTTACCTCTTTGTGAGATTGCTAACGTTTTGTTGCTTGAACATGACCTCAGATTGATTGGTGATATTCGTCTTAGAAGAGCCCAACGATCAGGAATGTTACGCAACACAAGAATCCGATCAACGGGACCCAGATAGGCGTGATGAAAGCCTCTTTAGGTGCGGGTTCGTTGCGGCGCTTGATGTTCCACAGCGACAGGTTGACCAGTCCAAATACGGTGAGCGTGATCAGGGAAGTTAGTTCGGCAAGGCCTTTGAGTGGAATGAGGGTCGCAAGGATAAGGACCAGCGCGCCAATAATTCCAGTGGCTACTAACGGTGTACGCGTAATGGGATGAACGTAGCCAACGATCGCCGGCAAGTTGCCTTGACTTGCAAGGCCATACAGGACTCTCGAACCCATGATGATTTGGACAATTACACCGTTCAGCGTCGCTACGATTGCAATTGCGCTGATGGTGGCAGGGGATGCGCCGGTGGTGACTTCGAAGACCAGACTCAAAGGGGCTTCGGCGTCTGCCAGCTGCCGTATTGGAACGCTCGAGACGGCGACAATCGAGACCAGCACGTAAAGCGTTGTTGAGATGATCAGTGTCAGAAAGATTGCGCGGGGCAGGATAGTGCCTGGGTTGCGCGTCTCCTCTGCCATGTTGACGAGGTCCTCGAAGCCAATAAATGCGAAGAATGCAAGAACCCCGCCGCTCATTACACCAAACCCAATCTGCATTAGTGTTGCGCCGTCGGGCAAAGCTGATGGGGTTGGCAGGGACGTTGATGACGTGTCGACAAATCCACCGACAACGATAACGAGCAGACCAACAATCTCGATTACCGTCATGATGGCGGCAAATGTGACGGATTCGCGAACGCCCCAAGCCGCAACAATCGTCATCAGCGCAACCACCATTGGAATCAGAATAACCGATTCCATGTCAATGAATTGCCGGATGTAGCCGATGCTCCCAAGGCAGATTGCAGCGGCAGATACTGTGCCTGCAGAAACAACGAGGAGGCCAACGGTAACTGCCAGGGCCTGTGAATTGAAGCCAGACCGAACATAGGCGGCTTCACCTGCACTGACCGGGAGACGGCCGACGAGTTCCGCAAATGAACAAGCCGATGGTAGCATGACGAGAGCTGCCAAGGCGAAGGATAGAGGAGCATAGACGCCGGCTACGCCCGCAGTTGCACCAACGAGCACATAGATCCCGGCGCCGATCGTCACGCCGAGCCCGTAAAGGACAACGAGCGGTAGCGTTAAGGAGCGCTTGAGCTTCGACCGCTTCGCATCAGGCGATGCTGCGTTCGGTGCTATCGTAGTTGGCTGCATGTGCCTTTACTCAATCAAGAGCGGCGTGGTTGGCGTTCATCGGGCTTGACGGCCAAGAGCTTGCATATCGCTCAACCACTTGGATCGCTTGGCCTCACTCGCGGCATCGACCATGCCATAGATCGTTTCACGTATGGGCTTGATTCCGGCGAACGCAAGGATGTTCCGTTCAAGTGACTTCAGGCTGTGCGCGCCAAAAAACCAGCGATAGACCCAACCGGGCATTCCCATCGTAATGACGATGCGTGCGGAGCGCCCTGCCAAGTTGCCCTTCGGCCAGCCTTTCGATTCAGGATCGAATGCAAAACCCGGCCGTAGTACCTGCTCAAAGAATCCCTTTAGGAGGGAGGGCATCGTGCCAAGCCAGAGCGGATATACGATCAAGATGTGGTCGCACCAACGAAAGCCCTCCTGTGCCTGCCTGATGTCCGTTGGCAATTGACCGCTGTCGAACTCTTCGGCTGTTCGCAATAGCGGAAAATCGATCTCAGAGACCTTGATCGTTCGCACCTCATGATCGCCGGCGTCGCAACCGCCCCGATAGGCGTTGGCAAGCGCATGACATAGTCGCTCTTCGCTGCGGTCTGGATGACCATCAATGATCAGGATCTTCTTTGCCACGTCGCTCCTCCTAACGTTTTGCAACACCAGTGCTCATAGCTCAGCTTGCAAGAGTGTGAATTGATCAAAGACAATTGTTTACCTTCGTTTTACGTCACGCGGTCAAGACGGCGATTGGCAACTCGGGTCTATGACCGACCTGACCTTGCAAATGGTGTCTTGTATTGGCCGATCGGTGTTGATTGCTGCCCAACGCGTGACATCAACTTTCCGTTCGAGTTGCAATTTGATTACCGAAGAATCGGCGTCCGAAGCATCGTTCTTTCGCCCTAAGACCCTTTGGGTAAGCTTGTCCTTTGGTGCTTCCAGCCAGATGCCTTGAAATGGTACGTTCTGCCTGATTGCAACCTGTTCGATTTGGCGTCGTCGCTCCGTCTCCAAGAAGACGGCGTCAACAACGACGGAGCAGCCGGCTTCAAGTGCATTCTTCGCTCGGTCACAAAGTCGCTGATAGACGTGATCGGATGATGATGGCGAGTAGGCTTCTTTGGGCAGTGGCGTCAATAGATCAACGCCTGCCATCCGCTTGCGTTCGACGTCGCTTCTCAAGTGGAACGCGCCCGGCGGCGGGCCGATCTCAGGTGAGAGGGCAGCGGAGATCGTTGTTTTGCCCGTCCCCGAAAGCCCCCCAATTGCGATCAAGACCGGTGGCCTCGGCTCAATAAACGCGGTTGCGAGGTTAATGTAATCTTCGAGGTCCTGAAGGCTGCTGGAGCTGTTCTGTTCGGGGCTTAGGCGATACTTGTCGATTGCAACCATGGCCCGTATCGCAGCTCGTACCGACATGAACATCGGAAGGGCGGCCAGGCCTGCGAGGTCAGCGGTCGCGATCGCCTTGCTGGCGTAAGTACAGAAACAGAGGTTCGCATGACGTTGAAGATCACGATGCCATAGGTCCATGAGCAGGAAGGCCAGGTCGTAGAGCACGTCTATCTTTGCCAATCGGTCATCGAACTCGATTGCATCGAAGAGGGTCGGCCGGCCATCATGAAGAACGATGTTGCGAAGATGAAGATCGCCATGGCAGAGACGAACAAGGCCTTTGTGCGACCGGGCACGGAGGAGGTCGGCGTTTTGATTGACTAGCGACGTGAGGTGATCGACGTATGCTTGGGTTCGGATCGGCGCGATGAGGTCGTGAGCGTTCGTGAGAGACGTTGCGACCTGGGTGACGACACGAGAAAGTATGCAGCTGCCGTCAAATGAAGGGAACGTCCGAGCCTGATCATGATAGTCGGCAATTTGTTCAGCCAAGGTGGACATCAGAGATAGCGGCAGGCAGCAGCGGGTGGCCATGTCGTCAAACAATTCCGCTTGATTGAACCGGTTCATGACAACGAGCCAATCCACCGGTGTGCCCTCGCGACCCAAGGTAAGAGTACCGTCTCTTGCCCTCGTGACCGGGAGCACCCCGATGTAGATGTCGGGAGCTGTGGATCTGTTACGATCGACCTCATGTCGGCAAGTTCGCTCGCGCTTTTCCAGGGTCGAGAAGTCCAGATACTGGAACTTGACAGATCGCTTCAGCTTGTATGCCTGATCCCCTGCAAGAAAAACCAGAGCACCGTGCGTTTCGATACATTCGACGTTGTCGACTTCGGGTCCGTACGTCGCTGGCGAACGCAAAAATTCAATGACTTCAGCCTGACATCGCGACGTCGCAATTGGCTTGTCGGTGTTGCTCATTCTGGCAGTCAGAGCATCGCGTCATTCACTCTACCTTGACCCTGATCAAAAAGATGGCGGATGACCACGGAGTCGCTGTGTCGCGGCGTCGGAAAATAAATTGTGCGTGCCACGATCTCTTCGGTGTGACTGACAGACGCGAGCGCAACAGGAGCATGGCTCAGGAGCTAGATTTGGTAAGCGTCAAGCCATTTTCAATGCTGCGGATAGACCGATCATTGCCAAGCCAAATGTTGCAATATTCCAGCTGAACGTGCGGAGCCAGGGAACACCGATTGCGTAGAGCGGCAGGAAAAAAATACGCCCGCCCAGATAGAGGATACAGCCACATTTGCTCAGTACTCCTGTTGATTGAGTTGCACCAACGAGAAAGATACATGCTACAAAAAGTGGAAACGTCTCCATGAAATTCGATTGCGCACGATGCAAACGCCCGGACAGTCCAAAGGGTTGCAGCCCTTCGTTGCGCGCGCCAACCGTATAGGCGTTGCCGACCTGTGCATTGAAAGAGAAAGCAGCAGCCGCTATATGAACCAGGGCCAGCGTTGCAGCGAGCAGTAGTGTACAATACTCAAAGGTCATAGTCGGTGCGTCTCCATTCTTGTGTGTCGCTGTATCGGCACCGGGAACAAACGAAGTGCGCGCGGTGCCCAATTATGACCAAGTTATCCGCAATGTCTGGTCCTACGTTTGGCTTTGACCTCGATTGCCGCGTCCAAGTCTGGCGTGGGTCGTCGACGAATGGAACTGATCGGTTGTAGCGTGTAGCAAGTTTCTTGATCAGGGTCGCATTCTTAAGAGTGCGCCACGAAAACCGACCGAGCGCGACGTTCGTTGATCGCGCCCGATCGGCAAGTCTACAACAGTCTGTTAGCGTCGGTTTGAACGACGGTTGATACGGCGCCGTTCAATGCGGTTGCGCGATCTGGCAATCCGACCACGGCTATGTCGAAGCACCTTGCGTGCGCCACGGCGGTGCTTGCGAACTCTGACCGGACGACCCCAAACCGACTTGTCGCGTGCGATCGGACGTCGCTTTCCACGATGGCGACCACTGCAATTCTCAAACTTGGAATTGCAGAATGGTTTTGATGGTTTGATGTCATGTGATGTAATCGGCTTCGGTCGCTGAGTAGATCGCCGCGGCGGCGGCACCGCCCGTGCCGGTTTGCGGCGGGGCGGAACCCGTCGTGCGGATTGGCGTGATGGTAAAACCCGTCGCACACGCTTGCGCGTTGACGGCAAACCGATGCGGACCCGGTCATCGAGGATGGCTTCGCCAACTTTCTTAGCAATCCGGGCGCCGCGCTTGACCTTGCGGATACCGGCCTTGCCGGCACGCTTGGCACTTCTGCCAACGGCTTTCACACCGTCGACCGCTTTGCCGCCGATCGCCTTGACGGCCCCCGCGGCGCTCTTGCCGACCTTCCTGGCTGCATTCGCCGCTGAACGGCCGGCCCGTTTGCCTGCGCGGATCGCGCTGTTGACCGCCCGCTTACAGGCACCGGCACGTGCGGTCGGGTTGGCGGCTCGACACCCGACAATTGCTGCGCCTTCGGCAACTTTACCGGCGCCTTTGGCTACGGCCTTGGCACCCCTGCCAGCGGTCCTGCCAACTTTCTTGGCGGCTCCGCCAACAGCTTTGACACCTTTCTTGACAGCGCCGCCAACCTTCTTGGCCGCATTTTTTACTGATTTGACCGGGTTCCAGGCATGCGCCTCGTTGGTCGCGAATACGCCTGCCTGATTTGACGGTAGACCGACCGTGCCGATTGCGAATGCAATGCTAGCAACAGCCGCCAAAAGGATTTGCTTACTCATCATATTTCTCCTTGGTTTTTTCGGACGAGGGATTTCGGCCGAAGTAGTTTCGCGGGTCACCGTTGTCGTGACGCCGTCGAAGGCGAGGAGTTATGAGATGAGCAATTGTGACTGCCTGTGATGCACGTAACACGTTACGTACATTACACAGTCGTTGAACGAATGACGTTATCGGAACCTCAAACCGAGCGAACATAATCACTGGTGAAAGTTTGTTTGGGCCTCCAGAATTCTCCCTGAAATAACCATGTATCCTTCAAGCAAATGCGAGGAGGATGCGCGAAACATTCACTATTGGCGGCGCGCTGAACACGCACTTGAACCGTCGATCTAATGACGGGCTAAAGCCCCAATTTCGAAAGCAATCATACACAAAAGAAGAGGACTATGAAGATGACTATCGATAGCACGATGAAAATGCCGCAAAACGCGATCGCGTCAATCGAACCTGGAAGCTTTTTCGTGCGGGTCCTGTCAGCCATTCGCAAACGGCACGCTCAGAAAGTTGCGACTAGGCATTTGTCGACACTGGACGACCGCATGCTCAAAGACATCGGAATTGCACGTAGTGAAATCTGGTATCACGTCTATTCCGTACGGTGACGTGGCGCGATGAACCTGCACCGTTGCGAATGTTGACTACGGTGCAGGTTTCAAAACGATTTCCTTGTTCTGCGAAGCCAGAATCGAGTTTCGCGATCTGTTAAAACTCACTTTGCCATGCTTGTAGTTGCCGCCATCGGGCTAGACTAAGAGGTCCGACATAGCTGAATTCCAGTCATAGTCCTTTTTGATGCAAGCAATTGCCCTCTGACGGTCCATAGACCAAGTGCGTTTCGCGCCACTCTCTGTCGTCTTCATACTTCTTCAGCCAATCCCCATGCGACCTTCAAGCATGGATTGCCGATTCAGCCCCTACTACCGGAGGCCAGTCGCAAGGACGGGTAGAAAAATGGAGAGCGCGGGATGAAGGGGTCACGGACGCGAAGGGTTATCGACGCCAAGCAAACTGTAGACAACGGCGTAAACCTCGAAGCGGCTGTTGATGCCCAACTGGACGACAAAATCTTGCATATCACCTGGCAGGCCAACTGCGAGTGGATCACCGGCGTTTACGTCCGTTCAACGGTTGATGGCCATGCAGAACCGGATGGGGCTGCGGTTCGCAGCAAAAAGTTCTCTGTAGCAGCAGACTATCCAGAACTACTCGCCGGTGAAGACCGCGCGCCGACGCCCATTGAACTCGTTCTGTCGGCTCTGGCCAGCTGTTTGACAGGCGGCGTTGCCATCACAGCTCAGTATCGAGGAATCCGATTGCGCTATATCGAGACAATCGCTGAAGGGACTTCGGACGTCCGCGGAACTCTCGCGAGAGAGCCTGGTAACCACAATAGAAACAGCATGATAGCAGTATCGTTCGTAATTGATGCAGATGCGACATTAGACGAGATCGAAGGCCTTGTTGCCGAAGCACAGGAGCGTTCGGCTGTGCTGAAACTGTTGGGGGAATCGATCGACGTTGTCGTTGATGTGAAGTAGCGGCATTTGGTCTTGCGTGGCCCCATTGGAAACAGAGAGTTTTCGGCTTTTGCGGAGGGTGCCGCGCGACCCGCGTTTGCGGTTGATATCGGAAGTTCTGCGGCCACATTCTCAATGGATGGCCGAATTCTCCAGAGTTCCCCGACTAATCCCCAGCAATCCCTCAAGCATCTGCGTGCCCGCTGCGCCATACACCACACATGCCCCCGTGACCGTGCCAGAAGCGAACTGTCGTCGGGTGACAAACCAAAATTCGTGACTTTGATCTTCAGCAAAAGAACGGTGCCGTACTCAAGAAAGGTCCGGGAAGATGGCTCGAAAAACGTCTAGACCGTCGAACGATCGGCAGGTTGTGATAGCCGTTCATGGCTCCGCGAGCACGGGCTCGCAGTGGACTGGACTCGTGACGGAGCTTTCCGACAAGTTTGACGTCGCATCTCCGGATCTCCCGGGTTACGGCAAATTGCGAAATACCGCGTCATTCGGCCGGCCGTCGCTCTATGGAGACGCGATAAAAATTGCAAGTGTGGCCTATCGGGCTGCGCAACCAGTGCATCTGGTTGCGCACTCCTATGGCGCAGCTGTTGCGCTCGAGTACGCGATTGAGAATCCGGGTGATGTCGCGAGCTTGACGCTGGTTGAGCCTGCGCTCTTCCATCTTCTACGCTCGGGTGGTCCGGAGGACAGGGCGCACTACACGGAAATCTGTGCAGTTGCCAGTGCCGTACGAATGGATTGCCTAAATGGTACGCCGCGGCGTGGGATGTCTCACTTTATCGACTACTGGAATGGTGCCGGCACCTGGCAGTCGATGACACCCGCGATGCAAGCATTGTTCGCCGGGCAATCCCGCCAAGTCGTGAGGAATTTTACTGCGGCCTTTTCGGAAACCTGGCCGGCATCCGTATGTCAGCGCATTCTTTGCCCGACACTGATCGTGTCTGCAGAGCACAGCCGTGGTCCTACGAGGCGCGTCGCGGAGATTTTAGTCGGTGCCATTGGTCAGGCCCGACTCGAGAGGATCGCTGGCGCTGGGCACATGGCGCCTATAACACACGCGGATTTGGTCAATCCATTGATCGCAAGTTTTCTGGCTGAGGCCGACTCTGAGCCCACGGATCAATGGTCTCGTGAGGCCGCTTGAACAAACGTGAAATTCAAACGGCATTGCGTTGGCCAATTGCTGGCGCACAGAAATTAAAAGGAAGAAGGCATGAGAATCGAAACAACCAATGTATCCGCCGCCCTGACAATCGCTGCACTCGTCCTGGTCGGCCTGCCAGTTGCTGCGAGCGTCTATGGGGGTGCGCATTTTCATCAATGACAAGATGTCGGGCTACTCGACTCAGTCGTAGAGCAAACCACGCAAAAGTTGGCGAACAAACGATCAGCGCTGTGAACTAGAGTGAACGTAATTTTCTGGAGCAATTGGCAAATGGCTTACGTTAGTTGGAAAATCAAGGGACCCAAGATCGGGGGCTGCAGCTGTGACTACGGCTGCCCATGCGAATTCAATGGGCAACCGACGCTTGGCGATCTGTGCGAAGGCATGGAGGCTATGCGAATCGAGGAAGGTTGGTTCGGTGAAGGGGCAGATCAGATTCGATTGGATGGCTTGATTGTCGGCGCCCGGTTTCGTTGGCCGGGGCCGGTCCACGAAGGGCGTGGCATCGCTCAAGGGTTCATCGATCATCGCGCGACCCCGGAGCAGACCGATGCGCTGTTCAAGATACTGGGCGGCGAGGAACAAGAGCCGACCACTGTGTTTAACATTTACGGCTCCACCATCGAAAAGGAGCTGGACCCAATCTTTGGACAGATCGACTTCGCAGTCGACCTCAAGGCACGGACCGCGCACTTCAAGATCGATGGTGTTGTCGACTTTCGAGTCCAGCCAATTAAGAACCCAGTGACAGGCCTCGATCACGCAGCCAGAATCGTACTGCCACAAGGCTTCGAATTCAGAACCGCGGAGATGGCAAGCGCAACGTTCTACGGCGAAGATGACGAACTCGGAATGAATCGGAGCGAAAGGTATGCGGCGTTGTTTTATGCCGCCTATGGTCCGTATGGCATCATTGATGAAGAAACGAATGCCGGCATGACTGCCGCTTTGGTGGCGTGAGGTTGATAGTACGATGAGTCTCATCATCAATCAGAGTTCGCGGGCCGAGGAGGTTCTTCGCCGCGACAAGTGGATAACGCTTGCCGGGCTTGTCATCGTTACGTTTTGCTCATGGAGTTTTTTGTTGAGCGGAGCTGGCACAGGCATGAGCATGCAGGCCATGTCAACATGGTCCTTTCCACCGCCGAGCCATGGGCCGATGGTGGCGGAGTGGACGCTTGCCTATTGGGGCATCATGCTTGTCATGTGGTGGGGTATGATGATTGCAATGATGACGCCGAGTGCGACACCGGTCGTGCTGCTCTATGGACGCGTTTCGCGGCACGCGATGCGCAAAGGGCGTATCAGATCCGGCGTCATTCCCACTGCATCATTCCTCGCTGGATACTTGATCGCTTGGCTGATGTTTAGCGCGATTGCCACGGTCCTTCAGTGGAGCCTAGAGCACTTTGGCATCGTCCATGGAATGTTCATGTGGAGCATCAGTACGTGGTTATCTGCCGCCTTGCTTATCACCGCCGGTCTCTACCAGTTTTCTGGCATCAAGCGAGTGTGTCTAGAGCACTGCCGGTCACCGGCTGAGTACCTTTCGCGTCATTGGCGAGACGGCCGATGGGGCGCTCTTCGCATGGGCATAAGTCACGGTAGTTACTGTCTTGGATGCTGTTGGGTACTCATGACCCTACTGTTTGTCGGCGGCGCAATGAATCTGGTTTGGATTGCCGGCTTGTCGATGGTCGTGATGGTAGAGAAATTTGCACCGTTCGGGCATCGAGTGGCTCAGGTGTTGGGCACTGTAATGATTTGCGCTGGCATCTGGGTGCTGATGCCGGTGGCATGATGCCTACGCGGCCGTATCGTAATTGACATACATTGCGGCTGAACAAGAGAGGTTAAGGCCATCGGCTAGCGCCTACCGGCCTTAACTTGGCGCCCAACTTGTGTATGATCAGTACCCGGCGAGGACTGATCTAATGCTTCTATCTTTCAATGCGTTCCTAATTGATGAAAAGAACTACACACTGTGTTGTGAGGGAGAGGAATGCAACGTTGAGCCGCTCGTTTTTGATCTGATATTATTCCTGGCACGGAATCCCCAACGCCTGGTCTCACGCGACGAATTGATCGAGAATGTCTGGAGCAATCGGATCGTGTCTGACGCAACGATCTCGAGCTGTATCAAAGCTGCGCGACAAGTATTGGGTGATAACGGCAACGAGCAAAGGGTCATCCGCACGATCCGAAGTCGGGGAATCCAGTTCCTTGCGGATGTGACAGCCATCGAAAATCTGCCTGAGAAGGTCAGCCCTGAGCCGGCACAAAGCGGGCCCGTTACCCAGTCTCTGGAAGGCGCGGATACCGGACACTTGGGGCGACTATCGGAATTCGACAGAGACGGGTGTCGAGCGGACGCGTTGGGAGATTTCAAGCTGCCAGAACGTCCATCCATTGCCGTGATGCCCTTCGAAACACTGGATCAGGCGATCGACCATATCGTATTTTCCGACGGATTGACGCACGACATCATCTCTCGAATATCCCGACTACGCTGGTTGTTCGTCATAGCTCGTGGCTCAACCTTTACTTTCCGAAACACGACAGAGCGGACCGACCAAATAGCGCGGGCGCTCGGTGTCCGATATGTCGCCAACGGTACGGTTCGCTTTGCGGGCAATCGTGTGCGCGTCAATGCGTTCTTGGTCGACGCTATCTCAGGTCATGAGATTTGGGCGGACCGCTTCGATCGGCAGATCGATGATATCTTTGCAATACAGGACGAGATCTCAAGTGCCATCGTCAGTTATTTGGAGGTTGAGATCGAAGAAGCGGAGCAGAAGCGCGCGTTGCACAGCCCGCCGGAAACGCTGGGTGCCTGGAGCAACTATCATCGCGGCATTTGGCACATGCATCGCTTCAGCAAGGACAATTTCGCCCAAGCCGAACACTTCTTTCAGAGGTCGTGCGAGATAGACCCTGACAGTCCGCGTTCATTTGCGGGCCTGTCGTTTGTCAACTTCCAACGTCATTTTCTCGGTCTGGTTCCTGATCGAGAGGAGGCGCTTGATCGAGCGTTTGAGCTAGCAGAGCACAGCATCGAGCTCGATCCGAAAGATCCTCTCGGACATATGGCTCTTGGCCGTGCACTTTTGATGCGTCGCGAATACGATCATTCGATCGACGAACTGGAAACATCGATTCGGCTGAACCCCAACCTAGCCCCAGCCCAGTTTTCGCTGAGCCGCACGCTTATGGCAGCGGGGATCAGCGAACGCGGTATAGAGGCAGCTGACATTGCGCGACGGCTGAGCCCGAATGACCCGATGCGCTTTGCGATGCTGTCCGTTCGTGCCAATTGCCTGGCTCAGATGGGCGAGTTTGAAGAAGCGGTGAAATGGGTGCAACAGGCCACGCATCAGTCGAATGCGCATTTCCATATACTGGCAATTGCCGTTTACATCACATGCGCTGCCGACGAGATGGACCTAGCTCGGAAATACAAGGATCGCCTGCTGCGAAACCGGCCGGACTATCGGATAAGTGACTTTTTCCGCGGTTTTCCACTTCGGTCGAAGGAACACATAGCGCTGGTGGTGGACGGCTTGAGGAAAGCTGGACTACCGGAGTAGGCAGGGCGGTAGGCTTCTGGCCAGAAGATCGCGCGGGCGGTTTCGCTAGTCCACGGAGCAAGTCTTGTTTCGTGTTCAGACTGCTACATGTTCGGACATGACCTCTTGGGCTTTGCGCCGTACCAGGATGGAGCCGAGTCTCACACACGCGCGCAGTCGTCGTACACAGGCGATCTCTGCGGCACAACGCACCTCAAGGCATCAATTTCCGCCAAGTGGAAGACTGGTCGTTGAGATGATCTCCTCCATCGACAGCAGAGATGTCACATTGAATATGCTGACATCGGCGACAAGCGACTGATAGAATTCATCGTACGCCCGCGCATCCGCTACGCGAACTTTGAGGATGTAGTCGACATCGCCAGCCAACCGATGCGCTTCAAGTATCTCCGGCCTTCGTTTTAGAGCGCCGAGAAATGTTGATAGCCAGTCCGCATCATGTTCGGCTGTTCGGATGAGCACGTAAAAGCACATCGCCAGCCCGACAGAATTGGGGGCGACAATAGCGACTTGCCTGTCGATGATTCCGCGCGACTTCAGTCGCTTGATGCGGTTCCAAACCGGCGTCTTGGATGAGCCGACCTGTGCCGCCAACTCCTCTAGAGACTGGGTGGCGTCTTCCTGCAGGCAGACCAGAATTCGGCGATCCAATTCATCAAGCATGGCCATATTCCAGCATCCTTTGCGTTGAGACTGATTTAGTCCGTATTTGCAGAAAATGGAAGAAGAAAATTCTTAATTTAGCGATCATGTGGCCAGATAATAGAAAAATATCCTATACTAGTACGAGCCGATTCTGGCGTTGCATGCAGAATACGAGGTCAACATGCGGCATCTGCCTATCTATCTTGATGTCAAGGAAGCTGCGATCGTTGTCTCAGGTGCAGGCGAAGTAGCAGCAGGAAAACTGCGGACGCTGTTAAAGACGAGCGCTGCAGTGAGTGTATTCGGTGTGGACCCTGTTGCGTCTGTTCGGGGATGGGCCGGACAGGGAAGGCTAACGCTGGTCAATCGTGCAATCGCAGCAGACGATGCTGACAAGGCCCGGTTGTTGTATGCTGCGAACGGAAATGCTGAAGAAGACGCGCGCGCCGCAGCCATCGGACGGGCGGCAGGCGCACTGGTCAATATCGTCGACAATATCGAAGACAGCGCGTTCATTACACCGGCCCTTGTCGATCGTGATCCGGTAACAGTAGCGATCGGGACCGAGGGTGCCGCGCCCGTGTTGGCGCGACGCATTAAGGCGCAGACCGAAGCACAACTTGACAACAAAGTTGGTGTCTTGGCGCGCATCGGCAAAGAGTTTCGCCCTGCCGCCTCGATGCTTCCCAACGGGCACAGTCGCCGGTTGTTCTGGTCCAAATACTACGACGAAATCGGACCGGCAGCATTGAGCGACGGCGGCGAGCGGCAGGTGCGAATGGCATTGGCTGAATTGCTCTCGACGCACCTCGAAGAGGCAAATCTAGCCTGCACCAAGTCTACATCCGGTCATGTCTGGATAATCGGTGCTGGTCCAGGTGATCCTGATCTCCTGACAAATCAAGCGCGTCGCGCACTGCATGCCGCAGACGTAGTCGTACACGATCGGCTTGTTTCGAGCCAAGTTCTGGACTTGGCGCGACGCGAAGCTTTGTTCATCGAAGTTGGCAAGGTGCCAGGAGGCAAGAGCTGGCGACAGGTGGACATAAACCGGGTGCTGATCGAACAAGCAAGTCAAGGGCTACGTGTCGCCCGGCTGAAATCCGGTGATCCGACAATCTATGGACGCCTTGACGAAGAGATGGATGCCCTCGATGAAAACGGCATCCAATTTGAGATCGTGCCGGGCATTACTTCCGCGTTGGCTGCCGCTGCACGGGCAAAAGTCTCGCTGACCCGCCGTCAACGCAATTCCGAATTGCGTCTGCTGACGGGGCAGGATGTAAATGGTTTTGCCGAGCAGAACTGGATTGCATTGGCGCGCCCGGGTGCGGTCGCGGCGATTTACATGGGAGTCCGAGCTGCTCGCTTTATGCAGGGCCGATTGCTGATGCACGGAGCTGATCCGCAGACGGCGATCACAATCGTCGAAAACGTCTCACGCGCCAACGAGCGGACAATCGCAACGACCCTTGGTGAGGTGGTTGCGGCAATGGACAACGCGCTCCTTGAAGGACCAGCCATCATTCTATTCGGCCTTTTGCCGCGCAAAGCCGAAACAGATCAATCGCCTATTGAGCAGGACTTCAACGAAAGTGGCAATCGAGTGGGAGCAAGGGAATGACTGAGCGTTGTGGGCATATCGTTAGCGCCAACGACCTTTTTGAAGGCAATGTCGTCTACATGAAGGCCTGTGGCGCCTGGACGAAGTCCTTGGAAGAGGCTGCCGTTGCCGCCGACAAGGAAGCAGCAAAAGAGCTATTGCGCATCGCTCATCGGCAGGTCGATCGAGTTGTGGGGCCCTATTTGATCGCCGTTCTCAATTCGGAGCGCGCAATCGAACCAAGTCACATACGCGAAAAGCTGCGTGACACGGGACCGTCCATCGTTCCCATCCAATCCAGCACAACCAGCCACAAAGAGCGCGAGGGCAATCATGTATCGCTATGATGAATTTGATACTGAATTCGTTCGGGAACGGGTGAGCCGCTTTCGTGCGCAAATTGAACGACGAGTTTCTGGCGCACTGACGGAGGACGAGTTCAAGCCATTGCGCCTGCAGAATGGGCTCTATCTGCAACTCCACGCCTATATGCTACGCGTCGCGATTCCCTATGGCACGCTGAATGGCGCACAGATGCGTCAACTGGCCATGATCGCCGAGCGTTGGGATCGCGGCTTTGGACATTTTACAACGCGGCAGAATATCCAGTTCAACTGGATCAAGTTGCGCGATGCGGCGGATATCCTTTCTGCGCTGGCAGATGTCGGGATGCACGCCATTCAGACTTCTGGAAACTGCATACGCAATGTTACGGCAGATCATTTCTCTGGCGCCGCAAGGGATGAAATCGAAGATCCGCGACCAACGGCGGAGTTACTCCGGCAATGGTCGACAGATCATCCCGAGTTTGCCTTCCTACCGCGAAAGTTCAAGATCGCGGTAACTGGTTCGCCCAATGACCGTGCCGTTACCAAGGCGCACGATATTGGCCTGCGCATGCAGAGAAACGAGCGGGGCGATGTCGGGTATGAAGTGATCGTAGGTGGTGGCCTGGGACGTACACCAATCGTTGGCAAGGTGGTCCGCGAATTCGTGAAAAAGGCCGATCTGCTGACCTACGTCGAAGCAATCCTTCGCGTCTACAATCTCTTCGGTCGACGCGACAACAAATACAAGGCCCGGATCAAGATTCTCGTCCAGGAAACCGGACTCGATGATTTCCGATCGCAGGTTGAGAATGAGTTTCAAGCGCTAAAATCTCTCAACAACGGAGCTGCCGTCGATCCATCGGAACGAGTACGCATCGAGGAATATTTCGCGCCGCCGGCCTATAAAACGATCGACGAAACCGACACGACCTTTAAGTCAGCGCTCAGTGCTGACAGTGCTTTTCGCGAGTGGGTCGAGCGCAACCTTTCGGAGCATAGACAACCGGAATATACGATCGTGACGGTGTCGCTGAAATCGATCGGCGCGGTTCCTGGCGATGCGAGTGCCGATCAAATGCGTGCTGTCGCGGATATTGCGGAATCGTTTGCCCACAATGAGATTCGCATTAGTCACGAGCAGAACGTCGTGCTTCCGCACGTGCGCAAACGCGACCTTCCAGAAATCTTTGCTCGCTTGCAACAGGCCGGTCTCGCGGAGGCCAACGTCGGCTTGATCAGCGATATCATCGCTTGCCCGGGCATGGACTACTGCGCTTTGGCGACAGCACGTTCGATTCCTATCGCTCAGAACATTGCACGTCATTTCTCCGATCCCTCATATGCCAAAACGATTGGAGAAATGAAGATCAAGATCTCAGGTTGCGTGAATGCGTGCGGGCACCATCACGTCGGTCACATAGGTATTTTAGGGCTCGATAGAGGGGGCGTGGAGAACTATCAGATCACCCTCGGCGGAGACCATACCGAGGCAATGACGATTGGCGAGCGTGCCGGTCGAGGTTTTGCCGCCGACGAAGTCGTGCCCGCCATTCAAAGGCTCATAGATGCGTACTTGGCGCGGCGATCCGGTCCCGATGAGACGTTTCTGATGGCTTATCGGCGGTTAGGAGCAGGGCCCTTTAAAACCGCGCTTTATCCCGACAAACAGCCTTTGCCGAAGGGCACGCAATCCGAGTGTGCCAGCTTCGCAGGAGCTGCCGGCTGACGCTCCCCGCGGCAACAACCAACGGAGGAATTTTCTATGCAAACAATCTCGACAGAAGGCTTCGGGTTGCTGCAAGCCGATGCGACGGGCGATTCAAATGGGGTGGCCAAGGCCGGACATCTTGTCCTTTCCGCAGAAACCGATATCACCAGCATTCAGGACAGGCTTGATTGCATCGAACGCATTATCGTGTGCTTTGACACGTTTGACGACGGACGTGGGTTCTCGCTGGCGCGCCGATTGAGGAACATCGGCTATCGTGGGCACCTGCGAGCAACCGGCCATGTGATTTCCGATCAGTTCCGTTACGCGCTCGAGTGCGGCTTTGACGACGTTCAAATCAGCAACGAACTTGCAGCACGTCAGTCGGAAACGGAGTGGCTTGCCGGATTGGGTCGTGCTGCCAGCTATCGAGAAAAACTACGTGGACATGGCATTGCAACGGCGACGCCCGAAACGTCCATTGCCCCGGTCTATCAATCGCGGGCCGGCATTTTCGAGCAACGCGTGACGCATGTCGAGCACTTCACCGACGGCCTTTTCAGCTTCCGAATGACGCGCCCGCCGAGCTTCCGGTTCCGCTCAGGTGAATTCGCCATGATCGGATTGCCGAACGCGGCGCGGCCAATTTTTCGGGCCTACTCCATCGCAAGTCCGGCGTGGGATGATGAACTGGAGTTCTATTCGATCAAAGTGCCGAACGGGCCATTCACGCAAAATCTCCAGCACATTACCGTTGGCGATGCCATCTTGTTGAAGAAAAAGACAACTGGCACGTTGGTTCTCGACGCGCTGCTGCCCGGGCGGCGTCTCTTTCTTTTTGCCACCGGCACCGGCATTGCGCCATTTGCATCGATCGTTCGCGATTCCGAGACTTATGAGAAATATGACCACGTTGTGCTCACACACACATGCCGATCCGCTGCCGAACTGACCTGGGGCAACAATCTGGTGGCGAACCTGGCCAACGATCCCATGGTCGGCAACCTGATCCGCGAGGACCGCCTATTGTACGTCACCAGTTTGACCCGGGAACCACATCACACCAATGGCCGCATCACGCGGCTGATCCGCAGCGGTGCGCTTTTCGACAGGCATCAGCTTGCGCAAATCGACCCGGAGCTTGACCGTGCAATGGTTTGCGGTTCGCATGGCTTGCTTAACGATTTGAGTGCTATCGTCGAAGAAATCGGTCTTCGCGAAGGCAGTAACGCTCGCCCCGGCACGTACGTCGTCGAAAGGGCGTTCGCGGATTGAGCAAGGAGCCATTGATCAGGTAAACACCTTGCGGCAAACCAATGTCAGTTTTTCTTTTTCTTGTTGGGCGTCTCGTCAGAACCGAAGCTTGAAAACAGCGCCGACAGCGGCATCGAATCGCTGACGCCGTTGTAGGTCCTAACGACCCGCACCCGGGTGCCGATTCGAGTGATTTTGGCGAGATGCACCACGTGCTTGTTCATCATCCGAAAACAGCCCGAGGACGACGCGCGTCCGATCGAGCGCTTATTGTTGGTGCCATGGATGCGATAAATTGAACTACCGAGGTAAAGCGCCTTGGCGCCCAGGGGATTGATAACTCCACCGGACACAGTGATCGGAAGGCCCGGTTGGCGGCGGCGCATTTCGGCCGGTGGCGTCCAAGAAGGCCATGACTTGATCCGGCTGATCCGCTCTGTTCCGGTCCAAGTGAACCCTTGGCGCCCGACCGAGATCGGATAGGAATACGCACGGTCTCCAGGCAGGACGTAGTAGAGCTTGCGCCCTTTGGTGTCGACAATGATTGTACCCGGGCGCTCTTTCTTGTCGAGGTAGACGATGTCCGGTTTCTCGGGCTGAATGTCTGGCCTCGCGCCGCCCTTCATGTAGCGTGGATACTTGACTTTGTAGGATTTGCGCCGGGCGGACCGCTCCGCCGCGCGCGCGGCGCGCTGGCGCTCAAGGTCGCTTTCGAAGACGGGATTGCCATTGTCCCACCCGGCCATGGCGGGTTGATCGTGCACAAGCAGCATGCCGGCGGCGGCAGCCAGGGAACAAAGCAGGGATGTGCCGCGAGCCCTCATTGTGTCTTCTCCTCACGAATCGTCAGTCAGGCAAGCAAATCAGCCTCATACCTAGTCGATCAAATCAGTCCCCGGCAAGGGTGCGTTATGGATAGATTGCTGCCTGAGGATAACAGGACGACCGGGTGTGTCGTATTTGCACAGGTTCGATGTATGTTCATCAATCGTTGTCCCCCCGGCATCGCCTATGTAAGTTTCCCCGATCGAACAAGCCATTGCATGTTGAGAGAGTTGAACAGATGACCCTACCGGACACCGGCCTTGTCGCGATCGTCAAGCGAGATTGCGAAACCTGCGTGATGACCGAGCCGGTCCTGGCTGCGCTTGCGGAGGCCGGGTCGCTGACCGTCTTCACCCAGGACGATCCGGCGTTTCCGCAGAGCGTGCCGCACGAGTATGACTCGACGCTCGATGTTTCCCATAAACTCAAGGTCGAAGTAGTGCCGACGCTGTTGCGCCGAGAGGGCGGTCGCGAGGTTGCCCGCACGTTCGGTTGGAACAAAACAGAGTGGCGCAAACTCACCGGCGAGGACAATCTCGGTGATGACCTGCCCGATCTGCGCCCTGGCTGTGGTGCCAAGAACGTAGAGCCCGGAATCATCGAGGACCTGCTGGTGCGCCACGGCGAAACCGGGCTGCACAGTCGGCGGATCGAACTCGGCGCGCAAGAAGATGAGATCGAGGCGCTGTTCGAGCGCGGTTGGTCGGACGGCCTGCCGGTGGTGCCGCCGACCGAAGCGCGGGTGTTGCGCATGCTCGATGGTACTACGCGCGACCCCAAGGAGGTAATCGGCAAGATACCAAGCGATCTGGCCGACTGTACGGTTGAAAAGGTCGCGATCAATGCTGTCATGGCCGGTTGTAAACCGGAATACATGCCGGTCGTGCTGGCCGCGGTCGAGGCCGTTCTCGAAGAGCCGTTCGCCATGCACGGCGTCTTGGCGACGACGATGTATGTCGCCCCCGTTGTGATCGTCAACGGCCCGATCCGGCGCTCGATCGGCATGAACGCCAAGGGCAATGCGCTGGGCCAGGGGTTCCGCGCCAACAATACGATCGGGCGGGCACTGCAACTCGTGATCCGAAATGTGGGCGGCGGCCGACCGCAGGAGGTCGACCGCGCCACGCTCGGCAATCCCGGCAAGCTGACGTTCTGCATCGCCGAGGACGAGGAGAACTCGAGCTGGGAGTCGCTGGCGACCGAACGCGGCATAGCGGCGGGCAAGAGCGCCGTCACCGTATTTGCCGGCTACGGCGTGCAGGGCATCGTCGATCAAAAGGCGCGCGACCCGGAAAGCCTGGCGCAATCGTTCGCCGAGTGCCTCAAGGGGTTGCAGCATCCCAAACTCTATGGCGGCGCCGATGCGCTCATCGTCGTGTGCCCGGAACACGAACGCACGTTCCGTGAGGCCGGCTGGAGCAAGGCCAAGCTGTACGAGGAGCTGTATGCGCGCGCGCAACGCCCGGCCGACGAAATCCTGCCCGGCGTCGATGGCATGGCGGAGGGGACAAGCGCCTTCGCTCCTGGTACCATGGCGCGCAAGTTCCGCGACGGCGGCTTGATGATCGTGCGCGCCGGCGGCGGCGCCGGCATGTTCAGCGGCATTGTTACCGGCTGGCTCGCCAGCGGAGAAAAAGGTTCTGCACCGGTCACAAAGGAGATCACGCTTTGACCACCATACTCGATCCCACGGCCGAACGGTCCATCGCGGCGCGGCCGCGGCTGGCACGGCCGGATAGCCTCGATGGCTTGCGAGTCGGCCTGCTCGACATTGCCAAGACCAAAGGCGACATCTTCCTTGATCGCCTCGAGCAGCGGCTCACCGAGCGCGGCCTCGAAGTGAAGCGCTATGCCAAACCGACCAATACGCGGCCGGCGCCGACACCACTTGCCCAGCAGATCGCGAGCGAAGTGGATGTCGTCATCGAAGCGTTGAGCGATTGAGGCTCGTGCACGTCGTGCTGTACGCATGACATGGCAGACCTTGAAAGCCGCGGCATCCCGGTCGTCGGAATTGCGACGACCGAGTTCGAGCAGGCCGCCGAAGCCCAGGCCAAGGCGTTGGGCACCGATCCGGCCTACGTGTTCGTGCCGCATCCGATCCAGGACCGCAGCAATGACGAACTGCATGCGCTGGCCGATGCCTACCTCGACGAGATGGTCAAAGGCCTGGTCAAGGCGCAGGCCTGAACCATGTGAATTGGGACGGCAATTGAGAACGACGACGCGGCGCTGGCAACGGCGCCGCGTTGGTTTTTTGGGCAGAGCAGTCACCGGCGACAATTGCGGTGGAGCCGAGACCCGGTCGCGCTTCGTGCATCATGTCGTGACTCCGCGCTTCGCACGGGGGCCGCCGAAGGCTTGAGCAGTCAAGGGGTACGGGGCAACAGCACGACCGCATCCGATTTTTATTTTTGAGCGACGTGCTGTCGCCCCGTGCAGGATTTTGCGCTGAGTCACGCCTCTTTTAAGCTGCGGGCACCTGGGACTCTCACCACAGGCAGGACGGCAGGGCGTCACTATAACGCCGGGCGTACGTTGCGCCGGCGCGTGACCTGCAGCCCGTCCCCTCTGATGGTCGCCACCGGTCAGCGGCCCCTTCGTGGACGGGATGAAAAAATTATACTTGACGATGTCGGGCCGGGGATAAGGGCTGGCCTTGGTTAACGGGGGATGGCGCTGGATCGTGCTTGCTTTAGGCTTGGTTGGCAAAGAGTCAGGTCGGATGAATTCTACTGTATTGATACGCGCTTTCACGAGCCAAGATGCGGACCAGGTTCGCGACCTGTTTGTCCGGGTCAACCGCCTGTTGGCACCGGCTGACATGAAGCAGGCCTTCGAAGACTATATCGCCGCCTCGCTGACGGAGGAGATCGAACGCGTCGAGGCGTATTATGGCGATAGAGAGGGCGGGTTCTGGATTGCCGAATTGGATCGCCGTCTCGTTGGTATGTTCGGGCTCGAGCCGGCATCCGACAGCGCCATGGAACTGCGCCGCATGTATGTCGACCCGGATGCGCGGCGGCGTGGTATTGCGCGCGCGATGCTGGACTATGCCGAAGACGAATGTCGGCGGCGCGGGCGCCCGGCGCTGGAGCTGAGTACGTCAGAGCTGCAGAAGGATGCGCTGTCGTTTTATCGCAGTGCCGGATATCAGCTTGTTCGCGAGGAAGTGGCAACATCCGCCAGCAACAAGACGCTGGGCGGCGGCATTCGTCGCTACCACTTCATCAAACGGCTATGAACGCATCACGCGTATTGGCACAGCCGCAATGCGTCGAGGATCGCGGAATGGATGTTGCGGCTCGAAACGGCGTCGCCGATGCGATGCAGCTCGAAGCCGTCTGACGATGAGGCACCAACGGCATGTTGCGGCTGGCCGGCAACGAGTGTCTCGAGCGCCGTTACGCCATCGTTGGTGGATGCGGACTGCAGGTCGAAGAAGACATCCGCCGCAGGAAGGGTGCCGTAGTCGAAAATGACCTGGCCGGCGGCATGTTCGCTGACGTCGCCGGTCAACTCGTTCTGCAAGACGGCGATCAATTGGTTGCCTTGTGAACGCACCTCGCGCAGTTGTTCTTCAAACTGGATCGGGATGTCGGCCTCGCGCGCCCATTTGCGCCAGATGACCCGTTCGGAATAAGCCTGTTCGGCGGCAAGTGTTTCATCGATCGAGGCGAAGCGCACCCGTGCCCCCTTGCGGTGGCAGAACTCTGCTGCGCTGAGCGCGACGTGGCGGCCGGTGCCGTCGACGACGAGGACGTCGTCACCCGGCGCGACGGTGCCGCTGAGGATATCCCAGGCGCTGGTGACGTGGTCATGGCCGGGCAGCCAGTCAAGGTTGGGCACGCCGCCGGTGGCGACGATCACCAAATCAGGGTTTTCCGCGCGCACGTCGTCGGCGGTCGCAAGCGTATTGAGGCGCTGGTCGACACCGAGGTGGGCGGCTTCCTCGGCGCGCCAGGTGACGATGCCGAGCATGTCCTTGCGCCAGCCGGCTTCGGCGGCGAGCAGGACCTGGCCACCCGGTCTTGCCGCGGCTTCGAAGAGGACAACGTCATGGCCGCGCTCGCCGCAGACGCGGGCGGCTTCGAGGCCGGCCGGGCCGGCGCCGACGATGACGACCTTGCGCCTGGCCTTGGCAGGCTCGATGACGTGGCGCAGGACGCCCTCGCGGCCCGTCGCCGGGTTGTGCAGGCAGGCGGGACGCAGCTCGCTCATACAGTGGGTGGCGCCGACGCAGGGCCGGATGCGCGCTTCGTCGCCGGCGGCGAGCTTTGCGACCAGGTGCGGGTCGGCGATGTGCGCACGCGTCATGCCGACCAGGTCGAGCAGGCCTTCGCGTACGGCATGACGCGCGGTTGCGATGTCGGTGATGCGTGCAGCGTGGAATACCGGCAGCGAGGTCTGCTGCTTGAAGGCGGCGGCTTTCTCGAGCCAGGGCGCGAGCGGCGAGGACATGCCGGGCATGTTGTCGACGGCGAGGCTGATCTGAGTATCCATGCGCCCATAGATGGCGTTGAAGAAATCGACCATGCCGGAGGCTTCGAAGACCTCGGCGATGGCGACACAATCGTCGAAGCCGAGGCCGGCATCGTGGCCCTCGTCGACGATGAAGCGGAAGCCGACGATGAACTCATCGCCAACCGCTTTGCGTATGGCCTCGAAGACTTCGAGGCCGAAGCGGCAGCGGTTTTCGAGCGAGCCGCCGTATCGGTCGGTCCGGTGATTGGTGGCCGGCGACAGGAACTGGCCGATGAGGTGGGCGCCGGACAGCGTTTCGACGCCGTCGAGACCACCGTCCTTGCAGCGCCGGGCGGCGTCCGCGAAGGCGGCGGTGACGCGCTTGAAATCGGCAGCCTCCATCTCTTTCGGAATGCTGCGGTGC
Source organism: Hyphomicrobiaceae bacterium (assembly GCA_051010015.1). GTDB lineage: Bacteria > Pseudomonadota > Alphaproteobacteria > Rhizobiales > Hyphomicrobiaceae > CAJQQK01. The sequence goes on from JBPCVZ010000098.1 coordinate 89,506, forward strand.
AGCGTCTCGCGGATGACCGAGGGCGCGATGGTCGGCAGGAACGCGCCCTTGTTGCTTTCCCCGCGCCGGCCGAGGTGCGTGATCTGGCACATCAAGGCGGCGCCGTGGGCGTGGACGCGACGCGACAGGTTCTGCAGATGCGGGACGACCTCGTCGACCCCGACATTGAGCTGTTGGAATACGGACGGCGAGTCGATCGCGACATTCGACGAGCCGCCGAACATGGCAAGGCCGATGCCGCCCTTGGCTTTCTCTTCGTAGTAGGCCTGGTAGCGTTCGCGCGGCATGCCGCCTTCTTCGAGGCCGCAGGCATGGCTCGTGCCCATGATGCGATTGCGCAGGCGCAGATGCCCGAGTTGGAAAGGCTGTAACAAGGGGTCGGTCGGCTTTGACGGCTGGGTCATGCGGCAGGCCTGCTACAACGGTAACTGATAGGGTTTTCCCGGCGGCCAGATGCCGCCGCGCAAGGCACCGGGTGCGGTGTGCCCGAACAGAACTTCATAGTCGTCCGGCAGGGCGCGGCTGTTCGGCATGGCAAGCCATAGCCGCAGCAGTAGGCGTTTTTGACCGGTCGAGAGGTCGTCTTCGAACGGGTCGCGGGCGTGGTAGATGACGTGGTTGTTGAGCAGCTGGATGTCGCCGGGCTGCAAGGTCATCTCGTAGCACAGTTCGGTGGCGATATCGTTGAGCACGTCGAGGGCTTCGTTTTGGCTGTCTCTGAGGCGCGGGACATCCGGATTGGTCTGTGAGGCTTCGATGTAGGTGCGCGAATAATGGCTGGTGAACTTGCCGTTGCGGATCGCGAACACCGGCAGCATGTAGTGCACGGAAGCATCGGATGCTTCCTCGCCAAAACGGCTGCGCGGATAGGGCGTGAACAGCTCATCGAGCAGATCCGGGCGGCGCGCCAGCAATGCGTTGTGAATGGCGGGGATGCTGGCGATCTTGGAATGCCCGCCGCGGGCGGCCTGGCTGATACAGATCAGCGAGACGACATCGCAGCGATCGGTGTGAAAGCGCAGGCCGCCCGTCGAGAGCGCGCGTGAGCGCGACGAACGGAAACCTTCGCCGGCGTCGTTGGTGTCGATGACGCCGTAGTCCTTCGACCGGGCACCTTCGTCCTCGATGTGCATCAGGCGCTGGCCGC
>JBPCVZ010000099.1:0-11356 GCA_051010015.1 Hyphomicrobiaceae bacterium
GGCGCCAAGGTGGTGCTCACGCCGCGCGCCGAGAAAGGCTTCGGAATGTACAACAAGGCCGTCGAACTCGCCGAGAAGAACGGCTGGTTCCTGGCCCGCCAGTTCGAGACCGAAGCGAACGCCGACATACACGAGCACACGACCGGCCGCGAAATCATGGCCGATTTCGCCGGCGACCGGCTCGACTACTACGTCACCGGCTACGGCACCGGCGGCACGCTCTCCGGCGTCGGGCGTGTGCTGCGCAAGGAACGGCCCGACACGAAGATCATTCTCAGCGAACCGGCCAACGCACAATTGCTCGGCAGCGGCGAAGCGCAAGGCCGCGGCGACCACAATGCCCCCGCGCACAGCCACCCGGCCTTCGAGCCGCACCCGATCCAGGGCTGGACGCCGGACTTCATCCCGTACGTGCTGCAGGAGGCGGTCGACAAGAAATACTACGACGCGCTCATTCCGGTGCCGGGCCCGGAAGGCATGGCGTGGGCGAAGAAACTCGCCGCGCAGGAAGGCATCATGACCGGCGTCTCCGGCGGCTCGACGTTCGCGATTGCGATGCAGATCGCCGAGAAGGCCGAGAAGGGCAGCGTCATCCTGTGCATGCTGCCCGATACCGGCGAGCGCTACCTGTCATCACCTCTGTTTGAGGACATCGTCGAGGAGATGACGGACGAAGAAATCGCATTGTCGAAATCAACGCCCGGCTACCAGATGGGTTAGTAAAAAATTTCATGAATGAAACATAAAGAACGAGTGTCCTTTGATGGGCGCTCGTTGTTTTTTTGTACGTATGCGCATCAAATCCTGCCACTGAATTGCCATGCCACGGAGTTAATTGCGACGTGTTCAGGCTCAATCGAGGGGTGGCGCCGGATCGGTGCGAAACATGTATAAATTTTCGAGTCTTACGAACTATGGCGTAGTCACGGGTACGGTAATCGGTTTGCTCATTACCTGCGCAATGCCGGCATCTGCCCAAAGATTGCCCAATCGTTTGCACGGTCCGGTGCGAACCAACAGCGTACCGATCATTAAGCGGCGTTCACAGACAAACAACAAGCGTGCGCCCGCCAGGACAGGCAGCGATGCGGCCGCACCGGGTGGCGCCGGCATCCGTCGGGTCGGCAAAAGACCGGCGCGGAGCATGGCGCCGGCCATCGCCCTTCCGGCACCAACGATTGAGGCACCACTGCCGACCCAGCGCGCGTCGAACGCTCCGGTGCTGAACGAACAACGCGGCGCCCCTTCGCCCCGGCAGAACAGCACTGCGCCAGCGGCCCGCAACAACGAGGCCGTCCGCTTGGCACCGGTTGGCGTGCGGCGCGCGCCCGGCGGCGAGACATCGACGCCGGAAAAGTCGACGCCTGATACGCCCGCCCTGGTCAAGACGGCGCCGATACGCGATCCCCGCCTGCCGGCCGGGCGCAGCCTGGACGAAAACACCGAGACTGATCGCGAACATCTCGCCCAACTGCGCAAGGAGCGCTTCCGTCGCCGCGCAGCGGAGTCTGCCAGAAAAGAGATCGAGGGCATGGCCGATAACCTGCGCGAGCAGCTTGGCCGGGAAGTCTCGGCCCGCCGTAAGGCCGAAGGGGTCGCGGCGGAGTTGGTCTCGCGCGCCTCGCTCGAAAATCAGATCGACCAGGAACGCGACCGCCTGCGCAGCCAAAAAATCCGCCAGCTCGAGCAACGCCGTACCTTGCTCGAACGTGAGGTCAAGACCCTGACCCAGCGCCTCGTGCAGGAACGCGCGAAAAGAAAACAACTCGAGGACGAGAAGGCGGCCTTGGCAAAGAAGGTCGTCGATGCGCGCCAGGGCACGACAAGCGGGACAGATCTTGCGGCACTCAAGGCAAAGGTGTCTGACTTGCAGCGCAAATTGAATGCCGCCGAATGGGCGCGCAAGCTCGCCGAGGCCCAGCTTCGCGTCGTCACTGGCAAGAACGAGTCCGCCCCGGCGACGACACGTGGCCAATCGAACTGAGAGCTTTCAGCCGACGTGACTGGCATGGCCAGACAGGCTCTAAGGCTTGGGCGGACGCGCCGAGATCAGGCGCAAGAACCTCTTGTCGCGCTTCAATGCATCGACGTCCTGGCAAACGGCCATTTTTTTTTCGGAGCATTCGATCGTGACCGAATAGGGCACCTGTCCGAACCGGTAGACCTTGAATTCGGCAATGGCACCGATCATGCCCACCTCGCTACGGCCATCGAAGACGGAAATGTCCGAATCCTGCGAAACCGCGAAGTTGCGCGGCTTGTCATAGACCTTGGTCCCGGGGGGCAGCCGAGTCTGGACGCGCAGGTCGGCTTCGACCGTGACCTTGATATCCTCGCCATAGTCATAAGCAATTTCGTACCAAACCGGATTGCGCTCATCCATCGTCAATGTGCGCCGCGCACGTGGTGCCACACGAAAGGCACTGCGCACCTTTGGAATGGTCCTTTCATATCCGAGCACGGGCAACTTCAGCTTGGCGAGCCGCGGGTCGAACAACGCGCTTGCGCCCAGCGACCGCCTACGTGAGCGTCGTTGAAAGCGCTTTATCTCCGGATCATCCCACTTCACGGCGATTTGCTTCGTCTGCGCCACCGCCGTCGTCGTCGCCGCACAAACCAGCCCAAGGCCCGCGCACACGGCGGTCAGCGCGCGATGCGTCACGCACCGTGGACGACACAATCGCAGCCCAAAAGCTCGTTCCTGGACCATGTCGGGCACCCCTTATGCTCGATCACGCTTCAAGCTCAACCACAAGCATCGACATGACAGTGACGGGTGTGGCACGTGCCAACCACTCATTCGTCAATATCATTCCAACACGATAGACTACGGACAAATTTTGTTAAAGATGGGTGGAACGATCCCGCTGCTGCCAACAGGGCCGGATCGTTTGCCGCAGCACGGCTCTGGGACCAGTGTCTTCGCATAAGTCGCGAGACGCCGCATGCCATGATTGGGCGCGACATCAGGCCAGGCAAGACGGTCAGTTGCTCACACGATCGGGAGGGGGACGATGTCGGAGAATTCGCTGCCGCGCGCATCCCGACTGAGGCGTTTCCTCGCGTTCTGGGTCGTCGGACCGGTGCTCGTCCTGGCGGCCGGCGTCGCGGCGCTGATCGGCAACCCGCCACAGTCGTTACTCCTCGACGCCCTGGCGCGCCAGGTGGGCCAGCAAACCGGCTACCAGCTCTCGGTTGGCGCGGGCTCGTCGATCACGCTTTGGCCCGAAGCCAAGATCGATTTGCGTGACGCCAAACTACGCCGGCCGACCGTGCGCGCAGCACGCGGCGGCATCGTCGCGGACGCGGTCCGCCTCACCGCGGATGTCAATATCCGGAACTGGCTGAAAGGCGACCGGGCCATCGACACGATGCACATCGAAAAGCCGACCGTCACGCTGTTCGATGCCGACCTGCGACAACTCAAGGCGGCATCTGCCAGCGGGCGGATGGGTGCCGAACTGCGCCAACTCACCATCAACGAAGGCTTCGTCAGCTACCACGTCCGCGCCGCCAATCCGGAGTTCTCCATCAGCAAGTTCCAGGCAACGCTGCTCGACGTCCGGCGCGGGCACATTGGCAAATTGAACGGCCGCTTCTCATGGCGCGATGCAACGGTCAAACTGAGCGGCAACATGTCCCGCAGCAGTGCCGGCCATGCGTCACTCGCCGTCAACCTCAAGGCGCCGACCGCCAAAATCGCCTTCTTGGGCCGGGTATTCGACGAGGCGACGACGCGGATCGAGGGAGATGCGAAAATCCGCATCACATCGATCGACGCGTTCGCGCGCTGGCTCGATATCGATCATGGTCCGGAGCGCCGGGCCTTGTCGGGGCGCGCAACCATTTCCGGGCCCGTCGCCCTGTCGACCCGGCGGCTGTGGCTGAAGGGCGCCGATATCGAAACGGCCATCGCCCGTGGCAAAGTCGATGTTGCGATCGATTGGCGCGGCGCCCGGCCACGCATCACCGGCGAAGCGGCCTGGCAGCAACTCGATCTCAACGCGTTCACGACGCCGCGGCCGGCGCTTGCCGCCTTGGCGACGGCATCGAAGCCCGCCTCAGCGCGCCCGGCCGTGACGATCCCCAGCGCCTGGCAAAGTCTCGATGCCTATCTCGATTCGCTGTCGGACCCTTCGGCAACGCGTTCGCTCGCACCGTCCAGCGGCGTCTCGCCGGCACCGCCGCCGCCCGGCAAAAGACCGGCCGGTCCGGTCGCTATCGATACCGGCCTGATGAACATCGGTGATATCATCCTGGTGCAAACCGCCGAGACGCTCAAAGTCGGCGGCGTTGACCTCACCGACGTGTCGCTCGACAGCCTGCTGGATGCCGGCCGGCTCAGGCTGGACATCACGCGGGCTCGTTTCGCGGGCGGCCAATGGGCCGCGAAACTGAACATCGACGGGCGCTCTGCAACCCCCGAGCACGCTTTGTCGCTGACCGGCAAGAACGTCGACGTGAAGCAGCTGCTCGGCCTGCTCAAGGCGCCCGAGACGATCGAGGGGCGCAGTTCGTTCACCGCCGATCTATCGGCACGCGGCAACGACCTGGAAACGATTGTCGAGTCCCTTTCCGGCAAGACCAGTCTTCGCCTCAGCAAGGGGCGCCTGATCGGATTTGACCTCAAAGCCGTGCTCAACCAGTGGTGGCGAAAGTGGTCCTACGATACGCGACGCAAGACATCGTTCAACCAGCTTCGTGCGCGCCTGCGCCTCGACAACGGCATCATAAGAACCATCGGCCCGGCGACGCTGCGCGGGGGCGACGTCGAAGTCGATAGCAAAGGCACGGTCTCGCTCGCCGGTCGCCGCCTCGATCAACGCGTGCGCGCGCGGCTGGCGCCGCCGCCCAGCCAGTTGCCGTTCCCGGTACGCATCAGTGGTCTGTGGAGCAACCCGGTCATCAAGTTGGATTTCGGCCTCTTTTCCCTGGCGCCGGGTCGCTATGAGATGCCGTTTGCGCTGGATCAATTGCCGGCATCGCAGCGTACACGATCATTGGCGCCGGGCGCGGTGCAGGACATGCCGGCGCCTTTGCGCGAGAAAGTGCGGCGCCTGCTGCAAGACCCGGCGCATGCCGGCAAGCTGCCGGCGAAGCTGCGCACGCAGCTCGATCGGCTGGTAAGATAGTGCGGGCAAGTGCACCTGGAGGATGCATCGCCTGTCAAAAACTTCCATGCGCATCGTCTGCCTGCGACAGACGTATCGTGATTGGTTGCCATTGCGACGACGGATCGACATTATTGATCCATGAATTTGTTTCGGGGTGGGTAATTCGGCAATGCGAAACTTTTTCAGAACGGGTCTCTCCGCTATTGGTTTTTTCGCCGGATGGGCCGGCGCGTTGCCTGCCGCACAGGCCGGCGGAGCCGGAGGGTTGTCCGCATCGGCTTTGAAACCCGCCGAGCATAACGCGGCCCGCGTTACACACGCCGCAACGGATTGCGCGGCGCAGACCGACACGCCACCGCGATTGCTGCATCGCATTGCGCGCACCTGCAAGTTCACCAGCCAGTCGCTGCGCCCGCTGCCCTTCCTGCCGCAAGCCGGCGACCCGCCGCAAACCGACAAGCCGGCCACTGGCGGCAGTCAAGATGGGCAAGGCGGCAGCGATCCGGTCGCGCCGAAGCGCGCCTTTGCCTATCACGCCCCCGGCAGGCTGCATCCCCGGGACCAACGCAAGGGGCGCACCGGCGACCGCTACGTCTACGCGCCCGGCATCATTTTTCCACTGGCGTTGCCGAAGGGCATGCACCCGCACATGAACTCGCAGATCTATGGCCGCGGCGGCGGCGGCTGGGGCGGCAAGGGTGCGGCCGGCGGCACCGAGTGCGATCCGAAGAACTACGACCCGTTCACGCAGTACGACAACTACTGCGAAGTGCGTGGTTGGAAGCTGCCGTTGTGCCCGGCCGGAACCGGCCACCAGGGTCTCGACATCCGGCCGCCGACGTGCAGCGACTCGAAGTGGAACGCGGTCGCCGTCACCGATGGCAAGATCACGCGGGTCACCCGCAACACCACCGTCGTGCTCAAAGCGACGAAGGACGGCACATCTTACTACTACCTCCACATGAACCCGCGCACCATTCGCGTGAAGCGCGGGCAGCGCGTGCGTCAAGGCGACGTCCTCGGCAAGATCTCGAAATACATGAAGGGCAAACGGCTGACGACGACCCACCTGCATTTCATGGCCAAGCAGAATATCGCCGACGGTTCGCGGATCATCTCGACGTATGTGCCAATCTACACCTCGCTGATCGCAGCGCTGCGCAAGTCAAAGGGACTAGGGCCATCGATCGACAGCAACGGTAACCTTATCATCGACGCAAACTACGAAATCGGCGCAAAGCCGCCGACCGATACGCCCGACCCGGATACGCCCGATGGCGATCCATCCGGTCCCGTCACCGACAAGCCTGATCCCGACAAACCGGACCCGACGGCCCCCGATACCGACATGGCCAAACGGGTCGCGGCGCTTGAGCAGGAACTCAACCAGCTGAAAGTCGAGAGCCAGCGCGAGATCGAGAAGGCGCAGGGCGAGACCGATGCCGTGCGCGCAGCGCTCAGCGAGAGCGAAGCCAAACTGGCCGCCGCCCGCGCGCGCATCGACGAGCGCGAAGCGGTTCTCCAACAAACCAAGCAAGCGGCGGCGAAGACGCAAGCCGGCCTGCGGGCCGAACTCGACCAGGCCGCGGCATCGCTTCAGAACGTCAAGGCAGAACTCAAGGCGCTGCAAGATGCACAAAACGCGCCCGGCATCTGGCAGCGCATCAAATCGTGGTGGAGTGGTTCTTCGTGAACCGGGAACACGCCGCGGCCGGTGGCAACAGATTGTGGCGGAGGAGGCATCTCATGCGCACTACTCTTGCTCTGTTGGTCTTCATGATCCTGTCGTGCGCACCGGCGTTGGCGCAAAAATCCTCGTCGAGCGCGCGCCTGCGCGCCCTTCTCGAGAAAAACTTCAACAAGCCCAAGCCGTCCACCAAGGCGCCTGCGCCGGCACGTCCGGCAACGCGCAGCATCGCGCCGGCGCGCCAGCCGGCACCGACCACCGCAGCACCACCGGCGCCCAGCCCCAAAGAGCTCTTGATCATCCGTCCCGGCGGCAAGATCGAGCGAGTCCCGGTCAAGAAGGTGCCGGACCGCCGCTCTGAGACCACGCCCGGCAAGCCTGCAACGGGTGTGCAGCCAACCGCCGACGACGACCCGCTGAGCAAGGCGTGGAACATCCTGCGCTCGTTGTGGCAGGCATCGCCGGCGCGCGAAAAACCGCTCACCCTGAGCGCCACGGCAACCGGCACGTCACAGCCGACGTCGCCGGCGGTGCGCTCGATGGCGCCGAACCAGCGCCTCGCCGAGGCCAGCAAGCGCCTGCGCCGCAGCAAGGCTTTCGGCGTCGTGCCGGATGTCTATGTCGTTCACTTCAAGAACACCGCGACCGAAGCCGAGATTCTCAACGTCGTGCGCAAATACAATCTCGACGTCGTCGGCAAGGTCCCCGCCTTGGGCCTGATCTACGTCAAGCGTGCCAAGCCAACGACCTCGGCGCCCAAAGGCGACACCCGCAGCCTGACCAAGCCAAAAGCCGAAAAGCCCGCGCCAAGCCCGCGCAAGCCGGAAGATATCCTGAACCCCGACTTCCTGCAGCGCCTGCGCAAGGAACCCGGCATCAACGCCGCGACCGTGCACTCGACGATTGCGCCGAAGACCCTGCCGCGCTCGACCGGCCTGACGGTCAACGACAACGGGCGCGCCTATGCCTGGACGTGGCGCCCCGGCGTCACCGACGACGGCAACTGGGGGCTGAAGCGCATGCGCATGCCGTTGGCGTGGCGCATCCTGAAATCCCAGCGCGCCGCGTATCCGACCCGCCGGCCGGTCACGATGGGCTTCCTCGACAGCGGCTTCAGCTACCACGGTCACCTGAAATACAACGTCGTGCACGGCCTCGGCAAACAACAGCTGCTGCCCTTCTCCGGCGCGACCTGCGAGGACAGTCACGGCACGCACGTCGCCGGCATCGCCGGCGCCGCGCATGGCCGCGGTCGTGGCATCGACGGCATCGTGCCGAACGCGTTGATCGATGCCATACCGGTCCAGGCCGACGATGTCCTGCACGGCCTCAAAGCCGGCGTCAGCGGGCTCGAGGGCCAGCACACCATGCTGTTCGTCACGGCGGTCAAGGACCTCGTCGAGTATCTCGAAAACAATCCCGTCGAGGAGGGCAGCAAGCGCGTCATCAACATCTCGCTCGGCTTCAACTGGCGCACGCTCAGCAGCCAGGAGGACCTGGCCAGGGATTTCGCCAACGGTGACCTCGTCGGCGAGCACAAGAAATCTGTCGTGATCTCGTTTGCCAGCATGCTGCAGCAATGGCTCAAGCCCTTCGAGCAGGACACGCTGTTCGTCATCGCCGCCGGCAATGACTCGCAAGGGCTCGATCCGCCGTTGCACGCCAAGTGGTCATCGCCGTTCTCCTACCTCGGCCTGGAACCTTCCGAGACGTTTCAGCGGGCGCCGAACTTCATCGTCGTCGAGGCGGTCGGTCGTGACGGCGTCCGCGCATCCTTCTCGAACGGCGGCGGCCACGTCGCAGCGCCCGGCATCGATGTGATGAGCACGGTCGGTGGACGCGGCAGCAACTATGCCATCTGCGACGGCACCTCCCAGGCGGCCCCGCATATCACGGCGCTCGCGGCGATCCTGATGGAACTGGCACCGACCAAAACGCCATCCGAGATCGTCGACATCATCGCCACGTCCGCCATTCCGGCCGACGATGTTCGCACGGCACCGCGCGTCGACGCGCTGGAGGCGATCGTGCGCGCCGAGCCGAAACTGCTCAGTGCCCTCGCCGACCTCAATCGCGACGGCACCGTCGACGCAACCGACCTCGCGCTCTACAGGCGCCACCAGGTCGCGATGACGACGGTCTTCAAGTCGACGCTCGGCTCCTATTTCTTCGATCACAACGACAATGGCCAGGTCGAGGACAACGAGCACTGGTTTCCGCGCATCGACCTCAACGGCAGCGGTCGCATCGACGTCAGCGACAAGAAGAAGGCCTGCCTCAACGGCCGCCCGGTCACCGATCTCGATGTCATCAAGAAGGCCTGGGCGGCCCGATCCGGGCGCAGCTTCGCGCAGGCCGCGATCGACGTCGGGCTGATCGACAGCTCGAACATTCCGACCGGCAGCATCGCTGCATCGACGCGGCCGCGGCGCTGCACCTGGTGATTTGCAATCGCGTTTTCATGAACACTTTGAGGCTCAAACCATGACGTTGCCACGCTCGATCAAGACCTCCCTCGTCGTGACGCTGTTGGGCGCGACGCTGTCGGACACATCGGCCCTCGCCCAGGATGCCAGGCCCGAGGTGATCGACGCCCTGACCGCCGCCAAGCGATCACAGCCGAATCTGCGCTATTCGATCGACCCGCGCACCGGTTTGCCATCGCGCCTCAACAACCTCGATGTGCGCACCAATTTCGTGCGCTCGCTCGGTGCCTCGCGGGACAGCGCCAAGCCGCCGTCGGAAGCCGCGATCAAGCGCGCCGTCGAGGCGTTCTTCGCGCGCAGCCAACTGCGCTCCGCCTTTCCGCAAGGCAGCGCATCGGCCAAGCGCGTCGTCAAGCAGGTCGAGCCCGACCCCAATCTGCCCGGGCTCTACATCGCCACGGTCAAGCAGGAGGTCGCCGGCATCCCGGTTTTCGGCTCATCCGCCAAGTTGACGCTCAACCGCGCCCTCGCCGTGCGTTCTCTGTCGGCGAGCTTTTCGGCTCTGGAACGCATCGACCTCGGCGGCGAGATCACCGAGGCGCAAGCGATCGCGACGGCCAAGGCGGAACTCAAGAAGCAGATTTCAGGGCGCAAGAAAAGCTTCGGGCTCAGTTCTCCGATCAGTCCCGATGCGATCGACAGGGCAACGCCGACCGCGACAAAAACCGTCTTTGACCCGAAGCTCCTCAAGCGCGGCCGCACCGTCACGGATGCAACGCGCCTGACTTGGCAGGTCGCGATCGACAGCTATCGCCTGTTCGTCGATGCCAGGACCGGCAAGCTGCTTTACTCCTACCGTGACCATCGCTCGTTCACCGTCCGCCGCATCATCGATCTCGGCGGCAAGACCGAACTGCCCGACACGGTCGCGATCAATGAAGAGACCAGCGCGCGCGACAAGACGATCAGCGCCGATGCCATACGCGCCTATTCAAACAGCGGCGCGGTGCGCGATTTCTTCTTCGCGATGTTCGGGCGCAAAAGTTACGACGATGGCAAACTGAGCAAGTACGGCAGCGCAATCGTGTCCTACGTCCGCTTCGGCACCGGTGCGGCGGCGCACTGGTGCCCAGAGCAGGGCTACGGCTGTCCATCGGCCAACGCCGCCGTCTACGGCGCCGGCTATGCCGGTGCGCTCGACGTCGTCGGCCACGAATTCATGCACGGCGTCATCGCGCACGAAACCGACCTCGTCTATCTCGAGGAGGCCGGCGCCGTCAACGAGTCGCTGGCCGATATCTTCGGCAGTCTCATCGAATTGCGCACGCGTGGCGCCGGCGGCAACTGGGTGCTCGGCGAGGATCTGCCGGGGTTTTCGATCAAGGCGCCGCTGCGCAGCATGTCGCGACCGGGCCTGGGTGACGGCAGCGGGCCGTCGCTGTTCAATGCATCGGCGGACTACGACGATGCCACCAACCGTGGCCAGCCGAGCCACTATTCCGACTACGTACAGCGCGATGACCCGCTGTGCCGTTCGACGTCGGACTATGACAACGGCTGTGTGCATTTCAACAGCGGCATCTTCAACAAGTTTGCTCATCTGATCGCGGAGGGCGGTCAGCACCACGGCGTCACGGTGCAGAAGATTGGCCGCGTCAAGCTCGGCCAGCTCGCCTATCGCGCGGTGCGCACGAAGATGACGCGAACCTCCGGGCTGCAGGATGCCAGCTTTGCGTTCATCGACGCGTGCAATGATTTTGCCAACGCCAAGATCGACGGCTTCACCGACGCCGACTGCCGCCAGGTCGAGAACGCCCAACGCGCCGTCGGCCTCAACCAACCGACCGGGTGATTGAGGTGTCGCGGCCTGTTTGCGAACAGAATTGACTCGATCCAGAGCCGCGAGCCTTTAATTGGAGACAATTCTGTTGCCAAGCGGTGAGTCGCCCAGCAGGAGAAGGGCGCGGCGCGCAGCGGTGCTGCGGGCAAGCCGTTCGACGTCGGACTATGACAACGGCTGTGTGCATTTCAACAGCGGCATCCTCAACAAGTTTGCTCATCTGATCGCGGAGGGCGGTCAGCACCACGGCGTCACGGTGCAGAAGATTGGCCGCGTCAAGCTCGGCCAG
>JBPCVZ010000100.1:0-5056 GCA_051010015.1 Hyphomicrobiaceae bacterium
GTGTTGCATCCACACCAATAAGGCCGTCGTTCTGGCCGCGTGACAGTCGTTTCTCTGACGTATGGTTTCTCATACGCCTAATCATGAAATGCCCGCCTATAGCGCTGCAAGAGGCTCGAACGGGCCATTCCATAGAAGCTTGGTGCGCTCGGTGCTGGCCGTGGCGTTTAAAGGCTCTCAGAGCGAGAAATCCGCGATTAATCGGTTGGAGCATTCGTCTTAGGCGGGTCGATCGTCCGCCCACTGACTGGGTTCATCGCCTTTTATGATACGCCTACACATATGGTGCCAGCTTGGGCAGTCCGAGGTTCACTGAACTCAGCTTGAAAACAAGCCGCAATGCACTACATCAGAGTCGGGATAGTCATCACTCCCCCCGAATGGCTAATCTCCTAGTGTGGACCGCCGTGCCAAGCCCCCAACCCAGCTCGGCGGTCCATTTTTATTGGGCAACAAAAAGGGCCGCTACGCGTTCGCACGTAACGACCCTCTCTCGATCTACATCATGCGGTGAGGTTCACGATGCAAATCACCTCACTATGCTCTTTACGATAACGACGAATTTGGCCAGACCATAAGATGCCTACGGAGGACGGTCTGGCGGTCATCATAAGATCATGTTGCCGTTTCGCACACACGCCTTAGTATCGAGCAGTAGAGCAAAGCAGAGCCGAGAACAGCAAACTGACTGCTAGAACCTATAATTTATGGACAGTTTACCTGTCTGGATCGTTGGCCTTATGTCGGCGCTGACGGAATCATTGATTTCTGGGGCGATGCCTGGCAGCAGATTGAGCTTTTCAGAGCCCATTCGTGTGTAGCGATATTCTGCTTTCAGGGTCCAATTAGCAGTCAGTTTCGTTTCTACGCCGCCACCGATGAAATACCCAGAGACATCACCCTGAATCCGTGAGGTAGGCTAACAGTTCCGCGCGGCAGGTTTGAACAGAGCGCTTGCGCTCCGCGCTGCAGCGTGGTCGTGAACTCGTCCAGGCTTCGCACTTCGCGGGGCTCGACCGCCCCGTCGCCTGGAACCCCAGCAATGGTCTTGTCAGTCCGATGCAAGCTTGGCGTAGACGGCCTCAAAGCTCGGGAATGCCGGGCAGTGGCGAGAGAACTTGAGCGCCATCTGGCGGCCGCTCTCGATAACGCGGGCCGCCACGTACATCAGTTCCTGCATCACGGTCCTGAGCCGGCGGCGCTTCGCCTCATGCCGGATCGGCGCGTCAGGCCCGGTGAGCCCTTCAAGGCCGATCCAGCGCAGAATATTGTAGGCGAGCACGGCGCACGCCATCACCAGATCGTTAGTAGCGAATTTGCCAGACGGCAGTCGCTCGATGTCCAGATCGGTCTTGAACTCAGAATGGAACTGCTCGGAGGTTGCATGGTCGCAGTAGAGCGCGATGATCTTCTCGTCCGAGCACTCACATTCGCCCAAGCTCGCCCACCATCCTTCGATCTCGATGTGGGGCACCAGCAGGCGCGCGCCATGCTTGTCTATGGTGCGCTCGATCACACGAATGACACGGCGGAAAGTGCGTGTGGTGCCGTCGAACGTCTCCTCGACATCCTCGCTGAATACGCCCACGCGCTTGCCCTCGCGCGGAAAGCTCCAGTGTGAGACTTCCTTCTCCGTGCGCTCTAGCCACGCGCCGAGGTCCTGCCGGCGCGGGTTCCACTTAATGATGAACTCGACGCTCTCCCGATCGAACTCAGCGCGGTTCTCGGCAGCGTCCTGACCGCTATCGAGACGAGCCAGCAGCTTGTGCGGGGTGAGGCGCTTGGCGCGCGGGATCACCCGCTCGAGGTAATGGATGAACTCGGACTGTCCATGCTGGCTCCCTGGTCGCAGCTCGCAGGCGAGGCACCAGCCCTCCTGTCCGAGATAGGCGGCAAGCGGTGCATAGCCGTTGAAGCCCTTGTAGGTGTAGCTGACGCCTTCCTTCTTGGAGCCTGAGTTGTCCATCGGGAACACGTCGATATCGAGTGGAGTGAGCTTCAGCTTGCGTGGCGCGGAGCAAGTACCCTGCACGATCACCACCGGCGTAACGGTTGCGCCGACGTTGCGGATGAAGGCGATGGCCGCGGTGTCGAGATGTGGGATCATCGCTTGCGCCTGCTCGTCGAAGCGCTGACGCAGGCTGGGACTCGACGGCACCTTCCCGATCCCCAGTGAGGTCCTGAAAAAGGTGTCCTGGCGTTTGGCCTCGACGGCGTCGAAATCGCTCTTGCCCGTGCACAGCAGTCCGACATAGCTCGTCACGCAGTCGGCGTGCGCAATGCCGTGGCGCAGCGGGATCTGATCAAGGTCGGCACGCAGCTTCGTGTGGCCGAGTGCGCGCCCAACGAGGGCAAGGCCGGCATGAGAAGTGGTGGTATCGCTGTCGGATTGCACGATCTCGAAGCGCCGCATCTGCATTCACCCGCCAAGTGAGCCGCCCTTGGCAGAAAATCTAGTCGATTCGCGAATCACATCAGAGCGTTAGTCCACATCAGCCGAATTGAAGTCACTGAAACAGGCAAGACTCACCAATGTCCGAAGCTTGATCTTTGCGACCGTGTGGCGCGTGCACGACTCGCGTGTCGATGAAGCACCACGCCAGCACTCGTAGCAGCGGCTCATGTCCGCTTTGACCAGAATCGGTCTTACACATTGGAAAAGTAAGGCAATGCTAAACTTCGGCAATGGAACAACGGCCGCTAAACAAGGATTGATGGCAACGGTTTGCACAGGTACGCAAACTTGAAACCTCGCGCGATACGCGAGGCTTGAGGTGGTGCAAGCGCCGCAATTGTGCAGCGCCCATCCAGGAGACACCTCATGACCACAAAGCGCAGCCCCCGTCCCGTCTCGACTAAGACAAAGGCGTGCCTTGGCCTTCTCGGCCGCAAGCGTGGCGCAACTCTCGCCGAGTTAATGACGGCCACCGGCTGGCAGGCACACAGCGTTCGCGGCTTCTTGTCCGGCACTGTCAAGAATAAGCTCGGTTTGGCCGTTTCGTCATTGAAAGATGATGATGGCATACGCCGCTACAGGCTCTTGAGCGATCGCAAGACCACGCGATGACAGATCCAGAAGCCGAACAGATCAGCGCTCTACAGGACTTCGATACGGCAGCCCTGCGGCACCGGTGGCGTGCGCTAACGGGACGACGGCTGCCCTCACACCTCCCGCGCTCCCTGATCTTGCGCCTGCTCGCGTATCACATTCAGGCGGACGCGTTCGGTGATCTCGGTGCCGGCACGGCGCGTATCCTGGACCGTATCGCGAAACAGCAGCAGAACCAGCCAGGCAAGGGCAAGCCGACCTTGGAGAGTCTCGGCCTGTCCTCGCGCGGTGAACGCAAGTTGAGCCTGGGCACCGTCCTCGTGCGCGAGCATGCTGGCACAAACCACCACGTCATGGTGGTGGAAGAGGGGTTTGCCTGGAATGGCACGACCTACCGCAGTCTCTCGGAAGTAGCCCGAGCAATCACCGGGACACGCTGGAATGGTCGCCGGTTCTTTGGCCTCTCTGGTCCAAAACGCAAGGCCAAAACGGAATGACCGTCCGGACCAAATCCAAGGCAACACGTTGTGCCATATATACGCGGGTGTCGACGGATGCCCGTCTCGGGCAAGATTTCAACTCGCTCGAGGCGCAACGGGAAGCTTGCGAGGCTTACATCGTGAGCCAGAAACATGAAGGCTGGCGGCTGATCCGAACCCGCTTTGATGATGGCGGGTATTCAGGTGGCAACCTCGATCGTCCAGCACTCCAATCGCTTCTCGATCTGGTGCGCGCATCCAGCGTCGATGTGGTTGTCGTCTACAAAGTCGACCGCTTGACCCGGTCACTCGGCGACTTTGCCAAACTTGTCGAGCTCTTCGATGGGAACAGCGTCTCATTCGTCTCGGTGACACAGGCTTTCAACACCACAAGCTCGATGGGCCGACTCACCCTCAACGTCCTGCTCTCCTTCGCTCAGTTCGAGCGCGAGGTCACAGCGGAGCGGATCCGGGACAAAATTACAGCCTCCAAGAAGAAGGGCCTGTGGATGGGAGGGGTTGTGCCTTTGGGCTATCGCGTCGAAGCGCGACGGCTTCTTGTCGATCCGTCCGAGGTAGACACGGTGCGATTGATCTTTGAGAGATATCGTGAACTGAAGTCGCTGCCGGCGCTGCAGCGAGATCTGCAGGCGAGAGGCATAGTCAGCCGCGTTCGCCAGATGTCCAGCGGCCGGCGTATTGGCGGTGTCGTGCTGACGAACGGGCCGTTAGTCACCATCCTGCGCAACCGAACATACCTCGGCGAGATCAATCATCGTGGCGACAGCTATCCAGGCGAGCACAAGGCCATCGTCGACAAAGACCTCTACGACGAGGTTCAGGCAATCCTCGATGCCAATCGGCGCGGGCGCCGGGAACGTTGGCAAGCAACTGATGCCCTGCTCGTCGGCAAATTGTTCGATGACCGTGGTAATCGCATGACCCCGAGTTACGCGATCAAAAAGGGTGTGCGTTACCGCTACTACGTTTCTTCCGTTGTTGTGCAGGGCCGCAAGGACGAAGCCGGCTCGGTCGCGCGGATCGCTGCCACCACAATCGAAGGTTATGTCGAAAAGGCAATCGCGGAGCGATCGTCGAAATCGGACAACCAAATCGCAACCCATCAAGATGTGCGCTATGAGATCCGGGCAAAGATTGACCGAGTTGTTTTGTCCGCCCTCAGCATCACCATGACGTTGGCGCAGAACCGCAGGGCATCCGATAACGAAATCATCCAGATCCCCTGGACGCCGCCCCGTCAGAGACGACATCGTGCAATCCTCAACTCCGATCAGGAAGGCTGCAAGCGCTCTGCGCCAGCTCGTCGCAGCATGAAAGGCGAGGTTCGAGCCCGAATTATTCTCGCGATTGCCAAGGCACGGCTCTGGCTCAATCAGCTGCTACGTGATGAGGTCTCAAGCATAACGGCGCTTGCCGATCGCGAGGGGCGCAGTGAGCGTTCGATCCGCATGACACTCTCACTGGCCTTCCTGGCACCCGATATCGTCACGGCTGCTGTCGGCGGAAG
>JBPCVZ010000101.1:0-4138 GCA_051010015.1 Hyphomicrobiaceae bacterium
CTAGTGCGACAAGCCGAGATAAGACGAGACGGCTTGAGTTGTGCGATGGATTAGGTGTGCTACTCAGGCTCCTACCTGCCGTTGACCAGATCGAGTCCGCTCTCGGAGCATAGCGGCTACACCAGAAGTAATCGATGTCGCGATGGGCCAAGTCCGGAATATGAGCAACGCAGATGGTCAGATCGGGGGTGTTCTCTGAGGCACGCAAACGCATCGGATTTGATGGTCGAATTGCTGCGCCGCACATGAATATTGGATTGACGTCGGCTTTCTGGGCTGGACCGACCCAGGCTGGCACGACAGCCTGACGGAGAGTTTTGACCCGAAGCTGTCGTCGTGTCGGAGCGCAACACTGATGATGCAAGGACGCAGGATATCAAGGTTAGATCACGCGCGCCGCGACGAGTTTATTCTGCGGGGGACTGATCGAAGTCCTCGATCAGGTTCAGCATCCGCGCAAGCAAGGCTGAGTCGTCGTTCGGTCGATAACTCAAAATGATCGGCGAGGCGATGTCTGGCTCTCCAAGAGGCAGAAAGTCGACGTCTTCCCGACCGAACCGACGAACGGACGAAGGAACAATCGAGATGCCGAGGCCGGCGGCGACAAGGCCCAATGCAGTTTGCAACTCACGCACCTCAAAGCCAACTTTGGGTTCAAGCCCCCGTTTGCGATAGAACGACAACACCTGATCGGCATAACTGGGACGCGGGGCATTTGGGTAGAGGATGAGTGGTACGTCGATGATCTTCTTGAGCGTCAAGCGTCCTCGCATGCGACTTAGTTCATGCCCATGGGGAACGGCAATTGCCAGTTTCTCCTCGCGTAGCACACGACGCGTCAAACCATCATCATCGAACCAGAGTCTGCCGAAACCGATATCGATCCTGCCTTCCTTCAGAGCAACCGCCTGCTCGATCGTGATGAGCTCGGACAGAACGATCTCAACATCCGGAACGCCTAACCGGAACTGTCGGATTAGTGCTGGCAAGGTGTCGTACAGTGTGGACGCGACAAAGCCGATACCGAATTGTCGTCTATTGCCCGTCCCGATCCGCTTCGTCATTGTGCGAACCTCGTCGGCCTTCTGGAGCATCTGCAGGGCTTGCTCGAAGAAGTATCGTCCTGCCTCAGTCAATGTTATTGGACGACCGCGATTGAGTAGCTGAGCACCCAGTTCCTCTTCAAGCTGTTGGATCTGCCGGCTCAGCGGCGGTTGGGCGATGTGGAGCTTCTCGGAGGCCCGACTGAAGCTACGTTCGCCAGCAACGGTAACGAAGTACTTCAGGTGCCGCAGTTCCATCACTATACCTCCCGGGTATCAAAATATACTCAATCGATCCTGTCCCGAGACAGAAGCGAGGGCTAGTCTGAAATCAATGGCTGGTTAGCTTTGGAACCAAGAAACTTCAGCCTCTGATGATTGTGTGCAAGCGAAGCCGGCTGGCACCAACTATGCGTGACGGCCAAGAAAGTACGCCTTGACAACGAAATCGCGCAGATCGGCGCAACGGAGGAAATCATGACCGACATCATCAGAAGTGAAGCTGTGCAGAGCCTACTCGACCGTGCCAGCGGGCTCGACCAAAGCGGCGGAAATCCTCGTCTCAAGGCCATCACGCGTGATCTCTTGCAGGCGATCATGACGATCGTCGAGAAACACGACATCTCGGAGAGCGAGTTTTGGTTGGCTGTCAAATTCCTCCAGGACGGGGCAGACGAGTTTGGCCTGATCGCACCAGGCGTCGGTCTTGAGCATTTTCTCGACTTGCACATGGACGCCAAGGACGCCGCCGCAGGTCGCACCGGCGGCACGCCACGCACCATCGAAGGACCGCTCTACGTCGAGGGTGCGCCTCTCGTTGAGGGCGACGTCAACTTGACGAGCGACCCCGACGACACCGACACTTTGAGTATGACCGGCTACGTAAGTGGGCCGGATGGCGAGCCAGTTGCGGGCGCCATACTGCATGTCTGGCACGCCAACTCGCAGGGCTTCTACTCGCACTTCGACCCGACCCGCGAACAGACACCCTTCAACAACCGTCGTCGCATCAAGCTCGGCGACGAAGGCCACTACGCTTTCCATTCGAAGATGCCGCGTGGCTACAGCTGCCCGCCAGGCGGGGCCTGTGAGACGCTTATGTATGCCCTTGGGCGTAAGGGCGACCGGCCCGCCCACGTGCACTTCTTCGTCGAGGCACCGGGCTATCGCACGCTGACAACGCAGATCAATTTCGGTGACGATCCGCTCGCCGAGACCGACTTCGCCTTCGGCACGCGCGAGGGTCTGCTGCCCATGCCCAACCGACAAGGCAATCGGGTGCATGTCGGCTTCGACTTCGTCCTGCAGAAATCGCGCACGGATGAAGATGAGGAATTCTCCGCCCGTCCGCGCCTAAACGTTGCTTGATGCCGAGAGACGGCTCGCAAATGATGCGCGCTCGCAGTTTATTCATCCGAGTAATCAGTGAGTTAATTTTTGATGTGGCGATGCTTGTCTCCTGCAGAGAGTGAAGGTGACGACGCATCGCCGCGCATCATGTGATGAGTTTTTGGTGTTTGCCGACCAGTTATTGCCAGCACCAACGTAGACCGAGACGAGGACACCGCATGCCTGAAATTGACGTTCGCTTCGCCGATATCGCCGCCGACCGACGCTACAAGATTCTGTGCTCGCTCGTCATCCCACGCCCCATCGCGTTGGTGACGAGCGTCAGCGAAGACGGCCTCGTCAACGCAGCACCCTATAGTTTCTTCAATGTCTTTGGCGACACGCCGCCAATTATCGCACTTGGTCTGCACCGGCGCCCTGAGCGGGCACTCAAGGACACAACCACTAACATCCATGCCACGCGCGAGTTCGTCGTCAACCTGGTCGACGAGGCCCTGGCCGAAGCGATGAACATCACCGCCATCGACTTCCCGCCTCAAGAAAGCGAGATCGCAGCGGCTAATTTGACACTGGCGCCATCGACCGATGTGAAGGTGCCGCGCATCGCCTCCGCGCCAGCCGCCCTCGAATGCCGATGGTTGCACTCGGTCAACTTTACGGCAGATCGCGAACTGCTTCTCGCTGAAGTCGTACGGGCCTGGACACGCAATGGTGTCATGGATGACAAGTACAATGTCAATTTCGCAGCGTACCAGCCGGTTGGAAGGCTCTACTACAATCTCTACACACGCAACCCCGAAGTATTCCAGTTGGAGCGCATGTCCTATGCGGACTTGGTCAAACAGCCAGGCCGTGACACACCGCCATCGTGAAGTCGGCAGAAAAATTCCAAGAGCACCTGAGACGACGGATGGTCGCCCAATACCGATAATTCGTTTCAGCAAGGTCAACCATCCCGATCGCAACGAACCAAAGCTTAGTAGGAGCCCTTGTCGTTATTGGCGCACAAAAAAAGCGCACGTGGTTATGATGATCCGAGATTGCTTGCGACCGAATCTGGCCCATCGCGACATAGTGCGGAGCGACAGGAGTCGCTGTGCCCCGAAAGCCGACTAAACCGGGCACACTTGCAAATATTGGTGAGACGACAAAACCTAGGCTCAATCCGATACTCCTCTCGCCAACCCGATGGTAGCGCCCAGAATAGTAATCCGTACCGTTCGTTCGTCCAGACCGAGTGCAGAAAATCCATACGGCTAAAGCATCCCGCCACGCAAATGGGAGATATCGCGTTAAAAGACTCACCCTGACTCGTACAGCGGATTTTTCCTCTTCTGCCCCGTTAGGTGCCGGAAGGGTGAAATGGCTGTCCAGAGTCAATTCTGGGCGATCTACGACCCATTCACCCGGTCACTCCCAGCGCGCGCGACTGGACTGCAACGCATGACGGCAAATTCTACTATGAACCCGGACAGGACCACGAACCCTCAGTACGAGATTCAGAGCCCCACACGACGCGCACCAAGCATTCTTTTAATATACAATTGTCGACTTAACATTCTTAACAAAACCAGGGCGCTAAAAGGGCAGAATCGCGTCCTGCGCTCGGTGTTTAAACCCACACAGCATAAGGAATTCTTGCCGACGTCCCACTACTCGTCAGGCTTGCCCCTATCGATTGAACGAATTGCACATTTTACTATGTAAATTGTATGTTGAGGGACCCTTGCCAGTAGTACGGGTCC
>JBPCVZ010000102.1:0-12012 GCA_051010015.1 Hyphomicrobiaceae bacterium
GTCGAAGCCGGCTTCGACCGCCAGCCTGCGGGCCAGCGGTGAAATGAAGATGCGGTCACCTGTTGCGTTCTGGGTCTGCTGTGGTGCGCTTGCGGGTGGCGGTGCGGCCGAGGGAGTTTCGGCGGGCGTGGACGAGGCAGCGGCACTGTCGTTGCCGGCCGCTGGTGCTGTGCTTGGTGGCGTTGCCGCGGGCGCTGCTGCCGGCGCCGACATTGCGGCTTCGTCTTCGCCGTCTTCGAGCAGGATCGCAATCGGCGTGTTGACCTTGACGCCTTCGGCACCCGCCTCGATCAGGATCCGGCCGATGCGACCGTCATCGATCGCTTCGACCTCCATCGTCGCCTTGTCGGTTTCGATCTCGGCGAGCACCATGCCTGATGTAACCGCGTCCCCTTCCTTGACCATCCAGGCGGCGAGCTTGCCCTCCTCCATCGTCGGGGATAGCGCGGGCATCAGGATTTCAATCGGCATTGTCGTGGTCTCTCGCTGGAAGCAGCCGGCAGGCAGGGACGGGGTCGGGGTCTTCTAGAGGGCGTAGCAAACGGATTTGGCCGCATGCACGACCTGCTCGGCGGACGGCAAAGCCAGTGCCTCGAGATTGGCCGCATACGGCATCGGCACATCGGCGCCCGATACCTTGGCCGGCGGCGCGTCGAGGTAGTCGAAGGCCTGCATCGCCACTTGCGCGCAAATCTCCGAGCCGACGGAACAAACCGGCCAGGCCTCTTCAACGGTGACGATCCGGTTCGTCTTGCGCACGGACGCGATGATCGTATCCATGTCGATCGGGCGCAGGCTTCGCAGGTCGATGACTTCGGCGTCGATGCCGTCTTCGGCGAGTTGCGCCGCGGCCTGATTGGCGTATGCCATGCCGCGCGCGAACGAGATGATTGTGACATCTTCACCGGGCCTGACGATTTTCGCCTTTCCGATCGGCACCAGCCAGTCGTCAATTTCCGGAACGTCGGCTTCGGAGCCGTACAGGATCTCGTTTTCGAGAACGAGCACCGGGTTCGGATCGCGGATCGCCGACTTCATGAGGCCTTTGGCATCGGCTGCATTCGAAGGCGCGACCACCTTGAGCCCCGGCACATGGGCATACCATGCCGAATAGCATTGCGAGTGCTGTGCCGCGACCCGGGCGGCGGCGCCGTTCGGACCACGAAATACGATCGGACAGCCCATCTGGCCACCGGACATGTAAAGTGTCTTGGCAGCCGAGTTGATGATCTGGTCGATGGCCTGCATGGCGAAGTTCCAGGTCATGAACTCGACAATCGGCTTGAGGCCGGCCATCGCTGCGCCGACGCCGATGCCGGCAAAGCCCTGTTCCGTGATCGGCGTGTCGATCACCCGCTTGTCACCGAACTCATCGAGCAGACCCTGGCTGACCTTGTAGGCGCCCTGGTACTGCGCGACTTCTTCGCCCATCAAGAACACATTGCCGTCGCGGCGCATTTCTTCGGCCATCGCATCGCGCAGCGCTTCGCGCATGGTCACGGTCGCGAAGGTGGTGCCTTCCGGCACGTCGACATCGGGTGCGACGGCTGCGATGGGTGCGACGGGCGCGGGCGGCGCAGCGGATGGCGCTGGCGCTGCCGCACCGTTCGTGGCCGGTGCCGGGTCGGCGCCATTGCCCGAAGGCGCTGGTGATGCCGCGGCAGCCGGAATGTCACTGGCACTCTCGCCATCCTCGAGGATCACCGCGATCGGGGTGTTGACCTTGACGTTCTCGGTCCCCTCGGCAATCAGGATCTGGCCGAGCTTGCCTTCGTCGACGGCCTCGACCTCCATCGTCGCCTTGTCGGTCTCGATCTCGGCGATGACCATGCCGGAGGTGACCATGTCGCCCTCCTTGACCATCCATTTGGCAAGCTTGCCTTCTTCCATGGTCGGAGATAACGCGGGCATCAGAATTTGCGTGGGCATTGAGGGCTCTCAGTTGGTCGCGGAGGGTGTGGCATCTGGCGCTGCGGGATCGTCCCAGAGATCGCCGAGTGAAAACGTTATGGCGTCGAAGGGCGGCGCACTGACCGGGTCGTCGTCGAAGAAAGTCTGGCTCACAATCCAGTCCGTGCCGCTCAGACGAAAGACTTCCTGTGTTCGCGTCGCTGGATCGACGTACCAGAGGTGCGATACGCCGTGCTCGGCGTAGATTTCGCGCTTTGTCCCCTTGTCGTGACGCAGTGTCGACGGCGAAAGGATTTCGCAGACCCAATCGGGCGCAACATGGATTGCCGCGGTGTCGGGTAACTGAGGCAAGTTGACTTTTTGCCAGCCGGCGATGTCGGGCACGATAACGTGGTCATCCAAATGAATTTCCGGTTCGTCCAGAATGTACCAGCCGCCGGGGCCATCGCGCCCTTGTTGAAACGGCCCACCGAGTTCAATGCCCAATGAAGACGATGCCAGCGCATGCTTCGGTGCCGGCCGCGGATGCGTGACCAGGCGCCCATACAGAATTTCACCGACCACGTTCGGTGGCAGCGCCTCGATATCCGCGTATGTGGCCGGCTTGTCCGTGACCTGATCCATAGCGCTTCCCAATTCAACGCCCCGCGCGCCCCTTGGGCTCATGCCTCCAGCAGTACGTCCGTCCAAAGCTCGCTTGGTTCCGGCTCGGGATCGTTCTGGGCGAACTCGGCGGCCTCATTGACCACGCCGCGCACGCTGCGGTCGATGCCCTTCAGTTCGTCTTCCGTGGCGTGTCCCGCTTCCATCAGGCGCACCCGGACGCGTTCGATCGGATCCTGTTCCGAGCGTACCTTGTCGACCTCCTCGCGTGAGCGATATTTCGCCGGGTCCGACATCGAATGGCCGCGATAGCGGTAGGTCAGCATCTCCAGGATGTAGGGTCCGTTGCCACTGCGCATATGCTCGACGACGCGGTCGCCCGCCTCCTTCACGGCGCGCACATCCATGCCGTCGACCTGTTCGCCGGGGATGTCGAACGAGGCGCCACGCTGCGACAGGTTGGTTGTCGCCGACGAGCGTTCGCTGGAGGTGCCCATGGCGTACTTGTTGTTCTCGATGACGAAGACGATCGGCAGGCTCCACAGCTTCGCCATGTTGAAGGTCTCGTAGACCTGTCCCTGGTTGGCGGCACCATCGCCGAAATAGCAGAAACACACGTTGTCGTTGTCGCGGTAGCGATTGGCAAACGCAAGACCGGCGCCGAGCGGCACCGAGGCACCGACAATGCCATGGCCGCCATAGAAATGCTTCTCCTTCGAGAACATGTGCATCGAACCGCCCTTGCCCTTCGACAAGCCCCCGGTGCGGCCGGTCAGCTCCGCCATCACGCCTTTCGGGTCCATGCCGCACGCGAGCATGTGGCCATGATCACGATACGTTGTAATGACTTGGTCGCCCTCTTTCGCGCACATCTGCAAACCGACGACGACGGCCTCCTGGCCAATGTAAAGGTGACAGAAACCGCCGATGAAGCCCATGCCGTAGAGTTGGCCGGCTTTCTCCTCGAAGCGACGGATGAGCAACATTTCCTTGTAGGCGGCCAGATCCTGTTCCTGGGTGAAATCAGGGGGCGTTTTGAACGCAGTTTGGCTCGCCATGTAATGCTCCGTGGATAGGTCGTGGACTGCGATACAATCCGTTACCGGGAAAGTACACCGTCAATTCCTGAATTGCCAACACGCTGCGATGTCCGTGGCGCGATGCTTCCTGTATTTCAAGCAGAAAATTGTGCCGGTCGCGCGATGCGGCCGTCAGTGGACAGCACATTAACCATGTCGGCCGGCGCGCCGATCAGCGCTTCAAGGGGATCAATTTGGTTTGCGGATAGGCGTAGCCGAGCACCCGGCGGGCACCTTCCTCGATCATATCCGGGTGCGGCGCATCCGACAGCAGGTTGACATCGCGGCGCAAGGCATTGTGTTCGGCTTGGAGTGCCGCGACCCTGCCAGCCAGCGCCTTGGCGCGGGCCGACAGGATGCGGTTGTTCTCGATCCCGTACCGTCCATACATCGCATGGTGTGCGAAGTAGACCGTCAGCGCCAGACAGCCAAGCAAAACGAGTGCTGTCGAACGGCGGCTTTTGGAGCGGTAATCGTGAGGCATATGACGCAAAACGTGTGATATCCGGGACGGGCCTTCGATACATTCAGGTATAACCCGGGCAAGTTTAATGGCGCGTAAAAGACCGTCATCTTTTGGTGCGGTTAACGAATTGACGCCCTAGGCGACCTTGGCGCCTGGCAGGATGCTGCGTCCGGCGTAAACGGCGGAATCGTCAAGCTCTTCCTCGATGCGGATCAACTGATTGTACTTCGCGAGCCGGTCGGAGCGCGACAGCGACCCGGTTTTGATCTGACCGCAGTTCGTCGCGACCGCTAGATCGGCAATCGTTGCATCCTCGGTCTCACCGGAGCGATGTGACATCACGGCGGTATAACGCGCGCGCTGGGCCATGGAGACCGCGTCCAGTGTTTCCGAGAGCGTCCCGATCTGGTTGACCTTGACGAGGATCGAGTTGGCAACGCCCTCGTTTATGCCACGGGCGAGGCGCTTGGTATTGGTGACAAACAGGTCGTCGCCGACCAGCTGGCATTTTGCACCGATCTCGCGGGTCAGCAGCTGCCAGCCATCCCAGTCATCTTCATGCATGCCGTCTTCGATCGAGATGATCGGATATCGTGCCACGAGGTCGGCGAGGTATCCCGTCATTCCGTTGCTGTCGAGAGATTTGCTTTCGCCCGAAATCTCGTACTTGCCGTCTTTGTAGAACTCGGACGCCGCGCAATCGAGCGCCAGCATCACATCATCTCCGGGTTTATAACCTGCCGTCTCGATCGACTTCATGATGAAGCCCAGCGCTTCGTCCGCCGAGTTGAGGTTGGGCGCAAAGCCGCCCTCGTCGCCGACATTGGTGTTATGCCCGGCTTCGCTCAGGCCTTTCCTGAGCGTGTGGAAGATTTCCGCTCCCATGCGGATTGCCTCGGCGCAGGTCGCGGCCGAAACCGGCATGATCATGAATTCCTGGATGTCGATGGGGTTGTCGGCATGTTCACCGCCGTTGATGATGTTCATCATCGGAACCGGCATGACGCGCGCGTTGGCGCCGCCGACATAGCGGTGCAGCGGCAGGCCGGAGGTGCGAGCGGCCGCCTTGGCGGCAGCAAGGGATGTACCCAGGATCGCGTTGGCGCCGATGCGGCTCTTGTTCTCGCTGCCGTCGAGTTGTAGCAGCGCATCATCGATGCGGCGTTGGTCTTCGGCGTCGAACCCGCGTAACGCATCGTAGATCTCATTGTTGATCGCATCGACCGCCTTCAACACGCCTTTGCCGAGATAGCGGCCCTTGTCGCCATCCCTCAGTTCGACTGCTTCATGCGCGCCTGTCGAGGCACCGGAAGGCACCGACGCCCGGCCCATCGCCCCATCTTCGAGCAGCACATCGACCTCGACGGTCGGATTGCCGCGACTGTCGAGGACTTCGCGGCCGATAATATCGATGATGGCGGTCATGGTCGTGCTCCTTGGGAGGATGTCGTGCGCGGCTCACGGCGGCCGTCACAACAGGTTCATGGCGGGTTTTAATGGCGCCAGCGGTTTTCGCAAGGCTTCTGGTGTCGGGCTGGTGCATGGTGCTAAGCAAACGGCAGCGAAGAAACCGAAGTTGGCTTAATGCGTAACAACGCGGCACTAGTCCTGTTTTCCGGCGGGCAGGATTCGGCAACATGCCTCGCCTGGGCGCTGGAACGCTTTGGTCGCGTCGAAACCATCGCGTTCGATTACGGCCAGCGCCACCGGGTCGAGCTTGAGGTGCGCGCGGCCTTTCGTGCGCGCCTTGGCAAGATCAACGCCGCCTGGGCGGATCGCCTCGGCGCCGATCACGAACTCGACCTCAGTGCCCTCGGCCAGATCAGCGACACGGCGCTGACCCGCGAACGGGGCTTTGAGGTCGGTCGCGACGGATTGCCCAACACGTTCGTGCCGGGCAGAAATCTCATCTTTCTGACCTATGCCGGCGCCCTGGCGTGGCGGCGCGGCATTCACACGCTGGTTGCCGGCATGTGCGAGACCGATTACTCGGGATATCCTGATTGCCGCAACGATACCTTGACGACGCTGGCCCGGGCGATCGGCATGGGCATGGACTATGACATCGTGCTCGAAACACCGCTGATGTTCATCGACAAGGCCGCGACTTGGGCGCTCGCCCATGAGCTCGGAGGGACTCCGCTTGTCGATGCGATCGTCGAGGACACCCACACGTGCTACGCTGGCGAGCGAACGACACGTCATGCCTGGGGCTACGGCTGCGCCGCCTGCCCGGCATGCGACCTGCGACGCAACGGATGGACGAGATGGCAGAACACACACCGCGGCTGATCGAAGGCATCGACAAGGCCAAGGCCGGCGAATGGGATGCCGCGCACGCGATTGCGCAATCCCTGGAAGGCCATGACCACGCTGACTGGCTGCACGCCATCCTGCACAAGATCGAGGGCGACGAGCGCAACAGCCGATATTGGTACGGCCGCACCAATCAGAACTACGAATCCTATCCCGATGCCGAGGCTGAACTCGACGCGCTGAAAGCCGTCTTGACCTATTGAAAGTGTCCGCTGCGCATGAACCTACCCGAACAGATGTCCGGCATGGTGCTGACCGGCCATGGTGGCCTCGACAGGCTCGTGTGGCGCGATGACCTGCCGACGCCCGTCGCCGGTTCCGGTGAGGTGCTGGTCAAGGTGCACGCGTCATCGGTGAACAACACTGACATCAACACGCGCACCGCCTGGTACTCCAAATCCGTGCGCGGTGATACCGCCAGCGGCGCACGCGACGGCAATGCCAACGTCGATGCGTCGGATGGCAGTTGGTCGGGAAAGCCGCTGGACTTCCCCTTGATCCAGGGCGCGGATTGTTGCGGGGAGATCGTGGCCGTCGGTGCCGACGTTGACGTCGAGCGGATCGGTGAACGCGTCCTGGTGCGGGCGCTGCAATCGGCGGAAATGCCCGACGGCTCCTTCCAAACGATCACGTTCGGCTCTGAACATGATGGCGGTTTCGCGCAGTATGCCAAAGCGCGCAGCTACGATGCGCTTCAGGTCAACTCGGCGTGGTCCGCAACCGAACTCGCGTCCATTCCCTGCGCCTACTCGACAGCGGAAGGCATGCTGCAGCGCGCCTCTGTCCAAGCCGAGCGCGTTCTCATCACCGGGGCCTCCGGCGGCGTCGGCTCGGCGGCCGTCCAGCTCGCCAAGCGGCGCGGCGCCCACATCACGGCCATGACGAGCCGCGACAAGGCCGATGCGGTGCGTGCCATCGGCGCCGATGAGATCGTCGGCCGCGATGACGCGCTGGGCGTCAACGCATTCGATGCCGTCGTTGATCTGGTGGCCGGTCCGCGATGGCCGGAGATGATCGCTGCGTTGCGCCATCGTGGGCGCTACGTCACGGCTGGCGCCATCGCCGGCCCGATCGTCGAGCTCGACGTGCGCGATCTCTACCTCCGCGACCTGACGTTCTACGGCTCGACCTACCAGCCCGACAATATCCTGCCCGATGTCATCGGCTACATCGAGCGTGGCGAACTGAGGCCCTTGATCGCCGAGGAATTCGCCCTCGAGGACCTTGCCGCGGCGCAGGAAGCGTTTATCTCGAAATCCCACATCGGCAAGATCGCCCTTCGGGTGGCGTGACGGCCTACGACACCGCCTTCGGTCGCCACGCGATCACGCCTTCCGTGCGTGCCCTCACATCCGGTGTCGCGAGACATGTCGCGACCGCTTCGTAGCCTGTTGCACCCGCGTAGGGTGCGACACGCAAAGGCGGGCTGTGGTTTGCGGGGCAATAGATGATGCCCTCGCCGGCCCCGACTAGGTCCAGATCCAGGATCGCGGTTGACCGCGTCATCAGGAATATTGGCTGGGTCCGGGACGGCCGTTGCCGCAGATAGGACATCACCGCCGTTTGCGTTGCAGCATCCAGCCCCTGTTCGACCATGTCGATAATCAGGCTGCCGCGGCGATCGCCATCCAGTGCCTCGAGCAAGATGCGCAGCGCCTCGGACAGCTGTCCCCCCTCGTCCATGATCCAGGCCAATGCCGCGTCGATGTTCTCGCCACCCGTCGTGCCCGCTAGCGACGGCGGCGAGCGTCCGTCATCGAGACGGTCGAGGCCGAGAAACGCAGCATCCGGCAGCATCTCTGCGATACGGCGGGCAAAGCATGTCTTGCCGCTGCCGAGCGGGCCGGTGATGTACATGATCGGGCGGATGTCGGCGAGCGTGCAGCGCTCCCCGCCCCACGGCCAGGGCAGGTCGAAGGTGACGCACGGCGCTTGCGGCGGCTCGAGCAAGCACACCACATCGCCGGCGGCGGTGGCTTTGCCGCCCGCCAGTTCCGCACGCAATCGGCGAACACTGTCGACCGCCTTACCGAGATCGCTCATCTGCCGGTCGAGGTCGGCTGCATGCGCCGCCAGCGCCGCGTCCAGGTCGGCTGCATCGCCATCGAGCACGCGGGCGACTTGCGCGAGGGACAGTCCGAGCCGGCGCAGGGCGGCGATCTCTGCCGCCCGTGCCATCTCGTCGGGTCCGTAGACCCGCCAACCCGCTTCGGTCCGCAGCGGTGACATCAGGCCCCGGGTCTCATAAATGCGCAGTGTCTTGGTGGAAACGCCGATCCGCCGGGCGGCTTCGGACGGGTTCAGGTAATGCGATGATGTGTTCACGGCAGGCCTCGTTGGTTGCTGACCGCCACCTCTATCGAGGCGTCCCGCGGGGTCGGGTCAACACGCTGCGCGCCTCTGCCGGCCGCTTATCCCCAGTTTCCGATGGCGGCACGTTCCCCACCCCCCAATCACGACTTCGGTAACCGCGCACGGAAAAACACACTGGCGTTTCCCAACCAAACCCGCTAACACGCGCCTTTCTGCAGTCGCCGTTCTTCGGGCCGGCCCAGCGCGCCATCTCGTTGCGCTTTACAAATCGGAGATACTTTCATGACGTACAATCGGCGCACCGCCGAGGGCATGGTTTATCTCGCCCTCTTCACGGCCTCCATTCCCGTGGCCAACTGGCTGGTCCAGCACGTTGGGACGGTGTGTGTGCCGAACGGGCCCTGCCTGATTCCGGTCGCACCCGGCATCATGGCGCCGAGTGCCGTGCTTGTCGTTGGCCTCGCCTTCGTACTGCGCGACCTGGTCCAGCGCCGCCTCGGCGTAGGCTTCGCCGCCGTCGCGGTCATCGTCGGCGCCGCGCTCTCGGCGTTGCTCGCGCCGCCGTCGCTGGTGATCGCATCAGGCGTCGCCTTCCTGGTTTCCGAATTCGCCGATCTCGCCGTCTACACGCCGCTGCAAAAGCGCCGCCTGGTCCTCGCCGTCGTCGCATCCAGCATTGTCGGCCTGATTGTCGATAGCATCATCTTCCTGCAGTTGGCGTTCGGCAGCCTCGACCATCTCCTCGGCCAAATTCTCGGCAAGGGCTGGATGGTGCTGCTGGCGATCCCCTTCATCATGTGGATCCGCGCCCGCGACGAACGCCTCGGCATCGAGCCGGCCTAGCAATACCTCTGCGCCACGCCCTAAATCGATTGGCATTGAACGCATGACAGATCAAACGACTCTCACCCAGCTTGGCGGCGCGAACGACATTCCCGCCTCCCCTGACGTCGCGACCCTCGAACGGGTTGCCAATCCGCAGGCGGACACCGCCTATGTCGCGCGCTTCACGGTGCCCGAGTTCACGTCGATCTGTCCGGTCACGGGCCAGCCCGACTTCGCGCATCTCGTGATAGACTATGTCCCGACCGACTGGCTGGTCGAATCGAAGTCGCTCAAGCTCTATCTCAGCTCATTTCGCAATCACGGCGCGTTTCACGAGGACTGCACGGTCGCCATCGGCAAGCGCCTCAAGGAGCTGCTCGAGCCCGCGTTCATTCGCATCGGCGGCTATTGGTATCCGCGCGGCGGCATTCCGATCGATGTCTTCTGGCAGGACGGCACGCTGCCCGATGGCGTCTGGCTGCCCGATCAGGGAGTGCCGCCCTATCGCGGCCGGGGGTAATTCGCGAAAAAGCGGCGCCTACGCCTGCAGCCATTTCGGCAGGCGTGCCATTTCCGCATGCACCTCATCAGGGCCGATCCCGCCCAGCGCGTGGACGCGCTCGCACAGCATGTTGATCAGCGCCTTTCGGTCCTTGTATTGCGTGCAGGTCGCAAACGGGATGACGTCGCCGACATGGACCCGCAGCGGTTGCCCGACACGCGCGCGGAACTCACGGATGATCAGTGACAAGCGCAGCGTTGACGACCACTTGCTGACCCACTGGAACAACGGCGAGCATTGCCCTTCGAAGTAAAGCGGCAGGACCTGCGCCTTGGACGACTGGATCATGCGTGCCGTGAACGTTTTCCACGGCAGGTCGACGGCGCGCCCGAATGGCGTCGGCGCGGTCGACACGCCGCCACCTGGAAACACGACGATGGTCGTGCCCTCGCGCAGCAGGCGAAGCGCTTCGTTGCGGGTCGCGATATTGGTCGCCTGCGCCGCGCGTGTCGGCGAGAAATCGATCGGCAGCGAGTACGGCCGGATCTCCGGCACCTTCATCAGGTCCTTGTTGATCAGGACCCGATAGGGCCGGCCGAGGCTCTCGACCAGCGACAGCGTTCCGAGACCATCCAGGATGCCGTAGGGATGGTTGGCGACCACGATGAGCGGCGAATGGTTGTCGAGGGCCGGCGGCCACTGGCCCGAAATGCGCTCAACCGAGATATCGATCAATGCCAGCGCCGGGCCGATGATCGGCCCGCCCTGCGGGATCACGTCGCGCTGCCAGGTTTCGTAGTAGGGCACGAAGTAGTTGCGGCCGGACAGACGCTCGACCGTACGGATGGCCAGCTGCTTCCAGCGTGGATCCTCCTCTGTCGCATATGTCAGCTCCGGAAATTTCATGCGTTTCGCGATCCCTGTTGCCGATGGTTACTGGATATGAAGGGTGTCCACGGCCCGTCGTCAAGACCGTGCCGGGGCACCCTGTTAACCATTAACGCGTGTTTTCGCTTCTCAGATCAGGTGGTACCGCCTCCTCCATCAGCATTGCCTTGGCTTCGGCAAACGACATCACCGTCTGCTCCTTCGAGCCGAGCCGGCGCACCGAAATGGTGCCTTCCTCGGCTTCGCGGCGGCCGGCAACCAGGATCACCGGAACCTTGGCAAGAGAGTGTTCGCGCACCTTGTAGTTGATCTTCTCGTTGCGAAAATCCGTTTCGACGCGGAACCCGGCGGCCTGCAGTTCGGCTTGGACTTGGCGGCCGTAGTCATCCGCCTCGGTCACGATCGTCGCGATCACGGCCTGCACCGGTGCCAACCACAGCGGGAAGTGCCCGCCGTAACTCTCGATCAAGATGCCGATGAAGCGTTCCATCGAGCCGAGGATCGCACGGTGCAGCATCACCGGGCGCTGCTTTTCACTGTCGGCATCGATGTAGAAGGCATCGAACCGCTCCGGCAAATTGAAGTCGACCTGGTTGGTGCCGCACTGCCACTCACGCCCGATCGCATCGCGCAGCACATATTCGAACTTCGGGCCGTAGAACGCGCCCTCGCCCGGGTTGATGCCGGTCGTGACCTTGCCGCCGGATTCATCCTCGATACGCTTCAGGACCTTCAGCATGACCTCTTCGGCGCGGTCCCATTGGGCGTCCGTGCCAACGCGTTTTTCCGGCCGTGTCGACAGCTTGACGACGATCTCGTCAAAGCCGAAGTCGCTGTAGACCGATCGGATCAGCGCGTCGATCGCCATGCACTCGTCTTCGAGTTGCTCGTCGGTGCAGAACACATGGGCATCATCCTGTGTGAAGCCACGCACGCGCATCAGGCCGTGCAGCGCACCGGACGGCTCATAGCGGTGGACACAACCGAACTCGGATACGCGATAAGGAAGTTCACGATAGGACCTCAGGCCGTGCTTGAAGATCTGCACGTGGCCGGGGCAGTTCATCGGCTTCAGCGCGAACTGGCGATCATCCTCGGTCATCGTCGTG
>JBPCVZ010000103.1:0-6631 GCA_051010015.1 Hyphomicrobiaceae bacterium
AGCACAGCGCGTATCGTCGAATGCTGCGACAGCCGCCGGCGTTCAAGATGAGAAGGCAACTTCGGACGCGGTCGCAACCGGCGTCGCGATTGTCTTGTTCTGGCCGGCCGCATTTTTAGTTTCGGGAGGCGACGGACAAACGGCAGCGGAACTTGCCAAGCTGCGCGGCCAGATGGAGGCCATCGAACAGGCGTCCATCAAGCGGCGGTGCTCCATCAAATTCGATCGCGGCAAGAAAGAAGAATAAACCACCGCTGCTCACGTGGCAAAAACCTTCACGGCTCCGGCTAAAGGTCGAAAGAGGGTGGGTCTGGGAGTCCCCCTCCCGTGCGGGGTTTGGGGCAGCAGCCCCATGCGCGCAGCGCACACGCCCGCTAAGCCGCCTCCACCTTCGCCAACCGCATCGCCGCAATACCCGCTTCCCGTTCCGCCTCTTCTTCCTCTGCCTCCGCGATCGCTTTGCTCAGCGCCGCCTGCAGCGCCTTGGCGCTCTCCAGCGTGAGTTCGACGGCGGCCCGTGCGCCGGGCGGCAGTTCGGTGTTGATGAAGTCAATCGTGATCGCGTCATCAAGCAAAGCGTGGCGCGCGTGGTCGTAGGACACAACCGCGTGCGTCAGCTCGAACCAATCCTGTTCGCGTTTCGCCATTCCGTCGGCAAGCGTAACTTCGACGATTGATGTGCACATGTCCGCTATCCCAATTGCTTGCCAAAGAACGCAAATACCTTGGCCCAGCCGTCCTGCGCCTGCTCCACCCGGTACATCGGCCGGTGATAATAAAAGAAGCCGTGGCCGGCATCGTCATAGCGGTGGAACTCGCACTCCTTGCCGTACTTTTCCAATTCAGCTTCGTGCTGGTCGACCTGTTCAGGGCTCGGCGCACGGTCCTCGTTGCCGAAGATACCGAGCAGCGGGCAGCTGAGTTCTGGCGTGAGGTCGATCGGCGCCGTCGGTGTCTTTTCGTTCAAGTCCTCCGCCGGCATCACGACGCGACCGCCCCAAAGCTCGACGCACGCGTCAATATCCTGCTTCTGGCAGGCGTAAAGGAACGCATGCCGGCCGCCCGAGCACGAGCCGATCAGGCCGACTTTGCCGTTGAGCTCGGGCTGCGCGCGCATCCATTTCACTGCGGCCTCGGTATCTCCGACGACCTGTGCATCTGGCACGCCGCCCTCGGCACGGACCTTGGCTGCGACATCGTCCGGGTCGCCCTGGCCGTTACGCTCATAAAGGTTGTGGCAGATCGCAATGTAACCGTGATGGGCGAACCGGCGCGTCGCCTCGATGTACCATTCGCTCCAGCCCGGCAGATGGTGGATCAGGACCACCCCTGGGAACGGGCCGGCGCCTGTCGGTTTTGCAATATAGGCGGAGATCGGAACGCCGCCGTCGCCGTTGATCGTTATCGTGTCCACCGCAAAGCCACGGTATGTCATTGTCGCTACCTCCTCCGGCACTGTATTATCTCTCTAGCACGCTGTTCAGCGATCGTCGTCGCGAACATGCTCGATCAGATATCAAGAGCGTGAATGCGTCCGCGTGGCAAGCATTGAGATTCGCTCGTATACTCAACATCGGTCGGTCGAACGGTCCGGCCCAACAGTCCGGCTAAGACAGGAGCGCGCACCATGCCGCTGGATACCGCACGTATTCACGAGATCCCCGACGATCCGCTCGCGGCCATCGATTATTGCTATGAGCAAGGCTGGACGGATGGGCTGCCGGTTGTGCCGCCTGCCGTCAAGCGAGTCGAAGACATGATGCTGTTCGAAGGCCGGCCACCGGAAACGGTGCTTGCCGCGCATGCCGCAACCGGCTTGGAGTGCACCGTGCACGCCGCCGCAGTCAATGCCGTGATGGCCGGCTGCAAACCGGAGTATTTCCCGGTCGTCGTGGCAGCGCTCGAAGCGATGAACGAGCCCGGCTTCAATTTTCACGGTTCGACCGCAAGTACGGGCGGCTCGGCGCCGTTGTTGATTGTGAGCGGCCCGATAGTCGACGACATCGCCATGAATAGTGACGTCAACCTCTTCGGCCCAGGAAACCGCGCCAACAACACGATCGGGCGCGCGGTCCGTTTGATCCTCATGAACGTCTTCCAGATGATCCCCGGCCTTTCCGATAAGTCGACCCAGGGCCATCCGGGAAAATTCAGCTTCTGCATCGCCGAACGCCAGCGCGGCAACCCCTGGTCATTGCTGGTCGACGACCTTGACTATCCGGAAGGCGTCTCGAGCGTCACGGTGTTTGCCGGCGGTGGTTTCTGCAATATCGAAAATCACGGCGGCAACACGCCGGAAATGGTGCTCTCCAGCGTCGCTGACGCGATGGCAAATTACGGCTGCGTCACGCTCGGCCAATCCGTTGTGGTCCTCTCGCCGGAGCATGTCCGCATCATCGCCGGCGCTGGCTGGTCCAAGGCCCAGGTGCAGGCGTTCCTGTATCAATCGGCGGCCCGGCCTGTCAGCGGTATGAAATCCGTCGGCAAATACCGGCAGCGCGATTACGACCTTCAACACGGTGATGACGCCCATCCCCTGACCAAGGATAGCATGATGCACCGCGGCCTTTCGCCAGACGACATACTGGTTGTGATGGGCGGTGGCGATGCGGGCGGTCATTCCAGCTTCATCCCATCGTGGAGCCGCAAGCGAGGCTCACTGATGCGCTCGAAACCGATCGGCGTGTGCATCGACTGTGGCCCTTAGATCGCGGCTAGAAATCAACGTAAATCCTGATCGTTTTTCGGAGGACACCCATGCAGATCTATGACCCAACGGTGAAGGGACCGGAGCGCCACTCTATCCGCGCCGGCGCGCTTGTCGACCTCGACGGCAAGACCATCGGCATTCTCGAGAACGGCAAGATCAACGCCGTCAACATGCTGTGGGAGACGGCCGCGGTCTTCGAGGCGCGTCACAACTGCAAGATCCAGCCGATCTATTCGAAATCAAATGCCAGCGCCCCGGCACCTGCCGAAACCTTGGCTGCAGCAGCCGCTAACGTTGATTTCCTGATTACCGGTCTCGGTGATTGAGGCAGTTGTTCAACGTGCAGTCTGCATGATGGCATAAGCTTCGAACAGCTCGGCAAACGCGCCGTTGTCTTGTGCACCGAACCCTTCGAGGTGACGGCCAAGAACATCGCACGCATGCTGGGACTGCCCGACTATCCCTTCGTGATGGTCGAGCATCCGATCGGCAGCCGAACGCTGCCCGAAATCAAAACCCTGGCCGGACACGCCTACCAACAAGCCTTGCCAATCCTGATGGAGGGATAACGAGCCGGCGTGCGACCGCGACCAGGCCCCACCAGATCCGCGGCCGGCGTGGGCCGACACTATTCGAAGGTCCGACCAGATGAACCCGTCTCACAGCCCCTTGGCTTGACCGGCTGATAGAGAGTACGCTGCGCGCTGCAGCGCGGCATGTCGCGCATGCTACTCGATCGCAAGACACCACGGAGGACCCATGAAAGGCGTTGTATTTACCGGCAATCGCGAGATTGAGTTCCAGGACTTTGCTGATCCGAAACCCGGACCGGGCGAAGTCGTCATCGAGATCAAGGCCTCCGGCATGTGCGGCTCGGATCTACATCTCTACCGTTCGCCCGGTGGCGGGCCGGCGATGGCAGCCGCACTCGGGCTCGGCGGTGATGGCCAAGCGAGCGTCGGCGGTCATGAGCCGTGCGGTGTCGTGGTCGAACGCGGCGCGGGCGTGCCCAAGCACGTCGCGCCCGACGGCGCCCGCGTGATGGTCCACCACTATTCGGGATGCGAAACCTGTGCCGATTGCCGAGGCGGCTGGCCACAGTTGTGCCAGGTCGGCCCGATGCAGGTCTATGGTGTCACCGCCAATGGCGCGCACAGCTCTCATATGGCGATCCCGGCGTTTACACTGGTGTCGCTGCCCGATGAGCTTTCGTTTGAAACCGGCGCTGCGATTTCTTGCGGCACCGGCACCGCTTATGGCGCCCTCAAACGCATGAAGATGGACGGCGGACGCACGCTTGCGGTGTTCGGCCAGGGCCCGGTTGGCACCAGCGCGACGATGCTCGGCAAGGCCATGGGCATGCACGTCTTTGCCATCGACATTTCCGATGAGCGTCTTGCGCTGGCCAAGAAGTGCGGTGCCGACGCGGTCATCAATGTCGCGAGCAAGGATGCCGTCGAGGAACTGCGCAAGTTAACCGGTGGCAAAGGCGTGCACTACGCCGTCGAGTGCTCGTCCAATCCCGATGCCCGCGGCGCAGCTGTCCAGGGCACGCGCACATGGGGCACGGTCTGCTATGTTGGTGAAGGCGGCACGGTGCAGCTTGAAGTCAGCCCCGACATGATCCGGCGACAGGTGACACTGATGGGATCCTGGACATTTTCGACCAACATCCAGGATGAGTGCACGAAATTCATCTCCGACAACGGCGTACCGGTGGACGATATCATCACTGACCGTTTCAAGCTGTCCGATGCCGTTGGCGCCTACCAAAAGTTCGACAAGCAGCAGATGGGCAAAGGCATGCTGAAGCCGGACTAAATCCGAGCGTGAATTGTGCCACTCATGTTCCCGCGATGAAAGCTCATTCAATGTCCGATCCAAAGCCCGACCCGGAATCAGGCAAACCCGAAAACCTGACGGTGTTCGGCGAGCCGGTCTGGAAAGATGCCATGAAGTCGATGGGCTGTGGTTTGATGCTGCTGACGATAACGATTGTTGTCGGCGGCGCGCTCGCCGTCGCGATCATAGCACCGTGGGGCCGGGCCAGTTTTGACTGTTCGATCTATTGCGTGATCAGGCAGTATTTCGGCTTCTCATAAATCGCAATATTGCAAAGGAAAGGCGGCTCTCGCGAGCCGCCTTTTTTTGTCGGTCCTGACAGCGTTCCGATTAACCTGATTCGGTGATTCCGATGAGCAATAACGCGTGGCTCGGCGGTTGGCTGAGCAGACCGGCAACGCGTAGCGTATATTACTAAAATGCGCGCAGGCTACGCACTCCGCAGAGCCAGCAAGCCCTCGGTGCAACCGTCCAGAACTGAGGATGTCAACCCGCTGCAAGCCGGCCATAAACCGCGGCGAAGCTCGGAAGAGCCGGACAGGTCTTGGAGAATTTCAGCGCCAATTGCCGCCCGCTCTCGACAACACGTGCCGCCACATACATCAACTCCTGGATCACAGTTTTGAGCCGCCGCCGCTTCGCCTTGTGACGGATCGGTGCATCGTCACGCAGCAAACCAACCAGTCCGATCCAGCGCAGCATGTTGTAGGCGAGAACAGCGCACGCCATGACCAGGTCGTTGGTCGCGAACTTGCCCGACGGCAGCCGCTCGATGTCGAGGTCGGTCTTGAACTCGGAGTGAAACTGCTCCGATGTTGCATGGTCACAATACAATGTGATGATCTTCTCATCGCCACACGCAACTTCGCCGAGCGACGTCCACCAGCCTTCGACCTTGATCTCAGGCACGAGCAGCTGATTGCCATGCTTATCGATGCTGCGCTCGATCACGCGCATGACACGGCGGAATTCGCGGGTGGCGCCGCCGTGCGTCTCCTCTACCGTATCGGAGAAAATTCCAACCCGCTTGCCCTCGCGCGGGCAACTCCATGCCGCTTCTTGTTCAGCGCGTTTCAACCAGGCCTCAAGGTCCTGTCGGCGTGGGTTCCACTTGATGATGAAATCAACGTTCTGCTTTGAAAACCAGGCACGATTGTCGGCGGCATCATGCCCGCTGTCGAGACGGGCAAGCAGACGGTGTCGCGTGAGCTTCCTGGCTCGCGGCACAACCCGTTCCAGAAAATAGATGAACTCCTTCTGGCCATTCTGGCTGCCAGGGCGCAACTCGCACGCGAGGCACCAACCTTCTTCACCGAGGTACGCCGCCAACGGCGCATAGCCGTTGAAGCCTTTGTAGGTGTAGCTAACGCCCTCCTTTTTGGTGCCCGAGTTGTCCATCGGGAACACGTCGATATCGAGAACCACGTATTTGTGCTTCACGGCGCGCAGTGACGTTCCATACGCAAGCGCTATCGGTGTGACAGGCGCGCCGATGTTGGCAATGAAATCGATCGAGGCGGCATCGACGATTGGAAGCATATCGTTTGCCCGCTCGTCAAAGCGTTGACGCAGGCGCGACGCTGACGGAACTTTCTTGATGCCGAGCGCAGTCTTGAAGAATGCATCCTTGCGGCGGTTCTCGACGGCCTCGAAATCGCTTTTGGCCGTGCACAGCAGGCCGACGTAACTCTTCACGCAATCACTATGCGCAATGCCATGGCGCAGCGGGATCGTGGCAAGATCTCGGTCGAGATGCGTGTGGCCAAGCGCTCGGCCAACAAGCGCCAAGCCCGAATGAGAGATGATGCAATCGGTATCAGATCGCACAAGCTCGAAGCGTCGCATGTCTTATCATCCAACAGGTGAACTACTTTAGATGAGGAAAATGCACGATTCGCCCCCGTAATTCACCGGCCGATTCCGATCTCGCCGCAAACCAACTCACGGAAGCAGGTGGAAGCAAAGGAAACAGCATTGCCCGGAAAAGATGAACTGGCCCACGACATGCTCAAGGCTTTGGCGGATCGCGTTGTGGAAGCGAATGCTGAACTCGATGAGCGCTTGGGCAAGAGCCGTTTC
>JBPCVZ010000104.1:0-4046 GCA_051010015.1 Hyphomicrobiaceae bacterium
CATAGCTATCGCAACAAGTGTCAGCGTTGGTTGCGTCGCTGCCGCCATGGCAATGACCGCGCCTGCTGGCGCTACGACACGCGCTGCTAGGACGACATTCGAGATGACAGGCTCCGTCTCCCCCCAGGAGCCTGTTTGCAATGCGTTGCCATAAGATCACCCCCCCGATCATCAGGCAATGCTGGCCAACGCGCCTCATCCCCCAAGAGAAGCGCGTTGGCTTTATCGGCCCCGAACGGGCGACCGTCCAGTTCTTCCTATACCTTCCTAAACGCCTGCTAAGAATTCGAGCAGCAGCCGCGTGGTGGCTTCCGGTTGTTCCTGCTGCACCCAATGGCCGGCACCTTCGACGAGATGGCAGCCGCGCATGTCGCGCAGCGCCTGCGTCTGCATCCTCTCGATCGCGCCCGGACTTTGATGAATACCCCAATCGCTGCGCCCGGCGACAAAGCACGACGGAATGTCGACCGTGCGCCCGTCGAACGCTTGCAACTCCCCAATGAACCTGCCGGTCGTGCGGCTGCGATACCAATTGAGGCTGCCCTGGAAGCCGGCGCGCGCGTACTCGCCTGCGTAGACGGCCAGTTCGTCGTCTGTTAGCCAAGTGTTGGCAGCGATCTCGGCTGCGCCCGGCATTTCATGCGCGACGGTCTCGGGCATCGTCTCGTCCAGATCCATGATGTAGTAGGTCGGCATGCGGGCGAGTTCTTCGGCGCGCCAGGCCGCCAGCGGGAACGGTTTGTTGTCGGGCCAGTCGGCGCTCTTGTGATGGAAATAGGCGCGCAGGAAGGCCTGCAGGCCCTGCGGCGGATTGAGCATCTCAGCCGCTGCCGGACGGGTCGAATAGTACCACTGATAATGCTTTCGCGGACGCGGCAGCGCGGCGAGGTCGTCGTGCACGGGATCGGCCGCGGGCCGGGTGCCGCCATCCGCCGCGGTGTTGAACGGGAAGGCCGGGACGCCGCCGAAGGGCGCGCTCATGAACACGAGGGAGCGGAACAGATCCGGCCGCGTGATGGCGCACCAGACGGCGATCGAGGCGCCGAAATCATGTCCGATGACGGCGTGCACCGTCTCGCAGCCGAAGGCGCGGGCGAGGCCGACGGTGTCACCGACCAGATTGAGCACGCGATACGGCGCCAGGTCATCATCGTAGGAGACATCGGTGCCGGAGGTGCGTCCGTAGCCGCGCTGATCGGGCGCCAGAACGTGGTAGCCGGCCGCCGCCAGTGCCGGCATCACCTTGCGCCAGCTGAAGGCGATCTCCGGAAAACCATGGAGCAGGATGACGGTCGGGCGACCGGGCGTCTCGAAGCCGGCCTCGAGGACGTGCATCGTGAGGCCGTTGATGCCATCGACAAAGCGCGCACGCACGCCGGCGGGCAGCGGCAGGGCTGGCAGGGAAGCGGTCATGGAAAGCCTCATCGCAACTGAGTGGTCGTCGCTGTGAAGCTAATTGAAGATCGCGCCCAGGCCAAACCCGGTCGGCATCAGCCGTCGATCGGATCACCGACCATGATGGCGGACATCATCGCGGCGTTGAGGAACACCGGCTCATTGTCGATCGTTGTCAAGATGACGGTGCTGCTCTTGCCTTTGATTGCATCGTTCAATTCAGCATCCGTGAAATAGCGCTGACCGTTGCGCACGGCGCGCCCGAGCGGCGTGTTGCGATCGACCAGATTCGACAGATCGCTCCAGTCGCGACCGCCGAAAACCGCATCGTCCGCGATCGTCGGCTGCCCCGTAATCCAGCCGACCTGCGGCGGCCCGAACTCAGCAACTGCCGGATTGGTCTTGGTCCGCTTCCGTACCGGCTGCTGGTCTGCGGCAGCCTTCTTGAGTTTTCCAAATGCCATCGTTCACCCCCACGCATACTGACTAATGAGAGGTTAACAATATCAGAAAGATTTTAACGTTCCGTGTGCGCTTTGGCAGATCACTGGTCGCGCGGCAACCGGGCGGCAACGAACAGGTCGGCGGCGGCGGGCGAGCAGGCGATCGGCGTGTCGTGCAGGATGGCGAGGCGCGTGAGGGCCTTGAGGTCGACATCGTGGGCGTGGTCGGCCTGCGGGTCGGCGAAGAAGATGACGGCATCGAGTTCGCCGGTGGCGATCAACGCACCGAGTTGCTGGTCCCCGCCCCGCGTGCCGCGCTGCAAGCGCTGGATCGTGAATTCGGGATGGGCGGCGGCGAGCATACTGCCGGTGCCGCCGGTGCACAGCAGGCGCTGACCGGCAAGCGCCTTGCGATGGCGCGCGACCCAGGCCTTGAGCTGTGCCTTGCGCGCATTGTGCGCGACGAGCGCGATACGGCGCGGCACCGTCGAGCGCTGCGCGGCGCGACCGGTCATGGCGAGAATCGACTGGACCTGCGCCGTCAGCCCGTCACCTTCGGCCGGGAACTCGCCGCTCAGCGCGGCGGTGCCAACGGTGAAACCCGAGGCGCCGGCTTCGGCAGCTTCGATGACGCGGGCTTCGCGATCGATGCTGCCGGCCATCACGACCGGTTTGTCGGAGGCCTGGCAAACCGCCTGCATCAAAGCCGGCACGTCGCCCTGGAAACGGTAGGCGAGCAGGTCGAGACCGTGCACGCCTTCAAGCGCGGTGAGGGCACGGGCGCTGTCGACAATCTCGTCGATGCTGCCCTCGAGGACGCTCGGATAGCCGACGACCCTGCCCGGGAACGGGAAATAGCGCACGGGGTGCGATTTGGTCAGCGGCACGATCTCGGCAGCGCGCGTGCCACCGAGCAGACAATCGACGTCGAGTTCGACGGCCGCCTTGGCCGAGGCCAGTTCGCTCTCGGCATCGAGGCTGACCACCTCCAGGTATGAGCGCCCGCCCGCGGCACGGATCTCATCGGCGAGCGCCTTGAGTTCGGTGAGCGGCAGGCCGACGTCCTTGAAGCCGATGTGACGGGCACCGCCGGCGAGCACGTCTTCGAGCCGCGCGCGGGCATCGGGCACGGTGCGGTCATTCGACGTCAGCATGAAAATGAAATCAAACGACATCAGGGGACCTCCTGGGATTGGCGGCGAGCGGCAACGAGCTTGATCGCCTGGTTCAGTGCGGTGCGCATGCTAGACGGGTCGGCGATCCCCTGCCCTGCGATATCGAAGGCAGTACCGTGGTCGGGACTGGTGCGCACGAACGGCAGGCCGAGCGTAATGTTCACGCCGTCCTCGAGCCCGAGGTATTTTACCGGGATCAGGCCCTGGTCGTGGTACTGGGCGACGACGACATCGAACTGTCCCTGGCGCGCCTGCATGAAGACGGTGTCGCCGGGCCACGGGCCACTGGCGTCGATGCCTTCGGATTGCGCCCGAGCGATCGCCGGCGCGATGATCTCGATTTCCTCGCGCCCGAACAGGCCGCCTTCGCCGGCATGCGGATTGAGGCCGGCGACGGCGACGCGCGGCGCGGCAATGCCGAAACTGCGGGCACCGTCATGGGCGAGACGGATGGCGGACAGTTCGCTGTCCGGCGTGATCCGGTCGATGGCGTCGCGCAACGCGCAGTGGATGGTGACCAGGACGACGCGCAGGTGATCGTTGGCGAGCATCATTGCCGATGACCTGGCGCCAGCGAAGTCGGCCAGCATCTCGGTATGGCCGGGGTAGGGCACGCCGGCTTCCGCGAGCGCCGCCTTGTGGATCGGCGCGGTGACGATGGCGCTGATGTCACCGGCGTTGGCAAGTTCGATCGCCTTGCGGATGTAGGCGTAGGCGGCGGCACCGCAGGCGGCGCTGACCGTGCCCTGGACAACGGCATCGAGCGGCGCGCCGGCGGCGATGACCTCGACGGTGCCGGGCGCGCCGGTTGCCGCCGACGGCTGGTCGAGCTGAATGACATCAAGCGAAAGGCCGAGTTGACCGGCCGTGCGCGTGAGGATGCCGATGTCGCCGATCACGATCGGACGCTCGGGCAGCGACGTGTCGGCGAGCAGCTTCAATGTGATCTCGGGGCCAATGCCGGCGGCATCGCCCATGGTTATCGCAATCGGTTGGTTCATGCCGTTCCTGTCGGTGCGCGCGGCGCTGGCAC
>JBPCVZ010000105.1:0-2570 GCA_051010015.1 Hyphomicrobiaceae bacterium
AACTGCCGCAATCGTAGGACGTTCACTGAACACCGTATTGAATTTCCGATGAACAGTTGATGACTGATGCGGCTATGAGCCGTCCCCGCTCGAGCGCTATTAATTGCAGCCGGATGTGGCGAAAAAATCGCCGGATTGAACCGTGCCGCCGCGCAGGGTGGCGGTCTGAAAGCGCTGCCAGGTTGCCGTCACCTTCATGCCGGGGCGGACCTGATCGTAGAGCTCGACGACGTGTTCGTTGTGCA
Organism: Hyphomicrobiaceae bacterium; assembly: GCA_051010015.1. GTDB lineage: Bacteria > Pseudomonadota > Alphaproteobacteria > Rhizobiales > Hyphomicrobiaceae > CAJQQK01. The sequence continues at coordinate 246 of JBPCVZ010000105.1, forward strand.
TGCGGATACAACCCCGCGAGACATTACTGCCAATCGTCCATGGCGCGTCGGTGCCGTGAATGCGGTAGAGCGTATTGCCGAGGTAGATGGCACGCACGCCCATCGGGTTGTTGGGCGCGCCGCCCGCGGCGACGCGGGGCAGTTCGGGGTTCTCTTGGCGCATCTCGCGCGTTGGCGTCCAGCTCGGGTTGACCTTTTTAAGGGTGACGCGTTCGACGCCGTTCCAGCGATGCTCCGCGCGTGGCACCGCGATCGGGTAACTGATGGCGCGGCCGGTTGTGACAACATGATAGAGGCGCCGGTCGCCGAAGCTGACGATCAACTGCCCCGGCGGGTGATGCTTCGGGAAAGTCACCACGCAGCGATTGGCGGATGATCGATTTGTGAAGTTCGAGCTGGCACCAAGGCTTGCGGCAAATGAAGTCGGCGCGGCGTTCTGGGCTGTGGCCGGCGTGATGCCGATCAGGCAGGCTGCCGCGAGTGCGGCCCGGACGGGGGAAGCTATGCCGGACGTCATCGTGTCAATTCTCCTCGTGTGGGGGATGTCGACTGCGTAAAGGCTATTTGTCGTCCAAAAACCGTGAACGTCGCGCGCAATACAGTGTGAAGTTTTTCTTCAAGCGGGCGTATCGGCGATGAGTGCCGCGTGCGGCAGCCCTCGCCTGGCTGACCTGATGGCGGGCAGCATATGTCGACAATGATATCGAATGGCTGCTCGCACGGCGGGGAGACTTTGACGATCGCTGGAAATGACATAGCCTTGCCTGTCCGTCGTCAGCTTGATCAGGAACTCTGCATGGGCACGCGTGCCAGAACGACCGATCATTGAGTGCAGGATGGCGGCCGGCCTCGGCGGCGGCGGGTCTGCGGACCGTCGGCGGTGGGTGACGGGGCAGTCGCTGGCGCATCGTCACGTTGGGGTCCTGTGCGGCGAACGGTGCTACATGTGATCGCTACCTGTCGGGCAAGTCGATCATTCCCGGCCGTCAGGTCGAAAAGCTCGGCCGCGCGCCGGTGCGACATAGGAAGGCGAGAAGAAATGACTGCGATTACACGGATTGGGCAATCAAAGTATTCACCGACAAGAGGGCGCATCGTGATGCACGGCGGCGTGCTGACGACGGTGGCCACGGCGAACGTGAAAGCCCCGTCCGTCTACGAGCAGGCGCGCGATGCGTTGAGTATCATCGATGCCAATCTCGCCGAAGCGGGCAGCGACAAGAGCCGCATTCTGACCGTCTGGGTCTATATCGCCGACATGCAAGACAAGCCCGAGTTCAACCGAGCCTGGGACGAGTGGGTCGATCGTGGCAACCTGCCCGTGCGGGCCTGTCTTGGCGTCGACCTCGAAGACGCGGACCTGGTCGAACTCGTGGTGACGGCGGCGGTCGACGCTTAGCAAAGGAGGCGATTTCATGGAGATCATCAATCATGCCGCGCAATCGAGCGAGGATTGGCGCGAGGGCGTGACGACCGTCATGCTCGTATCGGCGGTCACGGGGGCGTCGCAGCTTTGCATTTTCGACCAGTTCTGCCAGCCGGGGCTTGGTGCACCGACCCATCTGCATGCTGTCGAGGAAGTCCTCACCATCATCGATGGCGAGGCGGAGCTGTGGCTCGGCGACGACCGCCAGCGCGTCAAGACCGGCGAGTCGGTGATTATACCGGCCGGCCATTGGCACGGGTTCACCAACGTCCTGGATTCGACGCTGCACGTGCGCGCGACGATCGCCGCGCCGATTTTCGAGGCGAGCTATGACGATCGCGACGAACTCACGCGTCGCTATCTGCCGGCGGCGGCGGCGCGGACCTGACCGGCACCGCAAACCCGGCCGCCCGGTGCATCGCGCCACCCCTCAGCGACGGACAATGGAGTTCATCAATGATTGTCGAAGAACGCGACTATCGGATCAAACCCGGCAAGATCGGTCAATTCGTCTCGACCTACCAGAAGCATGGCCTGCCGATCCAGAAGGAACTGCTGGGCACGTTCCTTGGCTATTTCACGACCGAGATCGGTGAGCTCAATCATGTCGTTGCGCTATGGGGGTACGAGGGGCTGGATGATCGCCTGGCGCGGCGCGACCGCATGGCTGCGGACCCGCGCTGGGCGGCGTACCTCGCCATGGTGACCGACCTGCTCGACAAACAGGAAACCCGCATCCTGCGCCCGACGGCGTTTTCCCCGATCAAGTAGGCGCGCCATGCCAACAATCACCCTGCGCGATGGCGCGAAACTCTCTGTCGACGTCGAAGGCCGTGGACGCCCGCTGGTCCTGATCAGTGGTCTTGGCGGAACAGCGCGCTTCTGGGCGCCGCTTATCG
>JBPCVZ010000106.1:0-4228 GCA_051010015.1 Hyphomicrobiaceae bacterium
TATTGGCCCGACCCTGAAAATCTCAGTCTGAGCAGAGCAGGCTCAAAGCTGGAGGATAAGCGGACGTGATATACTCATCAGCAACTTAGCCGGTGGTGACCCGTTGCTGTCGTTTAGCCGCGGCTAACTTTACTGAAGTGGATGACCGCTGCTGGTGAAAGCGGACAGGCATCATTATCGAGGTGGCAGATCGGTGCTACGCCGACACATGGACGGGCTCACTCGCCACACGGTCGCGAAGATCAAGAAGCAGACTCTTGTGTCAAACGGTTATCGGTGCTGGTGCTTCGCAATGCGTTGATCCAGTTTTGCCCTGTCAGCGGACGTCAGTGAGTTTGCCCGACGAGGTCAGCTGTGAGCAACACGCTGAAATTAGCGCATCATTCTGGCAAGCCCGCTCTACGCAGTCCGCTCAAATAGCGAGCAACATCCCTTTCACTTTTATACGGGACTATTTTACGCTGTTGGCTGATCGTTAAGCCGGGTAACAATGTCAAAGCCTCCTGCACCTCCCATTCAGCGTCCTGGATTCGGCCCAGATGTCCGTACGTAGCCGCGAGCAGGATATGGCCGCGAACAAAATTGGGATTGCGCTCAAGCAATTTCTGGAGCGCGGTTGCCGCATCCTCATAGCGTTCGAGTTGGAACAGAGACATGCCTTGCGCAAAGAAATAAAAAAATGAGGCGTGCGGATTAAGACGCATTGCCATCTTTATCGCCGCCAGTCCCTCTTTGGCGCGTCCACTATAGTTGAGCGTGAACGCCATCTGTAGGTAGCCCTCGTCATTGTTAGGGTCAAGTTGAAGTATCTTTTTTGCGTCTGCGAGCGACTTACCGTACTGGCGCCGTATTCGGAAGAGAGTGCTGCGAGCAAGATAAATCTGCGTTACCGTATCATCTACACGGACCGCCTCCTTGAGTGCCTTTTCTGCTAGCGCAAGCGATGTTTCTGCGTCACGGCTAAAGCCGTTGAGAACGTCGAGCACGTGAATATAGCCGATATTTGCATAAGCTCGGCCGTAGTTTGGGTCGATAGCCACAGCCTTCTCAAAATACCCGCGCGCTTCCGCCGTTGTTTCTCTCGTATACCGGCGCAAATGTGCAAGGCCGCGCAATAGCATATCGTAAGCGTCTGGATCGATCCTAACCGACCGGTCGAGACGCACTCTTTCTCCTACGGCCAACTTCACCGACAAAACCGCAACAATTTCCTTGGTTACCTCGTCCTGAACAGTAAAAACGTTTGTCAGATCACGATCATAACGCTCGGCCCAGATATGATTTCCTGTCGCTGCATCAATTAGCTGCGCCGTTATACGGACGCGACCACCGGCCTTGCGCACGCTTCCTTTCAAGATGTGTCGAACGCCAAGTTCGCGGCTAATAGCACGAATGTCGGTTGATTTACCCTTATAGGCGAAGGAGGAGTTACGGGCGACCACCAAGAGTCCTGCTATCTTGGACAGATCAATAATGATGTCTTCGGTGATGCCGTCTGAAAAATATTCCTGCGCCTTGTCATCGCTCATGTTTCCAAATGGTAGTACGGCGATCGAGGGCTTGTCGGACAATGGATGCGCTATTTTCGAGACCGAAGCTGGATCGAAATCGGGTTTGGTTTGGTAGCTCCAAAGCCCCGCACCCAGAGCTAGAATAAGGAGTCCCATCGCCGCCCCGATGATCGTGTGGTGGGTGCGCACTGTTTGTGCTGCAATCTGGACGATAGGCGTGCTCAGAGCGGTTGCTTTTTCGTCCATCACAATCTTGAAGGTTGGGACCGACCGACCAATGTTCTTGACATCAACCGCTCCCAGGTCCTCGAAATTGAGATCTAGCTTGTCCCGGATTTGATTGTGCACGTCGCGTGCTATGCAGACACCGCCGGCCTCTGCGAGGCCTTCCAGACGGGCCGCTACGTTGACGCCATCGCCATAGATGTCATCGCCCTCAACTATCACGTCACCTATGTTGATCCCAACGCGATAGTGGATTTTTTGCTGTTCGGGGAGGTGTGTATTGCGGCCCCGTATGGCGCACTGGAACTCAACGGCAAAGGCAACTGCTTCGACTACGCTGCCAAACTCCATCAAAATGCCGTCGCCCATCAGCTTGATGATCCGGCCGTTGTACTGAGTGGCCTTGGGATTTACCAGTTCTGCCAGATGTTGTTTCAGCGCAGCAACGGTCCCGCTCTCGTCCTCGCCCATCAGCCGGCTGTAGCCAACCACATCAGCGACGAGGATGGCGGCCAGTCGGCGTTTGTCGGGCTGTTGCTCCACGGAGTACACTTGCTCCTGCAAGAATTATGCGGCTATCCTAGGATGATGCTTGCGGAGTGTATAGCAACAGCGTCAGCTGCCCCTTCTGCTTGAAGGCGAGCAGATCGTCCTTCGTAATTTTTTGCTGGGCCGCAGCATTACACAGCCGGCGTTCGAGACCGCCAAGGTCCGCTGCTGCCGAGGCTATGCTGATGAAATCCCGACGTGAAAGCATGATCGTTTCTCTATCAACCCGCGGAGTGTTGTTGGTCAAAGGGTACGAAAAAGGGCGGCGCCATGGTCTGGTGCCGCCCTCACTGCGTCTTCGATGTCAGGCCGCGTGAAAACTAGTATCGGACCGCTGGCGTCTCTACCGGCAGGCCCATGCCGCGCCAGGCCAGATAGAGTTCCAAGTTCATGTATTCATCGGAGCCCTTCTTGAACGGCTTGGCGCGCACCTGCATGTTGCAAATCGTAAAATAGCGGTGCAACGAGCTGGGCTCTTGCAACAAGAGCCGATAGGCCGGAAAGCCGTTCGACATGCCCTGGCTCAGCGTGTTCATGCGGAACTTCATGCCGTAGTATTTTTCGTGGCAATGTGCACACGCCATATCAAGCTGCCCGCGGCGCTGGTAGTAAAACGCCTTGCCTTTCTCAAAGGGCGGCTTGGCCTTGCCGCTGATGTCAACTTTCACTGCCATGCCGCGCGATTGGGCTTTGACGAATATCGTCATGCCCAGCATTCTTGCGGAATCGTATTTCCACTTTTTTGCGCCCATGTTCTTTTCGCGGCACAAATTGATGCGCCCCTCGATGTTGATGAGCTTCTTCCCAGGCTTGTAATAGATCGGAAAACGCGCGCCAACGCCCTTCATCGACATCATTGCGTCCTTGTGGCAGGTGGCGCAGGCTTTGCCTTCCTTGCCGTCGACCTTTGACCATTCATCTTGGCCGATGTCGTGCCAGATCATGGCCGGATTGGCGAAATCGTCATCCTGCATCGCCTGGGTTTCTTTCGGGGCGTAGCGATAACCGGACCATAGCTTGCGAAAGGGATGGCCCTTAACGGTCTTGATGCCGGCGGATTTGCTCTTGCCGTCAGCAGCCATGGTGGCGCTGCCCGGCAGCGTCAATGCAGCCCCGATCGTAAGCAGAGCAAGGAGTTTGGATATGGTCATATTTGCTTCCTCCCGCACTCTGGGCGGTTTGCCCCAGCTTAGTTCTTCAACGTTGCCAAGTAGGCGACGACATCCTCAACGCGCTCAGCCGATAGAATCGCCAAACCCTTGCAGTCGCCGATAACCCGGGTGTAGCCAGCAACCCGATGGAAGGAAGGCATGATTGAGTTAAGCTTCGGGAATGCCTTCTTGGCATCGACCACGATGAGACGCAGTTCACCGACCGTGTAGCGGCTGGCGACACCATCGAGCGGCGGAGCAATCTTGCCGTGGAAGCCGTATTTCATCAAGTTGCTTGGGTTATCAGCTTTGGCCTTCTTGAGAATAGCCTTGGATTCATGACAGGCAACGCAGTTACCAAGCTGCCGGTGCACGATCCATTTCAGCCCCTTCTTCGCATCGCCGGCCTTGCCGGTGAGCGAATCGCTGATCTGGTACTTGATGAGTTTGCCCTTCGACAGCTTGTAGGCGATGACGGCGCTGGTTTCGCCGTCTTTGCATTTGCTCTTCTTTTTCTTCTTCACCACCTGTTTTGAGGCCGGCTTGGCGGTAGCTTTGTCCTGAGCGAACGAACTTGCCGAGCCGGCACACAACGCCAGCGATAGTACGGCACCGATCCCCAGCAGTGTTTTTACTAGGCTCATCTCTGATCGTCCTCCCCATCGTCTTGGAGCCTGCTGTGCCGGCCGAGCCGGTGCATGCCCCTATTTATCGTCAGCTCGTTGTTATGGTCCGCTTGACCTTCCACGACTTGCCGGTATCCTCAGTCCAGGTCATTACAACGCCCTATGC
>JBPCVZ010000107.1:0-10956 GCA_051010015.1 Hyphomicrobiaceae bacterium
GGGACCGCTTTACCGATTCGGCAGCGTTAAGATCGAGAACTCTTTACCCGAGCTCCAACCCGAGACCTTGCATGGTGAACTTCTGACCAAAGCGGGCGCCGTTTTTAACGCCTCACAAATCGAAAAATCTGTCGAACGCGTCACGCTTGCCGCATCCGCGCAGGGATTTGCCTTCGTCCGGGTACGTCCGCGGGCCGATCGAGATCCTGCCGGCCAGCTTATCAATCTGACTTATGTCATCGATCAGGGTCCACGCATCTACATCGAGCGGATCGACATCGTCGGTAATGTGCGTACCAAAGACAAGGTTGTGCGTCGCGAGTTTCGTCTGGTCGAGGGCGATGCTTACAATCCGTTGCTGGTCAATCGTGCCGAGAAACGCATCAAATCACTTGGCTTTTTCAAGGCGGTCAAGGTGCAAAGGCGCCCCGGCAGCACGAACGACCGGGTCATCATCATTGTCAAACTGACCGAACAGCCAACCGGGGAATTGTCATTCGGAGCCGGCTATTCAACCTCTGAAGGCGTCATCGGCGACATCGCCATCACCGAGCGTAACTTCATGGGCAACGGCCAGTTTCTGCGACTGAAATTGGGCGGTTCGCTAAGCCGCCTGCAAGCCGACCTCAGTTTCACCGAACCACGTTTCCTCGACAAGAACGTCTCGGCCGGCTTCGATCTGTTCCACAAAGAGATTGATCTCAGCGATTCGTCTTCCTACAAGACGCGCAAAACAGGGTTCTCGCCACGAATCGGCTTTCCTTTGTCTGAGAACATATGGATGACGACACGGTATACGATCAGCCGCGATGAGATCTACGACGTTGAAAATGATGCCTCGCTGGCCGTGAAGGATGCCGAAGGGACGGCAGTCACATCGGCGTTGGGCGTGACGCTGCAGTATGATACCCGAAATCATCCACGCACCCCGAATCGCGGGATTTACCTGCTTGGTTCTACGAATTTCGCTGGCCTTGGCGGTGACGTCCAATACGTACGAGTGCAGGGTGAAGGCCGGGCCTACTATCCTCTGTTCGAAAAGGTCACGCTGGTTGGCCGTGCCGTCGCCGGACATATTGAGGGCTGGGGCGGCGACGACGTCCGATTGCTTGACGTGTTCTATCGCGGTGGAGAAACGGTACGAGGCTTTGAGAAGGCCGGCTACGGCCCGCGTGACCTCAGCGGTGACCAAGACGCCCTCGGTGGCAAGACCTATTGGGCTGTGAACGCTGAAATCCGCTTCCCGCTACCGTTGATTCCGGAAAATCTTGGCATGAGCGGTGCCGTATTCGCCGATGCCGGATCATTGTTCGGAGCAACCGATTCTGCAAAAACCAACGTGGTGAACCTCGCTGCCGACTCCTCGGTCCGTGCTTCAGTTGGCGCTAGTCTCCTGTGGAATTCGCCACTCGGCCCGTTGCGCGTCGACTATGCATTCCCGCTGCAATATGAAGATTACGACAAACTCCAGCGCTTCCGTTTCGGTGCTTCGACGAAGTTCTGATGGCGGTATGAGACGCGCCGACGATGACCGCCACCTCTATGCATGACGACCGGCCCCAAAAAGGCCGGTCGTCATGGTTTTCGGCCTACGATCCTCACGAAGGGGCTCGCAGCAAGAATCCTGGGCACGAAAGCCCTTTTGAGTGTGACGATTGCTATGCTATTCCCTGAAGTCGTCAATTATTACTATACCGGCAACTGACACGCCGGCCATCGGCCCCAAAGCCTTGGCCAAGCCCGATGCGACGCCTTAAAGCCACGTAGAAAGGTGCATTCTGCAATGCAGCACCCAGGGTTCTTCGAAAGGTCAGGCCCATTTACGATTGGCGAATTGGCACAAGAACTAAACGCTGAATGCGAGTCCGCAACAGCGCGCCCACTTTCAGATATCGCAACGCTGCAGGACGCCGGTCCATCGGACATCTCGTTTTTCAATAATCGCAAGTATCTACCGCAACTCAGGACGACATCGGCCGGAGCCTGTCTCGTCGCGGCCAATTTTGCCGATCAGTTGCCGTCTGAGACGGCGGCGTTGATCGTGCCGGAACCATATCACGCGTTCGCCGCCACCCTGGCGCTGTATTATCCAGACAGCCAATATCCGCGCATTCTCGATGACATGCGCGATGGCAATATTTCACCTTCGGCCCAGCTTGAAGAAGGCGTGATCGTCGAACCCACTGCCGTCATCGGCCCGGAAGTCCGCATCGGGGCCGGCACCCGCATCTGCGCCGGAGCCGTCGTGGGGTATCGTTGCACGATCGGTCGAGACTGCTTTGTCGGCCCGCGGGTAACCCTGACGCACACGCTGATGGGGAATTCAGTAACCGTTCATGCCGGCGCCTCAATCGGCCAAGACGGCTTCGGCTTTGCCATGAGCCCCTCAGGTCACAGCAAAGTGCCCCAGATCGGGCGTGTCGTGATCCAGGACGATGTCGATATTGGTGCCAATTCAACGATCGACCGTGGTGCGCTTAACGATACGATCATTGGTCAGGGCACAAAAATTGATAATTTGGTTCAGATCGGGCACAACGTCGTGATCGGGCGCCACTGTGTCATCGTCGCTTTGACAGGCATTGCCGGGTCTTGCGAATTGGGCGATTTCGTCATCATGGCGGGAAAATCCGGAGTGCCAGGACACATCAAAATCGGAGATGGCGCGCAGATTGCAGGTGCTTCACACCCGATCAGCGACGTACCGCCGGGGGCGAAAATGGGTGGCACGCCTGCGCGCCCCTATCGCCAGTGGGCTGCGGAACAGGCCGTCTTGCGCCGGTTGGTCAAGAATGAACGTGCTTAGGAGGTAATGGGGCCGAAATCACGGCTGAGCCAGGTCTTTCGGTAACGATCCGGTAGCCGCCTCTCAGCCGGCTTCTATCGATGTGCCAAACAGTTCCGCAAGCGCGGGCGGGTGATACGTAGAAAGAACGAGATATGAGCGACCAGAAGAACTCCGAAACATCCCTCGCAACGGCAGATATCGCGCGCCTGCTTAAGCTTTTGCCGCATCGCTACCCGTTCTTGATGGTCGATCGGATGTTCGATATGGATCGCGACGAGAGCGCCACTGGGCTCAAGAACGTGACTTTCAACGAGCCCTTCTTCCAAGGCCACTTTCCTGGCTTTCCCGTGATGCCCGGGGTTATGATCATCGAAGGACTTGCGCAGACCGCCGGCGCATTGTGCGTTCACAGCCTCGGCGAGAGTTACCGCCCGCAGCTCGTGTATTTCATGGGTATAGACCGGGCCAAATTCCGCAAGCCTGTTGTGCCCGGCGATCAACTCTTCTATCACGTTCGGAAAATCCGCAGCCGTGGTCGCGCCTGGCGGTTTGCCGGCGATGCCAAAGTCGACGGCAAGACGGTTGCAGAAGCCGAAATCAGCGCGATGATCGTGGATACCGAGGAAACGACGCACCTTCATGCCGGATAAGCCCAACATCCATCCAACCGCGATTGTCGAAGATGGCGCTGTTGTGGGTGATGACTGCCAAATAGGTGCCTATTCCATCATTGGCAGAGATGTTGAACTGGGGCCAAGATGCGAATTGATCTCGCATGCTGTGGTTGCGGGAAGGACCAAGATCGGCGCCGGCGCGCGGATTTTTCCTTTCGCCTCGGTTGGCCATCAGCCGCAAGACCTTAAGTACAAAGGCGAAGCATCGACCCTGACGATCGGCGACGACTGCATAATTCGTGAAGGCGTCACCCTCAACCCCGGCACCGAGGGCGGTGGCATGAGCACGACGATCGGGAACAACTGCGCGTTCCTCGCCAATTCGCACGTCGGCCATGACTGCCATGTTGGAAACAACGTCATATTCTCCAACAACGTCATGCTCGCCGGCCATTGCACCATTTCCGACTATGTTATCATCGGCGGCGGCGCCGCCGTCATCCAATTTGCGCGCGTCGGCCCACACGCCTTCATTGGCGGCATGTCCGGCCTTGAAAACGACCTCATTCCTTACGGCATGGCGATGGGGAATCGTGCCTATCTATCAGGCCTGAATATTGTCGGACTACAGCGCAGGGGGTTCTCGCGGGAGGCGATCCACGATCTCAGACGCGCCTACCGCTTGCTTTTTGCCGAAGAAGGCACGTTGGCAGAGCGCGTCGAGGATATTGGAAGCGAGTTTTCGGAGCATCCTGTGGTCAATGAAATCCTCGAGTTCATTCGCGAGGGGGGGAAACGTTCGCTGTGCACACCGCGCGCCGGCGGCGCAAACTGATTGGGTGCGATGCTGACCAAAGCGCATGTCGATCAACCGGCTGCCGCTTCCTTGCCCATATCCGTTCTTGCATGCGGCGGTGGACTGCCCCTGGAAGTCGCGCAATCACTACGTCGCGAAGGCCGCCCAACCAACATTGTATCAATTGCCGGCATGGCGGATGCCAACTACGACGGGTTTCCAGTCACCACTGTCGGTATCGGACAAACCGGCGCGTTGTTGAGGGCTCTGCGTTCCAACGGTGTACGGGAGATCGTGATTGCTGGTCACGCCCGACGGCCGGACTTGAGACGTCTGACCATCGATTGGGGGTTCGTGCGCAACATTGCAACGATCCTGTCGCTGACGCGAGGTGGTGATGATCAGGTCAACCGCAGAATAGCCGGTTTCTTCGAGCGCAATGGATTGATTGTACGCGGCATCGCGGACGTCGCTCCGGCCTTGCTGACTCCAGCCGGTGTCATGACCGGAGATTTTTCGCCGGCGGGCCGGAGCGCGGCTGCAGCCGGCATCCAGCTTATTCACGACATGGGCAAGTTTGACGTCGGTCAGGCCGTCGTGATGGACCACACCCGTCTGATTGCCATCGAAGGCGCGGAAGGCACAAACGGTCTACTCGGGCGCCTGCCGCCTGCGAACCTCGTCAACGGTATCGCTGCCGACAATCGCGTCTTGATCAAAGCCGCCAAGCCTGAACAGGACCAACGCGTCGACCTGCCAACCGTCGGCACTGAAACCATCGAGAAATGCGCCAGGGCCGGTGTCTCGACCGTCGCGCTTGAAGCCGGCCGCAGTCTCATTGTATCGCGCGCCGAAATGTTGCAGCACGCCAAGGCTGCCGGTATCGCGGTTGTCGGCCTACCGGTAGCGGTCCAGAATGATGCCAGTCGTACACAGGCGGCGCAATCGTCAGGAGCGACAACGCTCATCTCTCATGCCCGAACGCCCCCATCCGCACAATTCAGGCGAGATGCATGCAAAGGCTTCCAACTCCTGACCAGCGTTCGCAGCGCAGTGCGTATCTCCGCGGCGCTCATCGGACGCGAGAACGTTCTCGCGCTCAACGTGGGGGAGACGTTTAGCGGTTTTGTGGAGCGTGGCGAAAAGCTTGCACAATGGGGGGATCGGCGCGAGAAATCGAAACGCAATCGGACATTGGTGGTTGAATCGGCGGACACCATCAATCCCAAGCTCTACGAGACGCTCGGAAATACCAAAATCGCCGGCTTCGCCATTTTGAACGCAACAAATAATCCAACTACCTTGGATCGGTTGGTGGCCTTCGCCGACGGTGAAAACTACTTTGTGCTGAGTCCTCAATGACGCCGCGAAACGACAGTCTAATTTCGCGCTTGCGAAATAACACGATCGAAACACCAAAGCCGCCGCGTGCTGAGCCCGTCCGCGAGGCGGCCTCGGTAACACACGATTTGCGCATGGCATCGCAGGACGAGTTGACGGTCTTCATCATCGCCGGCGAACACTCAGGAGACGTACTAGGCGGCGGGCTGATGCGTGAGCTTGCGTCACGTCGCAAGGGGCAGATACGATTTATCGGGGTTGGCGGCGAGGCAATGGAAGCGCAAGGGCTCACGTCCCTGTTTCCCCTGGCCGATATCTCGGTGATGGGCCCGCTCGCGATCCTGCGAGCATTGCCGCGGTTGACACGACGGGTTTATCGAACCGTCTCCGCGGCCGTCACAGCTAAACCCGACATCATCGTGATCATCGACAGCCCGGAATTCACGCATCAGGTCGCAAAGCGCCTCAGCCGCCAATTGCCGGAAACGCCGATCATCGACTATGTCTGTCCCAGTGTGTGGGCCTGGCGACCCGGACGCGCGAAGAAAATGGCGCGCTTCATTGATCACGTCCTCGCGTTGCTCCCGTTTGAACCGGACGCACTTGAGCGCCTCAACGGACCACCGGCAACCTATGTCGGCCACCCGCTTTGCGAACGCCAGCAATCCATTCAGGCGCTCGATACCGAAATGTGGGTGGCTCGTTTCGGGCTCGATCGCAATCGCATCCCACTTGTCGTGCTGCCCGGAAGCCGCCGGTCAGAAATTGAAAAACTGATGCCGGTGTTTGGTGAAACCATCGACACACTTGACCGAGCCGGACACCGTTGCGAACTGCTGATGCCGTGCGTGCCGCACCTGCGCGATCGGATCGATGAACTATCAAGAAAATGGCCGATGCGACGCCATCTCATCGATGGCGATGATGCAAAGTTCGCAGCCTTTCGCCTGGCGCGCGCGGCTCTTGCAGCTTCTGGCACAGTGACCCTCGAACTCGGCATGGCAGGCACGCCGATGGTGGTCGCGTATCGCGTCGATGGGCTGGCTGCCAAACTGCGGTTCCTGGTGAAGGTCGATTCGGTGGTGCTCGCCAATCTGGTGCTGGGCGAGAAGGTGTTTCCGGAGTTTCTCCAGGAAGAGTGTAACGCCGAGCAGTTGAGTGCGGCATTGATCGACTTGATTGAAGACGGTCCCGCACGGCAGGCACAACTGGAGGCCCTCGATCGGCTATCGGAAAAAATGCGACCGCTAAAAGAAAAACCCAGTCAGAAAGCGGCCGATGTTGTTATGCAGCACGCGGCCACCGGCCATATTCAGCGAACATTCTAAAGAAAAGGGCAGTCTCAGGCGCTCGCCCAAAACTGCCCAAAGACGATACGACGTGTGAAAGCCGTGTTTCTATCGGCTTGCAATGTCCACAAAGTCGCGCTTGTCGGGGCCAATGTACAGTTGGCGCGGGCGACCGATACGCTGCTCAGGATCCTCGATCATTTCCTTCCATTGCGCAATCCAACCGACGGTGCGCGCCACGGCAAACAGCACGGTGAACATCGACGTCGGGAAGCCCATCGCGCGCAACGTGATACCTGAATAGAAGTCGACATTGGGATAGAGTTTCTTTTCGATGAAATACTCATCCTCGAGCGCAATGCGCTCAAGTTCCATGGCAACTTGGAGCATCGGCTCATTCTTGACGCCCAAGTTGTCAAGCACCTCGTGGCACGTCTCCTGCATCACCTTGGCGCGCGGATCATAGTTCTTGTAGACGCGGTGGCCGAAGCCCATCAGGCGGAACGGGTCATCTTTGTCTTTGGCCTTTTCGATGTATTCGGGAATGCGATCAACGCTGCCGATTTCCTCGAGCATATCGAGCGCTGCTTCATTGGCGCCACCATGTGCCGGACCCCACAAACAGGCTATGCCGGCTGCGATACAGGCAAAAGGATTGGCGCCCGAAGAGCCCGCCAACCTGACAGTCGATGTCGAAGCATTTTGCTCATGGTCAGCATGCAAGATGAAAATGCGGTCGAGCGCTTTCGTCAACACAGGGTCAATGCGATACGGCTCACAAGGTACCGCAAAGCACATTTGCAAAAAATTTGACGTGTAGTCGAGATCATTGCGTGGATAGATAAATGGCTGCCCGATCGAATACTTGAATGCCATTGCCGCGATCGTCGGCATCTTTGCGATCATGCGGTGCGAAGCGATCATGCGCTGCTTCGGATCATTTATGTCAGTGGAGTCGTGATAGAATGCGGAGAGCGCACCGACGGTCCCCACCATGATTGCCATGGGGTGTGCGTCACGCCGAAAGCCGGTGAAAAACCGAGTCATCTGCTCGTGCACCATCGTGTGGCGCGTGATCGTCTCCTCGAACTGCTTGTACTCACCAGCGTTCGGCAACTCGCCGTGCAGCAACAAATAGCAAGTTTCGATGAAGTTGGAGCGGCTCGAAAGCTCGTCGATGGGATAGCCGCGATAGAGAAGGACGCCCTCGTCTCCGTCGATATAAGTAATGCGCGAACTGCAATTGGCCGTTGAGGTGAAACCCGGATCATAGGTGAAACAATCAGTTTCCCGGTAGAGCCGGCCAACATCTATGACGTCCGGCCCCAACGTACCCGAACGGACTGGCAGACGCGGTTCTTTACCGTTCCAGGAGAGTGAAGCTGCGCGTCCCGGCGTGTCGTGCACGTTCATGGCCATTCCTTCCCAAGGTTGTTCTGTTTCGTTCCCTGCTGCCAGTATAAGCGCTGGGTCGAATCCCGATGTATGCCCATTATATATTGTGCAGCGCGACAAGCCAGAGATTACCACCTATCCGGCACCTGCCCGCCTCAAAAATTCCAATATTTGATCGGCCCCGACGGCCACGCAAATCGTTTGATGTGCCTAAATTGCATCTCATGTTACCGGGCGGCAACGGCAACGTCATATTGCGTCGCGCAATCGACCGATTGCCTCATCTTTGGGCAAGGTCGCCACGACGTCGAAAATCGGGGTGGAAATCGCCTGACCGGTCATGGCCGCGCGCAAGGGCTGTGCAACCTGACCCAGTTTGTAGCCTCCCGACGTGGTGAATTCGCGAATGGCGGCCTCGATGGATGGGACCGTCCACTCCGCCAGAGATTCCAAGATCGGGCTAAGCGCTGCAAGGCGCGCCTTGGCATCGTCATTGAGAGTCTTGGCCGATTTTTCGTCGTAACTGAGCGGTCGCTCAGCAATCAGGAAACGGGCGTTGTCGATGAGGTCGTGCAGCGTTTTAGCGCGCTCCTTAATTGCCGGCATAAGGCTTTCGAGACGCGAAAAACCGATTTCCTCGAACTTCTCGAGAAGGACGGCGCCATCCTCCATGTCACCAAACAGAACCTTGATGTGTTCGATCAACGTGCCGTCACCGGTTTGCCGAATGTATTGACCATTGAGGTCTTCTAATTTGGCGAAATCAAACCGTGACGCCGACTTGCCTAGTCCCTCGAAGCCGAAGGCGTCGATCATTTCAGCCTCTGTGAAAACCTCCTGATCGCCATGACTCCAGCCGAGCCGGACGAGATAGTTCTTCAAGGCATCGGGCAGGAAGCCCATTGCGCGATAGGCCTCGACACCAAGCGCACCGTGTCGCTTGGATAGCTTTGCGCCATCGGCACCGTGAATGAGTGGCACATGCGCGAAAACCGGCACCGGCCAATCCATAGCCCGGTAAATCTGAACCTGGCGGGCGGCGTTGGTGAGGTGATCAACGCCCCGCAGCACATGTGTCACTCCCATATCGTGGTCATCGATCACGACAGCGAGGTTATAGGTCGGCGTTCCGTCGCTACGCAGGATGATCAGATCATCAAGATTGGCATTCTGAAATGTAACGGCGCCCTGGACCTGATCATCGATCAAGGTCTCACCCGCATTGGACGTCTTGAGGCGGATCGCCGGTGGAACGCCGGGCGGCGCATCAGCGGGATCGCGGTCACGCCAGCGGCCGTCGTAAATCGGCGGGCGGCCTTCCGCCTCGGCGGATTCGCGCATCGCCTGCAGTTCCTCAGGCGCGCAGTAGCATCGATAGGCATGCCCGTTCGCGAGCAACGTCTCAACGACTTCTTGATGGCGCGCCTGGCGTTCGAATTGAAACAACGGCGCGTCGTCCGCATCCAGTCCGAGCCAAGCGAGGCCGTCGAGAATGGCCTGGATGGCTTCGTCCGTCGAACGTGCCCGATCCGTATCCTCGATCCGGAGGAGATATTTACCTCCAAGACGACGTGCGAGAAGCCAATTGAACAACGCCGTTCGGGCGCCGCCAATATGCAAAAAACCTGTTGGCGATGGCGCAAAGCGCGTGATGGCCCGGGCAGACGTTTCCGTCATGTCATGTCTTGCCGATGGCAGAGCGGCAATCGCAAAGCAATCTCGGCAGCCTCTGGTTTCGTGTCAGGAAAATAGGCGACCTCAATATCACACCGCTGCGGCGACGGTAAGACCTTGGGCCGCGATCGCGCACCTCCTACAGAAGGGCGAGCTAGGAGATCGCCTAGTTGAAGCTCAAAATGCCAGGGTCGTACCGTCGGCAATGATGGTGCAGCAACTGATCGACCGGCTCAGGAGCACAGTTCACGGCGACGCCTTGGCAGCGCGGGCGCGACGAATGTCGCTTGCAAATCCGTTGACAGAGGAAGCCCATCGACGGTCTCTTTGGACGGCGCCCATGTTCGCGGTCGGGATCGCGCTCTATTTCGGACTTGCAACCGAGCCACATCCGCTATCGGCGTCGCTGCCGATCGCGATGGCGGTCGCGCTGCGGCTCATTCTTCGTTCTTATCCGCCAGCCCGAATGGCCCTCAATGCCATGATCGTCGTCGCGATAGGCTTCGGCATGGCGAAACTGCGCACCGAGTGGGTCCGCGCGCCGGTCTTGTCACAGCCCATTCGCAAAGCCGTCGTCATAGGTCATATCGAACGAGTAGAGCACCGCGCCGACGATACGCAGCGCCTGACGTTACATGTTGTCGAAATTGAGGGGTTGGCCGCGAACCGGACACCGCAGCGGGTGCGCATACGTTTGCGCGATGCCAGCGCGGTCATCCGAGCGGGCAATACGGTTCATATCGTGGCCCGCCTCGCCGGACCTCCGCCGCCGGCGCAGCCACGCGGGTATGACTTCGCGCGCGCTGCGTTTTTTCAAGGGATTGGCGGGGTCGGTTATGCCTTGTCCAGACCGCAAGCAATAGAGAGCGACAGGCCGCAGCCAATAGCGGTTCGCGTCAACACCTACCTTCAGGAATTGCGCACCGGAATCGGTCAGCGCATCGAACGAGCGTTGCCGGGTGAGACCGGCATCATGGCCAACGCCCTGATGACCGGCGAGCGCAGCGGCATCAGCCAGGAAACCAATGATCTCTACCGTGACGCCGGCATCTTCCATAT